>NZ_JBTREW010000034.1:0-36230 GCF_054823925.1 Bacillus sp. F9_6S_D1_P_5 | reverse complement strand
TTGTTTATCCTGATTCGAGTCGCCTTGCTTAGAACTTTGTTGTTTATCCTGATTCGAGTCGTCTTGTTTAGAACTTTGTTGTTTATCCTGAGCTGCTGAGTCGCCTTGCTTAGAATGTTGCTGTTTGTCTTGAGAAGACTCCTTATGTTCCTCTTTTTTTTGCTCGCCATTGTTATCTTTATTATGTTTCATACTTCTAGTCTGTTTTTGGTTATTATCTTCTTGATTGTTAGGTTGTTGCTCCGAGTTATCTGTTGTATTTGATTTTTTTTTCTTACGTAGCCAATTCCAAATCATATGTATGCCCTCTTTAATTGTGTAATATAGTGCTATTTTGTGGCTAATTTTGTATATTATTCATTTATTTATGAAAAGGAGGAGGAGATTGGTTTGCATAGAAAAAATCCTTTAGTAAGCAATTCATACTATGTCAGGAAGAGGGCGAGTCTGTGCAATTTGTGAAAAAAGAGAAGTTTATTTTAAAAGAGTTTACATTTCAAAATGGTAGGGGAATTCCTGTTCAAATGGGGTATGAGACGTATGGTACTTTAAATAGAGAGAGGTCAAATGCGATTTTGGTTTGTCATTACTTTAGTGCAACGAGTCATGCGGCAGGAAAATATACGGCGCATGATGAGGAGTCTGGCTGGTGGGATGGTTTAATTGGACCAGGAAAAGCAATTGATACAAATAAATACTTCGTTATATGCACTGATAATCTTTGTAATGTGCAGGTGAAGAACCCTTATGTGATTACAACAGGACCGAAATCGATTAATCCGAAAACTGGAGATGAATATGCGATGGACTTTCCGGTTTTTACCTTTCTTGATGTAGCTCGTATGCAATATGAGTTAATCAAAGATATGGGGATTTCGAGGCTATATGCTGTAATGGGACCGTCAGCTGGCGGGATGATTGCGCAGCAATGGGCTGTTCATTATCCTCATATGGTAGAGCGGATGATTGGTGTTATTACGAATCCGCAAAATCCAATTATTACGTCGGTAAATGTAGCGCAAAATGCCATTGAAGCTATTCAATTAGATCCAAGTTGGAATGGCGGAAGATACGGAGAAGAGCAGCCAATGAAGGGGCTTCATTTAGCAAATAGAATGATGTTTATGAACGCGTTTGATGAGCATTTTTATGAAACAACATTTCCTCGTAATAGTATAGAAGTAGACCCTTATGAAAAGATTTCTACATTAACATCATTTGAGAGAGAAATAAATAAAGTTACAAAAAGAAGTATAGCTTTAGTAGATGCAAATTCGTGGATATATACTGCGAAAGCAGTTTTATTACATGATATTGCGCATGGATTTTCATCTTTAGAAGAGGCACTGTCTAACATAGAAGCGAATGTACTTATGATTCCGTGCAAACAAGACCTGCTTCAGCCATCACGTTATAATTATAAAATGGTAGATATTTTGCAAAAACAAGGGAAATATGCGGAAGTGTATGAGATAGAAAGTATAAATGGGCATATGGCGGGAGCGTTTGATATTCATTTATTTGAAAAGAAAGTTTATGAATTTTTAAATCGGAAAGTGTCTAGCCTTGTGTAGAAAATAAATGGTGTGAAAAAGGTGCGATGTATGTAGTAGGCACCTTTTTTTATATGATTTGTAGACGGAAAATATATGTGGCAATTGCTATACCGAAGAATGCGATACTAAGTAATAGAAATAAGAATGACATTTCTTGTGGTGATTTTATCTTTTTATTATTTTTCATACTAAGTGCAATAATTGCGGCGATTAAGAAAATGATGCCCATAATGAAAAGAAAAAGTGTCATTTTCATTGACTCCTCTCATAAAACAAGTATATTGAGGATACAATGCACGAGTTATGTTTGTAAAGAATAAGTTTTGCGAGAAAATTGAGAAATAAATTTTCCGTTCTTTGCGTTCTTTCTTTCGCATGCTAAAATTGATTAGACATGCTTGTTTAAGGAAGAGATTAAAGGTTTTATTGTATATAAGGAGGAACGACATATGACAGAAGTTAAAATAATTACTACAGAAGAAGTGCAAGAGCGTTTAGAAAGCGGAGAAACGTTATTTTTAGTAGACGTAAGGGAAGACGAAGAAGTAGCGGCAGGCAAAATTCCAGAAGCTGTACATATTAAAATGGGCGATATCCCAAATAAAGTAGATTTCTTTGATAAAGAGAATGAATATATCTTTATTTGTCGTTCGGGAATGCGTAGTGAAAATGTATGCCATTATTTAAATGAGCAAGGATTTAAAACAGTGAATATGGTTGGTGGTATGCTTCAATATGAGGGAGAAACTAAATAAGTAGCTTAAAAAAACTTGAAACGTGTTTGTTTCAAGTTTTTTTCTTTTGCATACAGTGTACAAAAGGGGGATAGGTAAATGGGGATTAACTTGCGGAAAGTAAAAATTATTAATAATACAGGGGCTGTTAATGTCGGCGATTGTTATGATATCTCACCTTTAGCTGTAGCAAAAATATATGCAGGTGCTGGAGGGTCGAGTGCGGCTATTTTTTTAAATGGGAAAAGACAACCAGAAGCGGTGATTAGGACATCAGTGTTCCTTCCGCCATTAGCAACGAGTACACGTACATTAGGTTCATAGAGGAAAGGTAGAGTGTAATTATGCCTGCTCATATAAAAGAGTTTGTTATTGTGAATAACACTGGGAATATATTTACTGGTGATAATTTGAGTGATACTTCATTTACTGCTACAAAATCGTATAGTGGTTCAATGGGGTGTACTTGGATTGACGTTGTTACGGTAATAGGAACGGAGACGAAGCTTTGTTTACAGCCAGGTGATTCGGTGACGACAACATATACAAGAGGTACTCCTGCCGGTACTGTAACAGGAACAAATATGGGGCAAAGTGCAAATGTTTCGAGTATAGCACAAGCTGTCCCTAATACAGATAATTTTGATTCGACTGCTGGACTCCCCTAAAATCGTAGGGGGAGTTTTTATTTATAAGAAGAGTTTATATAGCATAAAAATAGGAGTAATTGTTTGAAAAGTAGTATTGGAGGCCTTTTTGAAAAATACAATTCAAATAGAAGGTGAGTTTTTATCCGGCATTAACGGGCAGTAAGACCCCCTACAAAATATGTTTCACCTTATATGAAACATATTTTGTAGTTGTATTTTTTGGGAGGTGGTGGGAGTAGTGGGAGGAAATGATGAAAATCAAAAAATACAGAGGTTGATAAATTCTAATTTTAAGTTATCCCCAGATCTTGTCGGCCCTACTTTCCCTCCAGTACCGACTGGAATGACAGGGACAACGGGAAGTACGGGAGTAACCGGAAATACTGGTCCAACGGGAAGTACCGGAGCGACGGGAAATACAGGAACAACTGGGAATACCGGCCCAACAGGAAATACGGGAGCCACAGGAGATACGGGTCCAACGGGAAGCACGGGGGCCACAGGAAATACCGGTCCAACGGGAAGTACAGGAGCCACCGGAAATACAGGAGCCATGGGAAGTACGGGAGTAACCGGAAATACCGGTCCCACCGGAAGTACGGGAGCAACCGGAGTAACGGGTCCAACGGGAAGTACGGGAGCAACCGGAGATACGGGTCCAACGGGAAGTACCGGAGCGACGGGAAATACTGGGGCAACCGGAGAAACAGGTTCAACGGGAAGTACTGGGGCAACCGGAGAAACAGGTCCAACGGGAAATACGGGGGCAACCGGAGATACGGGTCCAACGGGAAATACAGGTCTAACAGGAGATACAGGAGTAACTGGAAGTACAGGTCCAACCGGAGATACGGGTCCAACGGGGAATACCGGTCCAACAGGAGATACGGGAGCAACCGGGAGTAACGGGTCCCACCGGAGAAACAGGTCCAACGGGAAGTACCGGAACCACAGGAGAAACGGGTTCAACGGGAAATACCGGGGCAACCGGAGAAACAGGTCCAACGGGAAGTACCGGAGCCACAGGAGAAACGGGAGCAACCGGAAGTACCGGAGCCACGGGAGTCACCGGCTCGACAGGAAGTACAGGACCAACAGGAAATACGGGAGCAACTGGGAACACGGGAGTAACGGGAAGTACCGGAGCCACGGGAGATACGGGGGCAACGGGAAATACAGGAGCCACGGGAAGTACGGGAGCAACCGGGAATACAGGAACAACCGGAAGTACCGGAGTAACAGGAGATATCGGTCCAACAGGAAATACAGGTTCAACGGGAGAAACGGGTCCTACCGGAGAAACAGGTCCAACGGGAAGTACCGGAACCACAGGAGAAACGGGTCCAACGGGAAGTACCGGAGCCACAGGAGATACGGGAGCAACCGGAAGTACCGGAGCCACGGGAGTTAGTACAACTGCAACGTACTCATTTGCGAATAATACATCAGGAAGTGCTATTTCTGTTTTGTTAGGTGGTACAAATGTACCGTTGCCGAACAATCAAAATATTGGTCCAGGAATTACCGTTAGCGGAGGAAATACCGTATTTACAGTTGCGAATGCGGGGAACTACTATATAGCTTATACAATAAATTTAACAGCCTCTTTACTTGTAAGTTCTCGTATAACTGTTAATGGCAGTCCGCTTGCAGGAACAATAAATTCACCAGCAGTAGCTACAGGTTCATTTAATGCGACAATCATTGCTAATTTACCTGCTGGAGCTGTTATTAGTCTGCAGTTATTTGGATTACTTGCAATAGCTACATTATCTACGACAACACCAGGAGCTACGCTAACTATTATTAGGTTAAGTTAATAGGGAGAAAACCTTGGGGCTTTTATGCTTCAAGGTTTTTTATCTCGTTATAAGTAGGAAGTCTAATTGGTTAGGAAAGTTTCACTTTATTCACTTGAGCAAAAACATCGCAGTTCGAAAATATATTATAATAGAATGAAAAGAGAGAAATTTGGCAGAAAGGGAGGGTGGCGATGCAGGAGATGGTTACAGATTTTTTTGGACGCCCACTTCAAGATTTGCGCATATCTGTCATTGATCGTTGCAATTTTAGATGTACATATTGTATGCCAGCGGAAGTGTTTGGGCCAGATTATGCTTTTTTGAAAGATGAGTTTTTACTGACGTTTGATGAAATTGAGCGTTTGGCAAAACTATTTGTTAGCATCGGTGTACGAAAAATTAGACTTACTGGTGGCGAGCCGCTGCTTCGTAAAGATTTAACAAAGCTTATTGCACGTCTTGTGAAAATTGACGGGCTGTTAGATATAGGGTTAACGACAAATGCGATTCATTTAACGAAACAAGCAAAAGTATTAAAAGAAGCTGGATTACATAGAGTAAATGTTAGTTTAGATGCAATAGATGACGATGTATTTAAGGACATTAATGGCCGAAATATTAATACGAAACCTGTTATAAAGGGAATTATGGCTGCGAAAGAGGCTGGGCTTGATGTAAAGGTAAACATGGTTGTGAAAAAAGGGATGAACGATCATCAAGTACTTCCGATGGCTGCGTATTTTAAAGAGCAAGGAATCACGCTTAGATTTATTGAGTTTATGGATGTTGGTAGTACAAATGGATGGAACTTTGATCAAGTCGTTACAAAGCGAGAGTTAATTGAGATGATTCATAGCATGTATCCGCTTGAGCCAGCTGAAGCACATTATTTCAGTGAAGTTGCGAAGCGATATCGTTACGTTGGAACAAATACCGAAGTCGGTTTTATTACTTCTGTTTCTGAGTCATTTTGTTCTTCTTGTACGAGAGCTAGAATTTCGGCAGATGGAAAGTTTTATACTTGCTTATTTGCGACAGAGGGTTTGGATATAAGGGAACTTCTGAGAGGAAAGCTTTCGGATAATGAGTTACTAAGAGTTATACAAGATGTATGGATGAATAGAAAAGATAGGTATTCGGATGAACGGACAGAAGAAAGTGCGAAAAATCGTCCGAAAATTGAAATGTCTTATATAGGAGGATAAGAAAGGGGGCTATCGTATGCAGGAGCGATATTCAAGACAAATATTATTTGCTGGTGTTGGAGAAGAAGGGCAGAGAAAAATTAGAGAGAAGCATGTGCTTATTATCGGTGCTGGTGCTCTTGGTGCGGCAAATGCAGAAGCGATTGTTAGAGCAGGTGTTGGAAAAATAACAATTGCGGATCGTGATTATGTAGAATGGAGCAATTTACAAAGGCAACAATTATATACCGAAGAAGACGCGAAGCAGTATAAACCGAAGGCGGTAGCAGCGGCAGAGCATTTAAAAGCGATTAATTCTGAGGTGGAAATAAATCCGGTTGTAACTGATGTAATAGTGCAAGAAATGGAAGAGTTAGTGAATGATGTAGATTTAATATTAGATGCGACAGATAATTTTGAAACGCGTCTTCTTATTAATGATATTTCACAAAAGTATAATATTCCGTGGATATATGGTGGTTGTGTTGGAAGCTACGGAGTAACGTATACAATTTTACCAGGAAAAACACCGTGCTTCCGCTGTTTAATGGAGCATCCGGCGAGCGGAGCAACATGTGATACGGCGGGTATTATACAGCCGGCAGTACAATTAGTAGTTGCGCATCAAATAACAGAAGCGCTGAAAATATTAGTAGAAGACTATGGGGCGCTTCGAGAAACGATGTTATCGTTTGATCTTTGGAATAATCAACAGATGGCATTTAAAGTGAATAGGCAGAAAAAAGACACATGTCTATCTTGCGGAAGATTACGTACATATCCAAGTTTAACATTTGAAGCACAAACGAAAACAGAAGTGTTATGTGGCCGAAATACAGTACAAATCCGTCCAGGTGTGCGGAATGAATTTAATTTAGAAGAAATTAAAAAGCGCTTACAAAGAAGTGTGGATGTGAAAGCTACTCCGTATTTATTATCATTTCCGGTAGAAGAGTTTCGTTTTGTTTTATTTACAGATGGCAGGGCGTTTATTCATGGGACGAATGATATAAATGTAGCAAAACGTTTATATGCAAGATATATAGGTTGAACCTAAAGAAACCCTTTAGGTTCAACAGAGAGAAGGTTAAGACTTTCTCGCATAATCTCCACTTTTTCCACCTGTTTTTTCAAGTAAGTACGTTTCGCCAATAATCATACCTTTATCAACAGCTTTACACATATCGTAAACGGTAAGAGCGGTAGCTGAAGCAGCTGTTAAAGCTTCCATTTCAACACCCGTGCTACCTTCTGTTTTAACTTTTACTTCAATAAGTAATCGATATTGTTCTTCGGATTGTTTCCAATCGAAAGAAACGTCAACACCTTTTAATAATAAAGGATGGCACATTGGGATAATATCAGAAGTGCGTTTCGCAGCCATAATACCAGCGATTTGTGCAACTGCTAATACGTCACCTTTCCCGATTTCGTTGTGAGAGATTTTATCGTAAATTTCTTTTGTAACGACAATGCTAGAGCACGCAATTGCTGTTCGAACGGTTGCTTTTTTGTCGCTTATATCAACCATCTTCGCGCGTCCTTGGTCATTAAAGTGTGTGAATGAAGACATGGAATTCCTCCTTGAAGTAATTTCTATTTAATATATAAAGTTTAATCGAGATAAAAAAAATTGCAAATATGGGGTGAGAAACGATGGTAGAAAAACGAATTCCGATTCAAGTTGCTGAGGCAGTAGAGAGAGTAATGAAATATGCGAAAATTGGTGAAGTAGAAGAGGTTTCTATTACGGAAAGTTACGGGAGAATTCTTGGGGAGGATGTTGTCTCTGATCATGACGTTCCTCATTTTGATCGTTCACCTTACGATGGTTTCGCAATTCGAGCAGAAGATACGAAAGAAGCAAATCAAGAGAATGCGATTGAGTTTGAAGTAATAGGAGAAATTGGGGCGGGATCTGTTTTTACAGAAGAAGTAGGATCTTTTCAGGCGGTTCGTATTATGACGGGAGCAGCTATTCCGGATGATTGTAATGCGGTCGTAATGCTAGAGCTGACGGAAGGTTTTGAGAAGAACGGAAAAACATATATGAAGTTAAAGCGTCCTTTTCATAGTGGTGACAATGTGTCATTTAAAGGAGAAGATATAAAACAAAATCAAGTTCTCGTTCAGAAAGGCGTTGCAATTAATCCAGGTGTCGCGGCCTTATTAGCGACGTTTGGATATAGTACTGTGAAAGTTGTAAAACAGCCTGTTATTGGTATTGTGACGACAGGAAGTGAATTGTTAGAAGTACATGAGTCGTTACAGCCGGGGAAAATTAGAAATAGTAACTCGTATATGATTGCGGCTCAAATTATGAAAGCCGGAGGGCAAGTCCGTTATTATGGCCAACTTGCCGATGAGTTAGGTGCATGTTTTACAGCCGTTCAATCAGGGATAGATGAAGTTGATATTTTAATTACGACAGGCGGTGTGTCGGTAGGAGATTATGACTACTTGCCGGCTATTTATGAAAGATTACAAGCGAATGTACTCTTTAATAAAATAGCGATGAGACCAGGAAGTGTAACGACCGTAGCTGAAGTTGATGGAAAGTTACTTTTCGGTTTATCAGGGAATCCGTCAGCTTGTTACGTGGGCTTTGAGTTATTTGTGCATCCGATTATAAAAACATATTTGTATGCGAAGGAGCCTCACGTATATAGAGCAGATGCTATTTTACAAAAAGATTTTCCAAAGCCAAATCCGTTTACTCGTTTTGTAAGAGCGAAGGTGACAATTGTGGAAGGGGCATTACAAGCGATGCCCGTCGGTTTAGATAAGTCAAGTGCGGTATCTTCACTTGCTGATGCGAATGCTTTTATTGTGTTGCCTGGGGGAACGAGAGGATTTGAGGCAGGGATGAAAGTATCTGTATTATTGTTAGAGCACGCCGAGGGAAGTGATTGGCCATGGGCAAAGCCCCTTCAATCTTACAAATAGTAGGGTATCAAAATAGCGGGAAAACAACGCTCGTTGAGAAAATAGTGCATGAGTTAGCGGAACGGAAAATGAAAGTTGCTACCATTAAACACCACGGGCACGGAGGATTTCCGGAAGTAGCGCAAAAAGATAGTGAGAGGCACCGAAAGGCTGGTGCTGTCGTTAGTAGTGTAGAAGGCGCTGGATTACTTTCGCTTTCGTCATTAAGAGAGGATTGGTCTTTGCAAGAAATTGTTCGTTTATATGAGTTTTTTGAAGTGGATACAATTTTAATTGAAGGCTATAAAAAAGAGAGCTATCCGAAAGTAGTGTTACTTCGTTCTACGGAAGACGTTGAACTTTTACATAAAGTAGAAAATATAGTAGCGGTTATTACGTGGCATGATGCTCCCGCAAACTTACGAGAGGAATATAAAGTATTTCATATAACAGAAGAAGATTTGTATATAGACTGGTTTGTACAAACGGTAAGGAGTACGAAATGACAAATACATATTATGAAGTAATTGATACAGAAATCTTGGTTGAAGAGGTAGCGAAGAAGGTTATTCGCCGTGAATGTGGCGCTGTTACAACATTTATTGGAACGGTTAGAGAGTTTACGAAAGGGCGTCGTACATTATACTTAGAATACGTCGCTTACAAAACGATGGCAGAAAAGATGCTAGAGAAAATTGGTTCAGAAGTGAAAGAGAAGTGGCCGGGTACACACGTTGCGATTACACATCGCATCGGTACACTACAAATTTCTGATATTGCGGTTGTGGTTGCTGTTTCAACACCACATCGTAAAGCGGCTTACGAAGCGAATGAATATATTATGGAACGCATAAAACAAATTGTTCCGATTTGGAAAAAGGAGTTTTGGGAAGATGGAGACTCTTGGATTGGTGATCAATTAGAAAAAACGCCATATCCGGCGGGAGAGCCTGGGAAGGAGCTATAAGTATGATTCGAGTATTGTTATTTGCATACTTGCAAGAGGAAGCTGGAACAAGTGAGTTACAAATAGAGAAAGAAAATATTACGGTTGCAGAGTTAAAAGATATTGTTGCTAAAGAATATAATGTACCAATGACAGCGCCAATTATGGTTGCAATTAATGAAGAATATGCAAATGAAGATGACAGGGTCCAATCTGGTGATGTTGTTGCACTAATCCCACCAGTGAGCGGTGGTTAATATTGGATTTATGAAAACGGCTTTCCTACATAGGGAAGTCGTTTTTTTATAGCAGTTTTGCGAACACTAACGTATAGAACAAGGAGGGTGTTATGAAAAAAATATGTGTAGTTATTACAATGCTATGTGCGGTTTTTTTCTCTACTCCAATTGATTCTTTCGCGAAAGAATCAAGGGAGCAGCTTTTAGAGAGTGCATTATCGAATAGGTATTATTCGGTTATTAGACAAGTGACAGAAGATCAATATGAATGTGCTTCAGTTATAAGTATAAAACGTCTCGGCAAGAATGGTGAGTTCGTTCCTAGATTTGAAATTACGCTACAATTTCTTACGTTTCAAGGTGCACATAATCCGCCGAATGATAAAGTTACACTTACTTTGGAAGATCATGTAGATCACGTAAAGATAAAGAAAGTGGAGCGAGAAAAGAATGTTTCTAGTGCTATTGCAGAACAAGTTTGTGAACGAGAAAGAGAAAAAATAAAAGCTCACTCTAATGATTCAGAGTGATGATCTATGACATTCAGTAAAGAAAGGTAATGAGCGATGGACATACTTTTAGCGATTTTACCGGCTCTATTTTGGGGAAGTATTGTGCTATTTAACGTGAAACTGGGCGGAGGACCGTATAGTCAAACGCTCGGTACAACGTTTGGTGCACTTATTTTCTCGATTGTTGTTTATATTTTTATGAAGCCCGTATTAACTCCTACTGTTATCGGAGTTGGGGTTGTGTCAGGTTTATTTTGGGCACTTGGTCAGGCGAATCAATTAAAAAGTATTGATTTAATGGGCGTTTCGAGGACGATGCCCATTTCAACAGGACTTCAATTAGTTGCGACGACTTTATTTGGAGTTATCGTATTTCATGAGTGGTCCACGACGATATCAGTCGTCCTTGGTGTATTAGCTCTCATTTGTATTATTATCGGTGTTATTTTAACATCACTTCAAAGTGAAGAAGAAAAGAATGCAGAGCAAGCAGGGAATTTTAAAAGAGGCATTATCATTTTATTGATTTCAACAGTCGGTTATTTAGTTTACGTAGTAGTAATTAGACTATTTAACGTAGATGGTTGGTCAGCTTTATTGCCACAAGCAGTCGGTATGGTGTTAGGGGGCATTTTGCTTACTTTTAAACATCATCCATTTAATAAATATGCAATACGAAATATTATTCCAGGATTAATTTGGGCAGCTGGAAATATGTTTTTATTCATTTCGCAGCCGCGTGTTGGAGTGGCAACAAGTTTCTCGCTATCACAAATGGGAATTATTATTTCAACGCTTGGCGGGATTCTTATATTAGGTGAAAAGAAAACGAAACGTCAATTAACAGGTATTGTTATCGGTATCGTTTTTATTATTGCAGCCGGAATTATGTTAGGTATAGCAAAAAGTTAAAGGAGGTATGGAAATGTATAGTGATTTAGAAGGGAAAGTAGTCGTTATTACAGGATCAGCAACTGGTCTTGGAAGAGCGATGGGAGTGAGGTTTGCTAAGGAGAAAGCGAAAGTAGTGATTAACTATCGCTCACGAGAGTCAGAAGCACATGATGTATTAGAGGAAATTAAAAAAGTAGGCGGAGAAGCGATTGCTGTAAAAGGTGATGTGACGGTTGAGTCTGATGTTGTGAACCTCATTCAATCTGCTGTGAAAGAATTCGGTACGCTCGATGTTATGATTAATAATGCCGGGATAGAAAATGCGGTACCATCGCATGAAATGCCGCTTGAAGATTGGAATAAAGTAATCAATACAAATTTAACAGGTGCTTTTTTAGGCAGCCGTGAAGCGATTAAATATTTTGTAGAGCACGATATTAAAGGATCTGTCATTAATATGTCGAGTGTTCATGAGAAAATTCCGTGGCCACTATTTGTGCACTATGCGGCGAGTAAAGGCGGCATTAAACTGATGACAGAAACGTTAGCGCTAGAATACGCACCAAAAGGCATTCGCGTAAATAATATTGGACCGGGTGCAATAAATACGCCAATTAATGCAGAGAAGTTTGCTGATCCTAAAAAACGTGCTGACGTAGAAAGTATGATACCGATGGGCTACATCGGTAAACCGGAAGAAATTGCAGCAGTCGCAACGTGGCTTGCTTCCTCAGAGGCAAGTTACGTAACTGGAATTACGTTATTTGCAGACGGTGGCATGACGTTATATCCATCGTTCCAAGCAGGGCGCGGATAATAAAAAAGGACAAAGAGGTTTATCACTTTGTCCTTTTTTTAAGCAAAAAAAAATAGCGGTCGGCTATTTTAAATTTAATGATTAATTGTATCTTGAAGAAATTCTGTTGCTTGATGTTCAGAAACATTTTGCACGAGTGCAACTTCGCTAATCATCATTTTTCGTGCATTATCTAGCATTTGTTTTTCGCTCGCATTTAATGCTCTTTCTTTATTGCGGCGAAGTAAATCGCGAACAACTTCTGCACTCTCTTGCAGATTGCCGTTTTTCATTTTTTCCATATTCATTGTATATCTTTGTTTCCAAGAAAGTGATGTGTCTGATTCCCCGTTTTGAAATTCAAGAAGTATATCATCTAACGTACCTTTATCTACGATATAACGAATACCTGATTTTTGTAATTGATCCATAGGAAGCATTACTTGCATATCTTTGCTAATGATACGTATCACACAATATTGACGTATTGTTCCTAATATTTCTTTCTCTTCAATGGCTTCGATGACTCCTGCGCCGTTCATTGGATAAACAATTTTATCACCAATTTGAAACAAATCATCCACCTCCATATGTGGTAACCATCTTTAATGATAACATAAGTTGATAAAAATATCAAATTTTATATAATACCATAATAATTATATTTGAGTCAATAAGTAAAAACTCTTTTTTTTTATATATTTTTTTGCTCTTACTTATCTATGATTTTTTTAGAAAAATAGTACAGGTGAAAAAGGAAGGCATATCCACTTATTTTTAAGCATAAAATGTAAAATCGCTAATACAATATACCTAAATCCGTTCTTTGCAAAGGAGGGAGAGAAGGTGGGGCGCACAATAAAAATTGATATTACAAATAAAGTTGTAGCTAAATTTAGGCCAGATTATTTGGAATTATATACGAGTAAATTTATGATAGGTAAGTTTTATGTCTATACTGAAGGTAAAGAATATGTGTTAGAAGACGGATATATATATGAAGACGGAAAATTTTATCGCATCATAGATACGCACCGTGGCAATAATCAAGCGGCGGAGGGCTGCGATCTAGGATGGTGTTAACATGATTCGTGTAAAAGTATTTGATGAAAGTCACGAAAAAGACTTAGAAGACGCTGTAAATGTTTTTTTGAAAAAGATTGATGATAGTAACTTTGTAGATATTAAGTACCAAGTCGGTGTTTCCATTAACGATGACGAAAACCAAATTTATTGTTTTTCAGCAATGATCGTTTATAAAGCATAAAAAAGAGCTGGATGACCCAGCTCTTTTTTATGCTTTATGTTGGGACAACATGTGTCGGTAATACATTCATAATAGATTGGGTTGTGCCTAAATTCTTTGTCTTTAAAAGAGGCTCCCCAGTCTCATGATTTTGGGCATCTTTACACATACCGAGGTGATAACGATCACCTAAAAATGGATCAATATAAAAACCGTTTTTGAATACTTTATCATTCGGATGTTTTTCATGATGAATATCAGAGCAGTTAATGCAATAGAACATAGCGTTCAACCCCTTTTTATTTTGTTTGAAAAAAGTGAGTCGATAGTCATTTCGCTCCTAAGAAAATGTTGAGGAGAAGAGAAATAACTACCTACTCAAATGGTGGGCATATTCCTTCTGATTTTTTATATCTCGCGTAGTGTCCCTGAGGGAAGGAGGAGAGACGAAATACGCATGATATAGGTAAGGCGCTTCTTTCAAGATGAATGATGGAGTTTCATGTTGAGAGAAGTTTTTATTTTTTGTTGCCTTTGTGAGTATATTATGAGGGAATGCTCAGAGGGTGTTTGTCCTGTTGAAAAAATGTTGAGAATTTCTCAACGGTAAAAAAGAATTAGCGTTGACATGAAACTAAAAGGTGTTATATCATCAAAATATAACCAAAAGGTG
This sequence comes from Bacillus sp. F9_6S_D1_P_5, assembly GCF_054823925.1. Taxonomy (NCBI): domain Bacteria; kingdom Bacillati; phylum Bacillota; class Bacilli; order Caryophanales; family Bacillaceae; genus Bacillus; species Bacillus sp. F9_6S_D1_P_5. The sequence continues at coordinate 22,073 of NZ_JBTREW010000034.1, read as the reverse complement.
TTATATTTAATTGCCGAATAAAGGAGAATGAAAATGGAACAACAAAATACATTAACTGATATTAAACAAACGATCGTTTTTAACGCGTCTATTCAAAAGGTGTGGAATATAGTATCCACTGCAGAAGGGATTGCCTCATGGTTTATGCCAAATGATTTTGTATTAGAGGTAGGACATGAATTTCATGTGCAATCACCATTTGGACCATCGCCATGTAAAGTGTTAGAAATCGATGAGCCAAACTATCTATCTTTCTCATGGGATACAGATGGTTGGGTCGTTTCATTTAATCTGAAAGACCTAGGAGATAATAAAACAGAATTTACGTTAATTCACGGCGGTTGGAAACATCCTGATGAAATTCTTCCGAAAGCGAATGCGAAGAGTTCTATTATTCGCGATAGAATGAGCGGAGGGTGGGTAGCGATTGTAAATGAAAAACTGAAAAAGGTTGTTGAAGGCTAAGTGTCCTCATCAGCAGCAAAATATGATGTATTTCAAGCAATCGCTGATCCAACCCGCCGAGAAGTAATACGGTTATTAAGTGACAAAGAGTTACCGATTTCCAAAATAACGGATCACTTTCCGATGAGTCGCACTGCGGTTGTAAAGCACCTTCATATTCTTTCAGAAGCGAATTTAGTAAGCGGAAGAAAGAGCGGTAGAGAGAAGATATATCGCTTGCATCCAGAACCATTAGAGGAATTACAACAGTGGCTCTCGTATTATGAACGTTTTTGGGATAATAAATTGTCCATGCTGAAACATATTGTGGAGAATGAAGAGTAAAAGAGGATGACCGAAATGGTCATCCTCTTTTTACTCTTCACTTGTTTGTGTAGCTGGCTTTAATAAAAGCCAAGCGATAATTAATGTACATACTGCTAATACGAAAGTGCTCATATAAATGACGTGTACACTTGCTGCTAATGCGGATTGTGATTCAGTTGCTACACTTGCTGTAGTTCCGCCGTGTCCGCCAGATACAAGGTCAAGGTTTTTAATGCCGCGTGCATGAATCATCGTATTAAAGATTGTTCCAAAGATTGCAGCACCTAACGTTTGACTAAATGTATTAATAAATGTGTTTAAACCAACGGCTGTTCCGCGTGTATGAGCTGGTACGGCTGCTTGAATTGTTACCATATAAATTGGTGTCACAAGCCCCATTCCTAAGCCGAATAATCCGACTGCTACATAAATAAGGAACGATGGTGAATTTGTTGATAATGTAAATAATAAGAACGTAGCGACTGATAAAATGCTAGCTCCAAGTAAAATGATTTGTTTCGTTTTTAATTTGCCTACTAAGTTACCGGAGAAAATAGCGCCAAATGTCCACATAACAGGGATTGGCATTAAAATAAGTCCGGCTTCCGTTGCATTTTTTCCTAATACACCTTGGCTCCAAATTGGAAGGTACATTGTAATACTAATGATCATTGCGCCAGCAATAAGCGTTAATATGTTTATCGTAGATAATGTACGGTTAGAGAAAAGTGCTAGCGGAATTAATGGTTCCGGAGATTTTTTCTCGATGAATAAGAAAATAATGAATGAAACGACGGCAAAGATTAATAGGCCGATAATTGTAATGTCTCCCCAGTTTTGCTTACTGCTGCCTGTTAATAGTGCATATAGTAGAGCAATCGTACTTAATGAGAAGACTGTTGCACCAAGGTAATCGATATGGTGTTTAGCTGGTTTAATAGATTCTTTGTAGTAAATGGCAATCATTAAGCAAGCGATAATTCCGAATGGAACGTTTAAGAAGAAAATATAGCGCCAAGATAGGGAATCAACTAAAAATCCACCTACTAACGGTCCGATAACACCAGATACACCCCAAACGGCACTCATCCAGCCTTGTGCTTTCGCACGGTCTTTCGCTTCGCTATATAGGTCTCCAATAATTGTCATTGTGATTGGCATGACAGCACCAGCACCAATACCTTGAAGAGCGCGGAAGAAAATTAATTGTTCCATTGATGTAACGACTCCGCAAAGTGCAGAACCGACTAAAAAGATTGTAGCTCCGATAAGTAAGACTTTTTTACGGCCAAATAAATCAGCAAGCTTTCCGTATATTGGAGTCGAGACTGCTGTTGCAAGCATATAAATTGCATATACCCAACTAACAAGTTCGACGCCTGACAAATCACTCGTTATACGAGGGATTGCTGTACTAACAATCGTTCCTTCTACCGCAGAAAGAAACGTCATTAGCATTAAAGACATCATGACTTTTTTTCTCATATGTTTTCCCCTTACCCTTTTTCAAATATTCAACAATATAAAATATAAAGGTACTAAGGTATATAAAGCAACAAAAAAGCAATGGGAAGTTAGGTCGAGCGGATATTTGTCGCTTCTGGTCGGTAGGTCGATAAATTTGGGAAATCGTCGATATAGGTTGAAGAATCGCTGATATATTTGAGAAATCGCCGATATCATTGCATGTACCTATAAAAAAAGAAACAGGAAGCCCTGTTTCTTTTTTTAATATTGCATTTTCGCGTTTTCTCCAGCTGTAGTTCCGGCAATTCTACCAGTAACGAGAGCGGATGTAATATTATAGCCACCAGTATAACCGTGAATATCAAGAACTTCTCCGCAGAAATATAAGCCGTTCGTGAATTTAGAAGACATTTCTTTCGGATTAATTTCTTTAACGGATACACCGCCGCCAGTAACGAATGCTTTTTCAATTGACTGCGTACCATTTACATTCACAGTAAATTCTTTAAAGTCTTTCACGAGTGCACGAATCTTTTCGTGAGAAACTTGTCCAGCTTGTTCGCTGCCATCAATTTCATTTTTTTCTAATAGGAATAGGAAGTAACGCTCAGGTACATAACCTTTTAAAACGTTTTTAATTCCTTTTTTCGGTTCTTCCTTCATTTGTTTCAGCATGCGCTGGAATAGTTGTTCACTATTTTCGTCTGGCAATGCATCGATACTCATTTGAATGGTATTCGTTTTAAACTTTTTCAGTGCTTTCACGACGAATTGACTACAGCGAAGAGCGGCAGGACCAGATAGGCCGAAATGAGTGAAGAGCATGTCCATTTTATGAGAAATGATAGCTTTTCCTTTCGGGTTTAATACGCTTAAGTTTACATCGCGTAAAGCAAGACCTTGTAAGGAGCGATCACGAATAAATGGTTCGTTTGAAAGGATAGGTACTTCTGTTGGGAATAATTCTGTAATTGTATGCCCGGCTTTTTCAGCCCAAGCGTATCCGTCTCCAGTAGAGCCAGTTTGAGGAACCGATTTTCCACCAACAGCGATAACGACATGATTTGTTTCGAACACTTCGCCAGTTTGTAGTACGACTGCCTTCGTTTGACCGTTCTCATATTCAATTGTTTCAACAGGTGTATTCGTACGGATTTTTACACCTAAATCTTTTAATCGTGTTAAAAGTGCGTCTACTACTGATTGTGCTTTATTTGATACAGGGAACATACGGCCATGGTCTTCTTCTTTCAGTTTTACACCGAGATTTTCGAAGAATGTAATAATATCTTCATTATTGAAAATAGAAAAAGCGCTGTATAAGAAGCGGCCATTTCCTGGTATATGTTTAACAATCTCATCAAGTGGTAGACGGTTCGTTACGTTACAACGGCCACCACCAGAAATCGCAAGTTTACGTCCTAGTTTATTTCCTTTATCAAGAAGTAAGACATTTGCGCCTTCTTCTGCAGCACCGATTGCAGCCATTAGCCCAGAGGGCCCGCCGCCGATGACAATAACATCATAATGCATAATATATCGACCTCATTTTCTACATTTCCTGCCTAAAAGAATAGCATGTTTTCCCTTAAAAGAAAAATAGAGTGAAGTACTGCTTAAAGGGAGAATTGTGGTACAATACAAAAGTTAGAGTTCAGCACTATCCTTTTATTTGTGGGCCATAAGACTAAAACCTTAAGAGTTAGGGGAAGTCTAATAGTCCTCAAATGTTCGAATAGTTCAATTCATTATAGTTTCACTTTATGTAGATGTAGGAGGATTTTTGTATGTCCGATTCGAAATTTCTGCGCGGAACACTTATTGTTACGCTAGGGACATTTTTAGTAAAGTTCTTAGGCATGATTTACGTCTTTCCGTTTCATGCATTAGTAGGGACAGAAGGCGGAACGCTCTATACATATGGATACATTCCATATACCATCTTTTTAAGTATTGCAACGGCAGGGGTGCCGCTTGCTGTTTCCAAATTTGTTTCCAAATATAATGCGCTTGGCGATTATAAAACGAGCCGGAGAATGTTCCGCTCGGGAATGGTTATGATGATAGTAACAGGAGTTCTTTCGTTCCTAGTTCTATACATGACAGCGCCACTGTTTGCAGAAGCAATGCTTGGTAAACAAAGTATACACAGTAATGTAGAAGAAGTTACGACGATCATTCGTCTTGTAAGTTTTGCACTTATTGTTGTACCAGCAGCGAGTTTAATTCGTGGTTATTTCCAAGGTCACCAATCGATGGGGCCGACTACTGTTTCGCAAATTATTGAACAAATTATTCGTATCGTCTTTTTATTAGCAGGTAGTTTCATCGTTATTAAAGTACTTGGCGGTACAGTTGCAACAGCAGTTGGGGTAGCGACATTTGCAGCATTCGTTTCAGCAGTTGGAGCACTCGGTGTATTAATTTGGTACTGGTTAAAACGTAAAAAACATTTGGATCAATATTTAATTGAACAAACTGCACCAGAATCAACAGTGAGTACTGTTCAATTGTTTAAAGAATTATTTGCATATGCGATTCCTTACGTTGTAATTGGGTTAACAATTCCTTTATATCAACAAATTGATACATTGACATTTAACTCAATTATGCAGGCGATTGGCCAAGGTGATATCGCAGAGCGAGCACTTGGTATTTTCACAATGTGGACGCATAAATTAATTATGATTCCTGTATCACTTGCAACAGCGTTTAGCTTAACGCTTGTACCAGCGATTACAAAATCATTTACTGAAAAACAATACCGTTATTTAAAGTTACAAATTACACAAACATTCCAGGCAAATATGTTCTTAACATTGCCAGCAGTTATCGGTATTTCTACACTTGCATATCCGATTTATACTGCGTTTTACGACTCAGATCCACTAGGTGGACAAGTATTAATGTGGTATGCACCGGTTGCGTTGTTATTCGCTTTATTTACAGTAACAGCAGCAATTCTGCAAGGAATCAATCAACAAAAACATGCGATTGTCGCACTTATTATGGGTGTTATTTTGAAATTTGTATGTAACGTAATCTTTATTCGTTATTTCGGTACAGTTGGAGCGATTTTAGCAACAGCAGTCGGATTCTTAGCTTCCGTATGGTATACGAATAGACAAATCAAAAAACATGTACATTATTCATTTGGTGTTGTATATAAGAGAACATTCCAAATTGCAGTATTAACACTTGTAATGGTCGTTACTGTAAAGTTATCACAATGGATTCTATCCTTCATGATTTCGCCTGATGGCCGAATTGGCGCTCTTATTACAGTTGCGATTTGTGCTGGTATTGGTGGTCTTGTTTACGGATTGTTAGCGATTCGCACAGGAGTACTTGAAAGAGTATTTGGCGGAGAAGCGTTAGAGAAAATCCAGCGTAAACTTGGTAATAGATTCAAAATAAAGTTGAAATCAAAAGGGGCGTAATTACGTCCCCTTTTCTATGATAAACAAAGAAGGTGAAAAACGTGAGATTAGATAAATTATTAGCGAATATGGGATATGGAAGTAGAAAAGAAGTAAAGAAATTATTGAAAGACGGCGTTGTGAAAATTGATGGAACGTCAGTGAAAGATGCGAAGGTTCATGTAAATGTCGAAGAACAAGAAGTTATGATTCACGGTGAAGTTGTGGAATATAAAGAGTTTGTTTACTTAATGATGCATAAACCACAAGGTGTTATTTCAGCGACAGAAGATGATAATCATGAAACGGTAATAGATTTATTAGAGTTAGAAGATGCAATCTTTGATCCGTTCCCAGTTGGCCGACTTGATATCGATACAGAAGGTTTCTTATTGATAACAAATGACGGGAAGTTATCACACCAATTGTTATCTCCGAAAAAGCATGTGCCGAAAAAATATTATGCACACGTTGCAGGAGTAGTAACAGAAGAGGATGTAAAAGAGTTCGCTAAAGGTGTTATTTTAGATGATGGCTATGAAACAAAGCCAGGTGCACTTACAATATTAAAAAGCGATGATATTTCTGAAATCGAGCTTGTCATTACAGAAGGAAAGTTCCATCAAGTGAAGCGTATGTTTGAAGCGGTGGGGAAAAAAGTAGTCTACCTAAAGAGAACAGAGATGGGACCGTTAGTATTAGATGAAGAGCTAGAACTTGGACAATACCGAGAGCTATCAGATGAAGAAGTAGAAATGTTAAAAACATATCAAGTAGATACTGAGAAATAGTGCTGGTTTTCGGCGCAGAAAAGACCCCTTTCTAATGAGTTAGAAAGGGGTATGTATTTATTTACATACAATTATTGTTCGTTATGAGGTCATTCTCACTTTCTTTCCTGTTGTTGTCCACTTACCGCGGCAAGGGCTATACACGAGTTCATTAAACTGCAACACATTTAGATCACGTTGTATCGTTCGCGGTGTGATCCCGAACTCATCTACAAGGTCTTTCGTCGTTACCGTTCCGTTTTCATTGATGTACATATAAATTGATTTAATGCGTGTTAGCATACGAGTAGTTGTAGGTTTCAAGAGAAAACCACTCCTCTACTAGTTTTTTTGACCCCATTCAGGAAAGAAGGTCGTTACTACCATTGTACTCTACATGATAAAATTCATGCTTTAATCTACTTAAATTTTACAGAAATTTAACAAATATTCATATAGAAAAATATTGGTAGTTGACATTGTATATATGGTCAGTCAACTAACACATAAAATTCTACGTAAAACGCCAAATTCCTGCAAATTTTTTTAGAAAAATAAAAGAAAAACTAATGAGAAGTATCTGAAATATTACAATTGTTCGGTATTTGATTTTCGTGTATGGCATAAGAGATTTCGGTTTGTTATGATGAAAGAAACAATATAGTGAAGGATGGATGCGTGATGTCAGCAATTAATTGGACAGAAGAAGTTGCAAAACGAAAAGATGATTTAATTCGTGATACACAACAATTTTTACAAATTAAGAGTGTATGGGAAGAAGAGTCAGCGAAAGAGGGCGCACCATTCGGTGAAGGTGTAGAAAAAGCTTTATCTTTCATGTTACATAAAGGAGAAAATGAAGGTTTTACTTCTAAAAATTTAGAAGGATATGCAGGTCATCTTGAAATGGGACAAGGAGAAGAGTTAGTAGGTATTCTTTGTCACGTTGACGTTGTACCAGAAGGAGATGGCTGGACAACTCCTGCATATAGTGCAGATATTCGCGACGGAAAGATTTTTGCGCGTGGTGCAATTGACGATAAAGGCCCAACGATGGCAGCTTATTATGCGATGAAAATTGTGAAAGAATTAGGTTTACCTCTTTCAAAACGCGTTCGTATGATTTTAGGAACAGATGAGGAAAGCAATTGGAAATGTGTAGATCACTACTTTAAAAATGAAGAAATGCCAACAATCGGTTTTGCGCCAGACGCTGATTTTCCAATTATTAATGCAGAAAAAGGAATTTCTGATATACAAGTTGTGCAAAGTAGTAGTGAAGAGAAGAAAAGTACATATGAACTTGTTTCATTTGAATCAGGTCGCCGTTTAAATATGGTTCCTGATTTTGCAGAAGCAATTATTACAGGAGAAGATGTAAATGCACTTACAGTAGCATATGAAGCGTATTTACAAACTGCTAAAAAAATAGGTGAAGCAATTGTAGAAAGTAATACGGTGACGTTGCAAATTAAAGGGGTTTCAGCTCACGGATCTACTCCGGAGAAGGGCGAGAATGCAGGTTTATTACTGGCAAACTTCTTAACGAAAGTCGCTCTTGATGGGAAAGGGGCTTCGTTTGCAACATTTGCAACAGAAACATTTACAGGAGATATTTTAGGAGAGAAAGCTGGTATTTCTTATAAAGACGATATTAGCGGACCATTAACAGTGAATGTTGGTCGCCTTTCTTATACGAAAGAAAATGGTGGTAATTTAGGCTTAAACGTACGTTATCCAGTTACGACTAACTTTGAAGAGATGATTGCGAAGTTAAAAGAATACGTTGGTAATCATGGATTTGAAGTAGCGGATTATTCAAACTCTCGTCCGCATCATGTTGATAAAGACCACGTATTAATTCGTACGTTGCAGCGCGTATACGAAGAACAAACAGGAGAAAAAGCAGAGCTATTAGCAATCGGCGGTGGTACTTACGCACGTTCATTGAAAGCTGGCGTTGCATTTGGTCCGTTGTTCCCTGGAAAAGAAGAGCTTGCGCATCAAAAAGACGAGTACATTGAAATTGAAGACTTATTAAAAGCAACAGCAATTTACGCGCAAGCAATTCATGAATTAGCGAAGTAATAGATATATAAATAATAGGAGGCCGTCCCGATACATATTTTGGGACGGTTTTCTGTTACGTGTCGTTTGTTGTTAAGTCAAGATAAGTTCATTTATTAACGCGACCTGAACTTGGTTAGACTTGTAGGGAAATTCAATTCTTTTTCATTGAATGAGATAAGAAAGAAAAGCAACAATAGAAAGAAGGAGAAGATGTACATGGAGCCGCATTATTTTGTCGCAATTACGTTACCAAATCATATAAAAGAAGTGCTGTCTAACTATAAAGAGGAAATGCAGGAGGAATTACCATTTCGTTCGTGGGTACATAAAGAAGACTATCATATTACCCTTTCATTTTTAGGTAGTGCGACAGAGGAACAATTAGAAGGAATAAAGAATGGATTACAAACACTTATAGAAGCAAAGGAATTATCGTTTACGTTACAAGGATTTTCAACGTTCGGTATGGAAGATAGGCCGCGTATTTTTTGGTCGAAGGTAAGTGAGAATCACGATTTGTTCCAATTACAAAAGCAAGTGCACGCTATTTGTGAAGGGCATGGATTTTCTTTAGAAACGCGCCCGTATCATCCGCATATTACTGTTGCCCGTAAATGGGTAGGAGAAGGAAAATTTGATTTAGAACATATAAAGAAAGTGCCTGAAATATCATTTCAAGCGGATACGATTACTTTATACGAATCTCACGTGAAGGAAACACCGAAGTATAAAGCGATTGCTGAAATAAAATTACAAAAATAGAATGTATGAAAACGTTTTTTATACAGGTGAATATACTATAAAGAATAATGTGTTACTGTATAGAGTCTTGCTGATAAGAATAGTCTTATCATTTGCAGCTCGTTTCATTTAACTTTAAGAATGATGGTGATTTTTTTATGTTGAAAGTAAAACGTCCATTTGATGCCTATTTAGATGAAATGAATAAAATTACAATTTTGCTCCCACATGCGTATGGAACAAGCCGGACATTTCGTTTGCAAGAAGGAAGTAACGTGAAAGATTTACCGATTGCTCATACGATTGCGCTTCCGGATGCAACGAAGTATGAGTGCTTTATAGAAGAGCCGCTAGATGTGGGGAAGTATTATACAGTACGAGATGAACGGAATGAAGAAACAGATTTACAAATAGGTGCTGTCATAAGAACAGCGATTTTTGATGAAAAGTATTATTACGAGGGTACTGATTTAGGTGCTGTGTATCAAAAGGAAGCAACTATATTTAAAGTATGGGCTCCAACTGCGAGACTTGCAAAAGTAAGAATTTATAAAAGTGATAAAGAATATATCGATCATGAAATGTATAGAGGAGAAAATGGAGTTTGGACTCATACATTACAGGGCGATTTAGCCGGAGAAAAGTATACATTTCTTGTTTGTATTAATTTAATATGGAATGAAGCGGTGGATCCTTACGCAAAGTCAGTAACTGTAAATGGGAAGTATGGCATTGTTATCGATTTAGAAAAGACAACTGTAACAAAGGGGGAGCAATTACCACCATTACAAGCAATGACAGATGCCATATTGTATGAACTGCATATTCGTGATGCTACTATTCATCCGAATAGTGGAGTAAGTAAAAAAGGAACGTATAAAGGGCTAATGGAAGAAGGAACAACAGGGCGAAATGGGACGTTGACAGGTTTGTCTCATATAAAAGATTTAGGTGTTACACATGTTGAATTATTACCTTTATATTGTTTCGGTGGTGTAGATGAGGCGAATCCTTCCTCTGCCTATAATTGGGGGTACAATCCATTATATTACAATGCGCCAACCGGATATTATGCTACAAATCCCTCTGACCCGTATAACAGGATAGTAGAGTGTAAACAGTTAATTGAAACGTTTCATGAACACGGCATTAGAGTAATTATAGATGTTGTATATAATCATGTTTATGAAAGAGAGATATCATCATTTGAAAAGCTTGTCCCAGGATATTATTTTCGTCATGGTGAAAATGGTATGCCTTCTAATGGGACGGGAGTCGGGAACGATATAGCATCTGAACGAAAAATGATGAGGAAATTCATTGTAGAGTCCATTTTATATTGGCTTACTGAATACAATGTTGATGGATTCCGATTCGACTTAATGGGGATTTTAGATGTTGATACAATGAACATAATAGAAAAAGAAGTGCGAAACATAAAACGAGATGCATTGCTATTAGGAGAAGGATGGGATCTACAAACACCACTTCCAGCTGAAGAAAAAGCAACGCTAAATAATGCGAAGAAAATGCCGCATATTGCGCAATTTAATGATCAATTTCGTGATGGGATAAAAGGGAGTACCTTTCATATAAATAAGCGCGGTTTTGCATTTGGTGGGCATGTAGACTGTAATCATTTGCAGTATATAGCATCAGGAAGCTTGTTAAGTATGAAAGAAACAGGTTTGTTTCTAGAGCCTGTACAAAGCATTAATTATGTAGAATGTCATGACAATATGACGATGTGGGATAAATTAATACGCAGCAATGAAGAGTCGGAAGAGATTTTGAAAAAACGTCATCTGCTAGCGAGCGCAATGGTCATTCTGTCGCAAGGTATTCCTTTCTTACATGCTGGGCAAGAGTTTTATCGTACGAAGCAAGGAAATGAAAATAGTTATAATGCAGACGATGAAATTAATCAATTAGATTGGGATCGAAAAGAGAAAGAGATAGAGACCGTTAACTATATAAAAGGTTTAATTGCGATTCGTAAAGAGCACGGAGTATTTCGATTACAAAATGCAGACCTCATAAAAAAGCACACGACTTTTTTGCAAACATCTCCAGAAGTACTTGCATACCACCTAGAGCATGCAGAATCGCTTGGACCGTGGAAAGAGATTGTCGTTTTATTTAATAGTGGTTTAGAAGTTAAAACGGTGCAACTTCCGAAAGAAGAAACGTGGCATGTGTTAGTAAACGAAAAGCAAGCGAAAATAGAGCCAATTTCTTCATTTAGAGGAAAGGAACTTAGGCTCGCTCCAATTAGCACGTATATATTGACGATAATGTGACAAATCGCTACTTGACGATGAGAATGTAATAAATGTAGAATTGACAAAGGTGACGATTTTGATAAGTTGTCATTCTATGACTGGTTTTGTAAAATAAAATAGAGAGTTTTTGGCTTATGCCAAAATTTCTTTTCATTTACAGTAAAATATATATGAATCCACAACATGTGTAGAAATGTTGCGGTTTTTCTTTTCATAACTATAAAAGATAAGGATTTGTTAACGGGTAATGAATATGGAATGGTTGGAACAATTATTAGGAAAAGAGTGGAGTCTTGTACCGGCTGGTGGAGTAACGGGCGATGCATATATTGCGCAAAACGGACAACAAAAGTTATTTTTAAAGCGGAATACATCGCCCTTTTTAGCGGTATTGTCAGCAGAAGGAATTGTTCCAAAATTACTTTGGACAAGAAGGGTAACGAACGGTGATGTAATTTCTGCTCAAAAATGGCTTCCGGGACAGAAGCTAGAGCCAGAGGATATGAAACTAGAACGTGTTGCGAAACTTTTGAAGAAAATACACTCCTCTAAAGCACTTGTACAGATGATTCAAAGACTTGGGAAGCAGCCGCTTCACGCACAAGAGTTATTACAACAATTGCAACTCGTTTTAAGAGGAGATATAAGGGATGATAAAACAATTCAGCAAGGCCTTCAATACTTAACGGGTTCATTAAAAGATATTGAATACAATGAATTCGTTGTATGCCATTGTGATGTAAACCATAACAACTGGCTATTGTCGGATGAAGATGAGTTGTTTTTAATTGATTGGGATGGAGCTGTAATTGCTGACCCAGCTCTAGACCTTGGTATGTTATTATATTGGTACATTCCGCGCCACGAATGGAGTGAGTGGCTCGGTTATTATGATATTGAAATGGATGAATCGCTGCTTAGGCGTATGAGATGGTATGTAATAGCACAAACGATTTTGTCTATTCAATGGCATACAACAAAAAAGCAGCAAGCAGAAGCTGAATATTGGCATCAATATTTACAGCAACTACTTGCTTCAGAGTAATATTTAAGAAAAATTGTCCATTCCAGCAATCCACTGTGTAAGTTGTTCTTGATTATTGGAAATGTGGTTGTCCAAATTAGAGGAAGATTTACCCGATTGACTATAAGAATATACATCGTTTAGCATTGCTTTAGCGTCACTACTTACATTATCGTTTGCGAGTAACGATTGAATGAGACGCTCTAATTGCTCGCATTCAGAAACTGTCCCGCAACAATCACTTTGGTGATTGACTAAAATATCTTTCAGCACTTCTAATTGATGTTGTTGATTAATTGGCATGAACGGATCATCCTTTCGATTGTTTTTCTCTTTCTAGAAATGTAAGAGAAAAAGCTGTTTCGTCATGGAATGTTTAATGCTGTATGTAGTTTTTATCAAAATGGTACATCTTATACTTGAAAGAAACGGACCGAGTGCTCGTACGTACTTGGTTTTTTGTTTGGTAGATTGATTAAAAACAGAAAGAAGGAATTATTCCTTTAAAATAGCTATGTAAAGAGAGGGAGACATCTATGCGTTTAAGACATAAACCATATGCAATGGATCGAATTAATGAGTATTCACATATCGTAATCGGAAACCCAGAGGAGCGCGCTGGTAACTGGAAAGAAGTATTTGGAAATGAACAACCAATTCATATTGAAGTAGGTACAGGTCGTGGCCGCTTTATGTATGATATGGCAAAAGCGAATCCTCATATTAATTATATTGGAATTGAAAAATTCACAAGTGTTGTTGTAGATGCACTGGATAAATTAATTGAAGAAGAATTACCGAACTTAAAGTTAATTAATAAAGATGCTGAAGATTTAACAGTTTTCTTTACAAAAGGTGAGATTGATCGCGTTTATTTAAACTTCTCAGATCCATGGCCAAAGAAACGTCATACGAAGCGTCGTTTAACGTATAAAACATTTTTACGCAATTATGAAGAAGTGTTAGTAGAAGGCGGAGAAATTCATTTCAAAACAGATAACCAAGGTTTATTTGAATACTCTCTAATGAGTATGGCTGAGTATGGTATGTTATTAACTTACCTTAGCCTAGATCTTCATAATAGTGATTATGAAGGAAACATTATGACGGAATACGAAGAGAAATTCTCTAGTAAAGGTCATCGTATTTACCGAGTGGAAGCGAAATATCGTACAGAGCCTATGCAGTAAAGCATAGGTTTTTTTTAAAACTAAAATAATCAGAATTTTGTGTTAGTATTGAAAGAAAAGGGGGATGAAAAATGGAACAGTTACAAATTGGAGATATAAAAGTAACGTGGCTAAAAGGCGGGAACACACATTTAGACGGGGGAGCGATGTTTGGCGTTGTACCGAAAGTGCTTTGGTCACGTAAATATAAACATAATGATACAAATCATATTTATTTACGAACAGATCCGTTACTGTTGCAAACGAAAGATGGCAATATGCTCATTGATTCCGGAATAGGAAACGGTAAATTGAATGAGAAGATGAAGCGAAATCAAGGTGTAACAGAAGAATCATCGGTTTACGGATCATTAGAAAAACTAGGATTAAAACCTGAAGATATCCACTACGTTTTAATGACGCACCTTCATTTTGATCATGCATCTGGTTTAACAAAGTGGGAAGGTAATCACCTTGTACCAGCTTTTCCAAATGCGAAAGTTTACGTAAGCGAAATAGAGTGGAATGAAATGAGGAATCCAAATATTAGATCACGCAATACATATTGGAAGGAAAATTGGGAGCCGATTGTAGATCAAGTTGTTACATTCCAGCAAGAAATAGAAATTACAGATGAAATAAAAATGGCCCATACAGGCGGTCATAGTGATGGACATGCAGTTATTGCTTTAGAAAGCAGAGGAGAAACGATGCTTCATTTAGCAGACCTATTGCCGACGCACGCACATCAAAATGTACTATGGGTAATGGCATACGATGATTATCCAATGAAATCGATTGAAAATAAGCAAAAATGGATGAAGTACGGCGCTGAAAACGATGCTTGGTTTACGTTTTATCATGACGCGTACTACCGTGCAGTAAAGTGGAATGAGGAAGGGCATATTGTAGAAAAGATAGAGAGAAAAACGGGTATAGAAGCATGAAAATGGGAGGGTGTTCCAGCAGTCTGTTGGGGTAGCCTCCTTTTTGGTGTCATTTTTTGTCGGTAAGTCGATATATTTGAAAAACCGCTGATATAAACTGAGTTGCGCCGATAAATTTAGAAAATCGCTGATATAAATTGAGTTGCGCTGATATATTCGAAAAATCGCCGATATCATTTCAATTACTATCCACAATAAAAAAAATAAGAGGTTCACCTAATGGGAACCCTCCTTTTTATGCTGCTATAACCTCTAAAACAGTACCTGTTTTAGCATCAACTAAAAATTCAAATCGTTCTTGTATATCATCTAACATCGTTGTAAGACCGCCGCGATAAACTTCGTACGCGACATCATATTTTTCAAATGTCTCTGGAACCATATGTACCCAAGAGCCAGTAATTTCACCTTTATGACTTAATGCTTGTTTCACCATTTTCAATGCTTTTTCTGAAGAAATATGGGATTGTTCTTGTACTTTGTTTGCAACGAAATAACCAGCTGCGAAACCAACGCCAAGACCTGCTACTAAACCTTTCCAGCTCATATCTTCACCTCAATTCTATAAAATAAAAATAGTGTACCGATAATAATTATAAAGCAAATACAGCTAAAAAAGAAGAAACTAGAAACATTTCGAAAATTTCGTTACAATAAAAGAGGTATTCTACTAAGGTTTGAAAGAAGGGGACTTCGTGAATAAAGAGACATTACAATTATTTCGTACGTTAACAGAATTACAAGGTGCATCAGGTTTTGAGCATGATGTACGCCGTTTTATGAAGCAAGAATTAAGCAAATATGCGGATGAAATTGTACAAGACGGTTTAGGTAGCGTATTTGGTCTGAAAAAAGGGGACGAAACTGGCCCACGTGTTCTTGTAGCAGGTCATATGGATGAAGTAGGTTTCATGGTTACGCAAATTACGAAAAACGGAATGCTTCGTTTTCAAACGTTAGGCGGCTGGTGGAGCCAAGTACTATTAGCGCAACGTGTACAAGTTATGACGAAGAATGGTCCTGTTGTTGGGGTTGTTGGTTCTATTCCTCCTCATTTATTAAGTGACGCGCAACGTGCAAAACCGATGGATATAAAAAATATGTTAATTGATATAGGTGCAGATAGCTATGAAGATGCGATTGAAATTGGTGTGAAACCAGGACAACAAATCGTGCCAATCTGCCCGTTTACGCCGATGGCAAACGAAAAGAAAATTATGGCGAAAGCTTGGGACAACCGTTACGGATGTGGTCTTGCAATCGAATTACTAAAAGAATTAAAAGACGAAACATTACCAAACACGTTATATTCTGGTGCGACTGTACAAGAAGAAGTAGGTCTTCGCGGTGCACAAACTGCTGCAAATATGATTCAACCAGACATTTTCTATGCGCTTGATGCAAGTCCAGCGAACGATGCATCTGGTGACAAAACGCAGTTCGGTCAATTAGGAAAAGGTGCTCTTCTTCGTATTTATGATCGCACGATGGTAACGCATAGAGGAATGCGCGAATTCATTTTAGATACAGCAGAAACACACAACATTCCGTACCAATACTTTATTTCACAAGGTGGTACAGATGCGGGCCGTGTACATACAAGTAACTCTGGTATCCCATCAGCAGTAATTGGTGTTTGCGCACGCTACATTCATACGCATGCTTCTATTTTACATGTTGATGATTATGCGGCAGCGAAAGAGTTAATTACGAAGCTTGTAAGAGCAACGGACAAAACGACGTTAGAGACAATTAAGAATAACGCATAGAGAAGAAGGGCTGAAGAGCCTTTCTTTTTTTGGCTTGAATAGATGACCCATCCATGTGTGGGAGCGGTCAGTACCTAATTGGTGCTCGCATGATGTATTAAGACCCTGGATAGGAAAAGAGAGGAAGGCTGTTTTTGTGTTCGAGGACGGTAATGGTGAGGAAATCCACCTTCTTTTTTAGGTTGAATAGGTGCCACGGTGATGTATGGTAGTGATTGATGTTTAATTTAAGTAGAACGAAATGATAAATTTTTATAGAGGTGGACGAAATGAAAGTAGTAGTTGGATCGAAGAATAAAACGAAAGTTGGAGCTGTGGAGAAGGTTTGGAAAGATGCTGAAATTACATCTCTTTCTGTTCCTTCAGGAGTAGCGAACCAGCCTTTTTCAGATGAAGAGACGATGCAAGGAGCGGTTAATAGAGCGAAGCGAGCGCTGCAAGAAGGAGAAGCTCAAATTGGTATTGGATTAGAAGGCGGCGTAATGAAAACGGAGCACGGTTTATTTATGTGTAACTGGGGCGCGCTAGCAACAAGTGACGGTAAAACATTCGTTGCAGGCGGGGCGCGCATTAAATTACCAGATGATTTTTTAGCGCCTCTTGAAGATGGCAAGGAGTTAAGTGAAGTGATGGAAGAGTTTGTACAGAGAAAAGATATTCGTAGTCACGAAGGTGCGATCGGTATTTTTACGGATGATTATGTCGACCGTACGGAATTATTTGTACACGTTGTTAAGTTACTTGTTGGGCAATATAAGTATGACGAAAAGCAAGCATAAACCTTGCACCGTGCGCGATGTATGGTAGTATAAAAGAAAGATTATAACATGAAAAAATGCACTCGTTAGAGGAGGAAATATAGATGAAATCATTAGAAAGCATGGAGCAATTCCAACAATTAAAAAATGAAGAGAATGTAGTCTTTATGTTCTCAGCAGAATGGTGTCCAGACTGCCGTTTTGTAGATCCATTTATGCCGGAAGTAGAAGAGAAATATAGTGATTTTTCATTTTACTATGTAGATCGTGATGAGTTTATTGATCTATGCGTGAAATTAGACGTATTTGGCATTCCGAGCTTTGTAGCGTACAATAAAGGTGAAGAAACAGGTCGCTATGTAAACAAAGATCGTAAAACACAAGAACAAATCGAAGAGTTTATTGAAGGTTTAAAATAAGGCAATTTGCCAATTGAATTGTAAAACAACCTCTACCTTCGCGGGGGAGGTTATTTTTTTGGAAGGGAGGAAAAAGAGATGAAGATGACAAGTAAAAAGATGAAAGACGAGTTAATGAAGAAATTATCTCGCCCGGAATGGGACTTTCAATATGATAGCGAGAAAGAAGTTCTACGTATAGAACAGAAAGACTCGAAAAAAGGTATTAACGTATCGCTTCCAGGAGTTGTGGCAAAATGGGAAGTGAATAAAGAAAAGGCGATTGAAGAGGTTGCTTATTACGTACAAGAAGCGTTAATTGCGATGCATAAAGAAGAAAATAGTGCGGCGAAGATTTTACCTGTTATTCGCTCTACTTCTTTCCCGAAACAAGCAGAAGAAGGAAATCCGTTCATTATGACGGATCATACGGCGGAAACACGTATTTACTACGCGTTAGATTCGAATAAAACGTATCGATTAATTGATGAACGTCTATTACAAAAATTAGAACTTACAGAGCAACAAGTGCGTGAAATGGCATTATTCAACGCGCGCTCATTAGGTTATGAATTTAAACAAGACACAGTAGCAGGGAATACATTCTACTTTTTAAACACAAATGATGGGTATGATGCGACGCGTATTTTAAACGAATCGTTATTACAATCGATGCGTGAAAAGATTTCTGGGGATATGGTTGTTGCTGTTCCTCACCAAGATGTATTAATTATTGCTGATATCGTCAACGAAATCGGTTATGATATTATTGCACAAATGACAATGAAATTTTTTGCCGAAGGGCATGTTCCGATTACATCACTTTCATTCGTATATGAAGATGGGGACTTTGAACCAATCTTTATTTTAGCGAAGAATCGGAAGAAGACAGATGGAAAAGAGAAAGGATGAACGAAGTGAACGTTTTTTACAACCTTGAAGGAATTGGTGACACTCTAATTGTTGCCTTACAAGATATTACTTTAGAGAACCGTACTTTTGATCGCAAAGGAGATGTTGCACGCGTATATGACCGTGAAAGCAACGAAACAGCAGGATTCAACATCTTTAATGCATCTTCTTACTTAGAAGTAAAAGAAACAGGTAACCTAACATTAACGAAAGAACTTGTAGAAAAAATCAACGGAATTTTAGCGAAGAACGGCTTTGAAGAAACAGTAGAAGCAGATCTTTCTCCAAAATTTGTTGTAGGCTATGTAGCTGAAAAAGAGAAGCATCCAAATGCTGATAAGTTAAACATTTGTAAAGTAGAAATCGGCACAGAAACATTACAAATCGTATGTGGCGCACCAAACGTTGATGCAGGACAAAAAGTTGTCGTTGCAAAAATCGGCGCTGTAATGCCAAGCGGTATGTTAATTAAACCAGCCGAACTTCGCGGTGTTCCTTCTTCTGGAATGATTTGCTCAGCACGTGAATTAGAGCTTCCAGATGCTCCACAAGAAAAAGGTATTCTTGTATTAGAAGATAGCTTTGAAGTTGGACAAGAGTTTAAATTTTAATTGATATAAGAAAAGAGAGGTTGTCCTTTTGGACAGCCTCTCTTTTCATTATTTTTACTTTGCGCCGGGGAATTTATATTTTCTATTGAATCGTTGATATATTATGAGTTGTGACAGATATATTCAAAAAATCGTTCATATTATAAGGATGTCACCTTTTTTCACAAAATCTATATTGTATTTCATAAACAATATAGTTAAAATTTAGAAAAAAAGAAGGAGATAGACGTATGAAACAACAACTAAAAATCGCAG
Organism: Bacillus sp. F9_6S_D1_P_5; assembly: GCF_054823925.1. Classification (NCBI taxonomy): domain Bacteria; kingdom Bacillati; phylum Bacillota; class Bacilli; order Caryophanales; family Bacillaceae; genus Bacillus; species Bacillus sp. F9_6S_D1_P_5. The sequence continues at coordinate 2,710 of NZ_JBTREW010000034.1, read as the reverse complement.
AACTTCTGAAACGAATTGAAACTTCAAAACAACAAGATATCGAGTTAGGTTCTTATGAAATATATTTGTTTAGTGAAAATGAATTAGAAAAAGGACAAATCGGTTATCGATATGATAAACATAAAAATTCATTAATAAGTGAAGAACATGGAAAATGGAAAGAGGAATGGATTGTTATCGGTTATGAAACAGATATGGGGGATCCGGTTTTCGTAAATGTGGCTGATGGTGCTTATCTAGTTTATACTGCAGAGCGTGGTACAGAGACGTGGCAACCTGTTCACATTGGAAATATGGATGAGATTATAAAACAATTATAAGAAAAACTTTGAGACCGGTGCAAAGTGATGGGAGAAAAATATGAAGTATATAAAAATAATGAGCATGATTGCATTTATTGGCATATATATGGGAGGTTGTTCGCAAGAAGAGCCGAAACAAGAAGTAACATCTTCTATAAAGGAAGAAATCAAAGATAACAAGGAAGACGCACCGGTAGAAAAGCAGCAAGAAGAACCGCAAGCAGTTCAAACGAATGAGCAAGTGGAGCAGAAGCAGGAGGAAGTGCCGGCCGAAGAAAAGAAAGAGGAAGCTACGCCAGTGCAGCCAGCCGAGCAACCACTGCAAAATAATGAACCAAAAGTAGAGAGTAATGAAAAACAAGGAAAGTTTCTCGTTGTTATTGATCCGGGCCATCAACAAAAAGCGAATTTAAATTTAGAGCCGATTGGGCCAGGGGCGACGACGCAAAAATATAAAGTGACAGATGGTACAACTGGTGTTGTAACGAAAAAAAGAGAGGCTGTTCTCGTATTGGAAATGGCTTTCGTATTAAAAGAAAAGTTAGAAGCAAAGGGAATGCAAGTATTAATGACAAGAACGTCACAAGATGTTGATATAAGTAATAAAGAACGTGCGACATTGGCGAATGATCATAAGGCGAATTTATTTTTACGTCTTCATGCAGATGGTTCTGAAAATCCGAATCAAAGTGGATTTGCTGTATTGACACCGGCTGAAGGAAGTCCGTATACGAAAGCGATTTATGCGGAAAGCCTTCAAATCTCTCAAACGATCGTAAATAAAATGAGAGAGAATCAGCAAGTGAAGGTAAATGGAATTAAATTTAGGGATGACCTTTCAGGGTTTAATTGGTCCAAAGTACCTGGCGTACTATTAGAACTTGGATTTATGTCAAACCCTGAAGAGGATAAAAAACTATCTGACCCACAGTATGTAAATTCTTTATTGCAAAGTGTAACGGATAGTGTAGATGAATATCGGAAGAGTAAAGCTTAAGCGCAGTCTTACATGTAAGGGTGCGTTTTTCTATATGAAAACAGTAGTAAATTAGAATATTATGGATAAATATGACATGCTTAATTTTACCTGCACTTTTTGCCGAATGCTGATACAATAAAGGATGTTACTATTTAGTAGAAAGAGTGGTAAGCATGTTAGATTGGATGAAAAAGCTGTTTAACAAAGAGGAAGAACAAACAGCGATGAATAAAGAAGTACCAAAGCAAGTTGAAAGTCAGCCGAAAATTCCTCGTGTAAACCACTACACTGAAGCAAGAGAAGCACAAATGGCAAGTAGGAATGCAGGTAAATGCCGTTTTCCATTAGTACCAGATAATGGGTTCGATCAAGAAGATGTTATAGAAACAGGGCATTTTGAAGAACAACCTGTTCAAGCTGTAACGTATGAAGAGCAGCCTATTCAAAGAGGAATCAAAGTGGAAAGAAGTAGACGACAGTATGTGGAGAAGGTAGTTTCTACATACGAAGAGCCGGAAATGCAATATGAACCAGAACGAGAGCCTGTCGTAAAGAAAGCATCTGCACCTACGCAAGAAAGTAACCGTAGACCATTTCGTCCAACAGAAATGATTTCGCCAATTTACGGATATAATCGTCCTTCAGTAGAGAAAAAGGAAGAAAAGCAGGAGGAAGAAAAGGCAAGAGAAGACCTTGAAATATCTGTAGAGGGCAAACCAGTTGTTGATGCATGGTTAGAGAAAAAAGGATATACATTATCTGATTTCTCACAAGGACAAGCAACGAATTCTTCCAGTCATGAAGGTGTTGATCAGCGAGATCAACAAAGTAAAAAGGAAGAAAAGTCAGTTGTCGATCAATGGCTAGAGAAAAACGGTTATGAAATTGAACGCCAAGAACCTATAGTAGAAGAAAAAGAAGTGGTTCAAGAAATTAGTGCACCGCAGGAAGTTCCAGCGGCTGAATTACTTCATGAAACAATTGCTGAGCGTATGGAAGATGCTAAGCAAGATAGTGACGTAGTGGAAAAAAACACTCTACAAGCGGAATTAGTAGATTCTAAAGTAGAGCACGAGGATACAATATTATCAGAAGAAATTAAACGTAATACAGAAATAGAACAACCTACTATCGAAGTAGAAAAGCAAGCACCAGAAGAATCAGTGATTGTCAAAGCAGAAGAAAAACTGGAAGAAACAATCATTGTGGAAATACCAGAAGAAGTGGAAGTAATTACGGAAGCAGAAGAGCGAGAAGAAGTGGAAGTAATTGCAGAAACAGAAGAGCGAGAAGAAGTGGAAGTAATTGCAGAAACAGAAGAGCGAGAAGAAGTAGAAGTAATTGCAGAAACAGAAGAGCGAGAAGAAGTGGAAGTAATTGCAGAAACAGAAGAGCGAGAAGAAGTGGAAGTAATTGCAGAAACAGAAGA
>NZ_JBTREW010000033.1:0-41989 GCF_054823925.1 Bacillus sp. F9_6S_D1_P_5 | reverse complement strand
TAAATTCTATGATTTTATATTGTTTTCTTTCACTAAAATCAAAAAAGATTCCGGAGTGTTGGGAACCCCTTCAGGGTTTCCCAACACTCTGGAAAAAACATCGCATATATTGCGATGTTTTTTTATTTTTCTACAATGAAATCTTTAAATAAAATATATTTCATCTGCATCTTATATTTATATCTCTTGTTTATTCTAGTAATACATCCGATGCGAAGTGATGTAAAACGTATAAGAGGAGAGAAATAAAATGAAAAAGAAACTATTACCAATTTGTGCGATGGCACTTTTAACAGTAGGATATTCTTCAGTAGCAAGTGCTTCAACTGGAACAGTGACAAAGGAAGAAGCAGCGCAAATACAGCAAGATATAGTAAAAAAAGAAGCAGCGATTCAGGCGCAGCAAAAAAATGATACAGAGAAAAAAGAAGCGGCGCAAGCGCAAGAGAAGAATGAAGGAGCAAAAAAAGAAGCGGCGCAAGCGCAAGAGAAGAATGAAGTAGCGAAAAAGCAAGCGGCACAAGTACAAGAAAAAAGTAATATGGCTAAAGAAGTAGTAGCACCACAAGTGAAAGAAAAGGAAGCTATTGCAAAAAAAGAAGCAGCAAAAGAAGCTGGAGAGAAATTACCAAACACAGCATCTAATAATGTAGCAATGATGGGACTAAGCGCATGTCTTGTAGCACTAGGTACATTATTTGGTTTGAATCGTCGGAATAAAGTTAAGGCATAAATCAAATATTGTCCTATAAAGAATGGCATAATTTCATATATTAAAAATGGTAGGTTATTCCTACCATTTTTTGCATGGAGGGATGAAACATGAAGATACTCAATTATATCGGTATCATATTGATGGCTATAGGGCTATTTATGGGAGCATATTACGCTGTCGAATGGTATAAAGGAAAAAGCTCTGCTCAACAATTAACAAAAAAAGAACTAAAGAGCCTTGAAAATATACAAGATAATGAACTTTCTTCTGAAACACCTGTAACTTCCCAAGTGCCTTCTTCTCAAACAGAACATAAAGAAGGAGAAAAGGTAGCGATGTTACATATACCGAAAATAAAGAAGAAGTTTTCTATATATTGGGGAGCGGATGATGCAACTTTGAAGAAAGGCGTTGGAATGTTCGTTAGTGATTTAACGACAACGCCATCTGGAGGTGGGCATACTGTTTTGAGTGGACACCGGGATACTGTATTTACCGATTTAGGGGAGTTAAAAGAAAAAGATACGCTTGTTTTAGAGTATGATAATAAAATTTACACATATGAAATTCAAAAGACATGGATTACCCATGCAGATGATCGTACTGTTATTATAAAAAAAGAAGAACCGGTATTAACACTGACGACTTGCTATCCATTTGATTATATAGGGGATGCACCAGATAGATATATTATCGAGGCGAAGTTAACTGGTAGTTATTCAAAATGAAGTGATAGTTTCTGAAAACGGAAGGGGATACATAAGTTATGTCAAAAAACATTTTAATTGTGGAAGATGAAGATATTTTGCGTGAAATATTAAAAGATTATTTTTTGAGTGAGCAATATGTAGTGTTTGAAGCAAGAGATGGAAAAGAAGCTTTAGTTGTATTTGAGCAAGAAGAGGTGGATTTAGTTATTTTAGATATTATGTTGCCGGAACTTGATGGATGGTCTGTTTGCCGAAGAATCCGTAAAACTTCTGAGGTTCCTATTATTATGCTGACGGCGCGTGTAGATGAAGATGATACGTTACTTGGATTTGAACTTGGGGCGGATGACTATGTGACGAAGCCGTATAGCCCCCCAATTTTATTAGCAAGAGCGAAAAGATTGTTAGAAAGTAGAAAAGTAACAAAGCAACTTTTAGAGAATGAAGATAATACATTATCAATCAACGGTATTCACGTCCATTTTCCGTCACGCACTGTTATGGTAGATAAAACAGACATTAATTTAACGCATACAGAATTTGAAATATTAGCGTATTTTATGAAAAATCAAGGGATTGTTTTAACACGAGAACAATTGATTTCAAGAATTTGGGGATACGAATTTGCCGGTGATGATCGAACGGTTAATAGTCATATTCGTAATTTGCGAAATAAATTAGGAGAGAAAGCAAAATACATTACAACTGTAGTGCGCACCGGATATAAATTTGAGGGGAATGTATGAGAAAAGGGATTGTACTAAAATTATTTACTCTCACAACAGCATTATGCATGTTAATTTTAGCGACGATATTTATTGGACAAACGATATTTTTTAAACAATATTATGCGAATCGAAAAGTGGAAGATATTAAAGTGAATTTAAATTCTTTTGAGAAGAATTATTTGAATTATACAGGAAGTACAGAAGGAATTCAGAAGTTGGAGCAAGACTTTTTTAGGGAAAATAATACATGGATTACGACATTAGATCAGAATGGGAATTTAAAACATGTGGATGATTTTTATGTAGAGGTTACTTTAGATCGTAGGGCAGAAAAGGAGTTTGGAAAAAAGGTAATCAAAATTCCTTTGTACTATCTCATGAGCATAGATGAAATTGAAGGTGGAACACTCCCTAAGTTGGAAGGACGATCCGTGTATTTTCATGGACTAAACAGGGATGATAGTTTTATTGCTTTTTATTTATATGTAGAAGAAGTAAACTTGAGTTGGCTGAATAAACCGTTAGGTAAGAAATTAGCCGCAAAAGAACCTCAGGTGAGTGATGAGAAGCCAAAAGTCGCTCAAGATGCTAGCATTGTAGAAAGAAAAAAGGTTGCTGGAATTATGAGTGCTGAGGAACAGAAGAGGGCGGCTCAAAATTCAGATTTCAATCTAGAAGGGAAAATTACGAAAGTACAATTCCCTGATGTAAAAGGGCCTGTAAATCCAATCTATAAAAATAATTTATTTTTGGATAATATAAAGGAATTTCAAGCTGATTTATTAGTAAAAGAAAGTAAGCAAATACAAGATGCAACACGAATAATTGATTATGAAAAGAATGATATAAAATATAAATTATTAATGAAACCAATAACAGAAAGAGACGGATCAGTCACATATATTTATGCGATGGCTTCTTTACAGCCTGTAGATGAAGCAGTACAAATGGTACAAGATTACTACATTTACATCATTGCATTTGTAGTCGTTCTCATTTTTCTAGCTTCGTTTTATTATTCAAAACAAATTGCAAAGCCGTTATTAAAAATAAATGATACGACGAAGAAAATAGCGCATTTAGATTTCACCGAAAAAATTCCGATTACTTCAAAAGATGAAATTGGTGATTTATCGAAAAATATTAATATACTTTCTAACAAATTAAATTCTCATATCGGACAGCTTGAACAAGATATTGAAAAGGAAAGAAAGTTAGAAAATACACGGAAAGAATTCATTTCTGGTGTTTCGCATGAATTAAAAACACCGCTGAGTATTATGAAAAGTTGTATTTCTATTTTAAAAGACGGGGTAGCTGAGCATAAAAAAGAGTATTATTTTCAAGCGATGGAGAGAGAAGTAGACAAAATGGATACGTTAATTTTGGATATGCTTGAGTTAGCTAAATTTGAATCTGGTACATATAAAATGAAAAAGGATTCGTTTTATATTGATACAGTAATTGAAGATATATGTGAACATCTATCTGTAGAAATAGAGAAAAAAGAACTTTGTGTTCATAAAAATATATGTTCATTTGAAGTAGTTGCAAATCAAGGCCGGATTGAACAAGTCATTGTGAACTTCATTACGAATGCAATACGTTATACACCAAATAAAGAGGATATCATTATTTCTACAATAGATGAGAAGAACCGTATAAAAGTGTGTATTGAAAATAAAGGTACTCACATTGAAGAAGAGCAATTAGATAAAATTTGGGATCGTTTTTATCGTGTGGATGCATCTCGTCAGCGTTCACAAGGTGGAACGGGTCTTGGTCTTGCTATTTCAAAGAACATTTTAGAACTGCATGATGCTGAATATGGGGTAGAAAATACAGAAGATGGTGTATTATTTTACTTTTACTTACCGAAAAAAGCGTAGATGATGCATGCTACGCTTTTTTTTATTTATTTTCATATTATCTTTACCTAATCTTTATTTTTAAACGATATAATCTGGTTAGAAAATGAGGTTATGTAAGGAGTCGATGAACCGTGCATAGCAATTGGCTAAGTATAATGGTGTTTATTTTCTTTTGTGCATTTATTGTATTTTTAATTGATATTACGATATGAAAAAAGAGCGCTCATTAAGCGCCCTTTTTTTGTGTATTCATTTGATAAGCATTGATGCTTTTGAATAGACGTGGTGAAGTGAGGAATAAAAATATAAGTAAAACTGTACATAAAATAAAAGAACCGAGCATTGTACTGCCGTTTACGATTAATGAATATAGAACTGCTGATTGACCTTTCGGTGCATATTGTCCCCAGAAAATAATACCAGCAATAAAGTGGCAGAAATAGCGAGCAAAGCTACCGATAAATGTAGCAAGGATAATATAAGCAAGGACTTTCTTACCTTGGTTTTGTTTTGATGAAGGTTTTTCTTTGCGGCTACCTAAACTTGATTGTTCTAAGTTATTTTCATTAGACGTTAAAAGTGCTTTTTGAATTGGACGATAGAATAAACCAGCAAATCCAATAAAAGCAAAGGCAATGAAGTACTCAATGAATGCTTGAATAGGTGTTAAAATGTAAGCATCTCCCACGACAATTTGTAATAGTCCCCAAACTAAACCACCTAAGAAAGCTGATTTAAAGCCCCAGCGGTATGCAATAATAAAAATAGGAATCATAGCAAATGAAATGGAACCGCCTGTTGGAAGTTTAAGTGATAATGGTAAAATGTCGATAATCATGGCGAAGGCTGCAAGAATTGCAGATTCGATCATCGCTTGTAAATTGGTGTTACGCATGTTGTCTCCCCCTAAATCCAAGTTGTACAAAAAAGAATAGGTATCATAGGAGGATACGAAATACGTAAATAAAAAGAGGTATGTATTTCGGACGTTTGCACAATCCCTGCGTTAGCATTAACTAACAGGTTCGAAGGGTCGGAACGAAGTGTTCCCTCTCAGCGGCATGGCTCCCCCAGTGATAACGAGATTCTTTATTTGCTATTGTTTATTGTAAGCGAAATGGATGAGAATGGCAAACGAATCGATTATGACAATTATTGAAATAAAATTGTAGAAAAATGTTAATAAATATGAAGTCAAAGGGGATAGTGCTCGAGAAAAAGAGTGTGCTATAATTCTTCTGAAAATAATTATCATTCTCTTCGGAGGGGGAAGGTTATGAGCTTAGTAGATATTAAAATCGGTGAGAAAGTGCTAGTAAAAAGTGTTCAGTCTTTAGATCATTTATTAAAGAGAAGATTGGCTGCTTTCGGTCTTTCTGAAGGAAGCGAACTTCGCATGAAGCAAAAAGCGATGTTCAAAGGTCCTTGTACATTGGAGTGTCGTGGACAGTTAATTAGTATTCGTCATTGTGACGCGAAAATGATAAAGGTGGAATTAGCGTGAATAAGGTAGCTTTGCTAGGGAATCCGAATACAGGGAAGACATCATTATTTAATGCACTTACTGGTTCTTATGAGTATGTAGGAAACTGGAGCGGTGTAACAGTAGAAAAAAAGGTTGGTAAATTAAAAGATAAGCAAGGAACATTAATTGATTTACCAGGTGTATATGATTTGAATCCAGTTTCGCGTGATGAAGGTGTTGTTACGAATTTTCTACTAACAGACGAGTTTCATCATATGTTAAATATAGTGGATTCTTCGCAATTCGAGAGAAATATGCATTTAACATTGCAATTACTGGAATTTGGAAAGCCAATTTCAATTGGATTAAATATGGTCGATGTGGCAAAGCAAAGAGGAATTATAATTGATGTAAAACGATTATCAGAACTATTAGGTGTAACAGTCGTTCCTGTCGTTGCAAGAAGCGGAAAAGGCTGTGAAGAACTACTTGCGACTCTTAAAGAAAATGACAAAAACGAGAAAAAGCCATTCATTATTTCATATGGTGTACTAATGGATGAAGGAATTGGAGAGGTAATTTCTCTTTTAGAGAAAGAGAATTATAAGCATCCGAGATGGTTAGCCCTTCAATTTTTAAGCAATAACGAAGTAGTAGAAAAAGAAATGAAAGCATTACTAATTTATAAGGAACTTGTAGCCATTCGATCTCGTCTAGAAGGAAAACTTGATTGTACGTTGGAAGAGCATATTTACAAAACTCGTGAAGCGTATATTGAAAAGTTAAAAACAAATGTTATGAAGCATGAGAAAGAAGGGAAAATTCCTTTTTCGGAAAAAGTTGATAGGTTAATTACACATAAAATTTTAGGACTTCCAATCTTTTTAGCAGTTATGTTTTTTATTTTTCAGGTTACGTTTACGTGGATTGGGACACCTTTATCGGATATGTTAGATGAATTTTTTGGCGGAAAGCTTACGGATTGGGTAACGGCTGGGCTTACAAGTGTTGGAGCTTCTGATTTTATTCAAGCGCTCGTTACAGAAGGTATTATTGCCGGTGTTGGTGCGGTATTAGTATTCGTTCCACAAATCTTTGCACTATTCTTTTTCATTTCATTATTAGAAGACTCAGGATATATGGCGCGAATTGCAGTTGTTATGGATAGAATTATGGAGTTCTTCGGTTTAAACGGAAAAGCGTTCATTCCGATGATCATCGGTTTTGGATGTAATGTTCCAGGTATTATGGCAGCGAGAACGATTGAACAAGAAAAGGAACGTTTACTTACAGTTCTTGTAACACCGTTTATGTCTTGTTCGGCACGTTTACCTGTATACGCATTATTTGCGGGAGTATTCTTCCCTCAAAGTCAGGCAACTGTGGTGTTTTCTTTATATGTTGCAGGTATCGTTCTTGCATTACTCGTTACAAAAATTATGTCTCTTACCATTTTAAAAGCGGAAAAATCTATTTTCGTTATTGAACTACCTCCTTACCGCGTGCCACAAGCGAAAACGTTATGGCTAAGCACGTGGGAGAAAGGAAAAGGATTTGTTCGTAAAGCAGGTACATTTATCTTCGGTGGCTCTGTTGTGATTTGGTTATTAAACTATGCAGGTCCATCAGGATTTGGTGTTGATATGGGAGACAGTTATTTAGCGATGATTGGTGGATTTATCGCACCACTATTTGCACCGCTTGGTTTTGGAACGTGGCAAGCTGCGGCATCCCTTTTAACAGGGTTTTTAGCGAAAGAAGTTGTCGTTTCTACAATGGCAATTATTTATGCGGTGAAAGAAGATGTGCTAGGAAATGTAATGGGGGCACATTATACGGCGCTATCAGCATATGCATTTATGTTCTTTATTTTATTATATGTTCCGTGTTTAGCGACAGTAGCTGTTATTAAACGTGAAACAGGATCAGCGAAGTGGACGATTTTCTCTGTCGTATATCCACTCGTTGTTGCTTATGTATTAACGCTCATTATATACCAAGTTGGATCTTTACTCGGATTTTAGAAGGAGATGTATTGTGATGATGGTCAATATTATAATTGGATCTATCATTTTTGGTTATGCAGCATACACGTTAGTTAATTTTGTAAAGAGAAGTAAAAAGGGAAAATGCGCAGCATGTTCTTTACATAAATCATGTCAGTCGCAAACTTGTAGTCCGGATATGGAGCAAGTGGCTCATAATAAATAGAAAAAAGCTTTGCGAATTTCGCAAAGCTTTTTTGTTTTATTTTTTAATTTTTACAAGTTGAGAAGCTTCTACTCCGTTGTAACCAGGGAATTCTTTACTTGGGTCTTTATCGAATTTTAATACCCCAACAGATTTTTCATCACCTTTTACATTTCCGTAAGTTGCATCGTCAACAATCGCGAACATGTCTGCATATGAACGGCCACTTCCGATAATTGTGTTGCCTTCGTATTTTAATTTTGCTCCATCAAGTGTAGCATTTTCTACTTTTTCTTTAGCGAATAATACACCTTGTTCTGCTGTTACAGCTGGCAATTTATCAAGTGGTTTTGTGTCGTCTTTTTCATCAACTTTGCTAAGTAATTCTTTCATCACCAGTTTTTCACCAGTTTTCTTATCCATGACAAGAACTTTTTTACCCTCTAATGTAGTCATTTTCATTTTATAGAAGTCTTTTTCCTTCACTTCTTTTTTGTTTTTATCTGTAATTTGCTGAACTTGCTCTTCTGATCCATACAGTACAAAGCCGTTCGCTTTCTCTCCTAATAAAGAACAACCTGATAATGCTCCTAGTGAAATTGCTGCTGCTAATCCGATTCCTACTAATTTTTTCATGATGATTTCTCCTTTTATATGTTTTATAGTAAATACATTTTTTGTATTAGTTCTGAAATGATGAGAAGCTTGTTTGTTGCTTCTGGTATTAGCGTATAAGAAATATGAAAACGTAACTATCGAGTTAGCTTACAGTAACATTACACTTATGTAATTTAGTGAAATTACACAAAAGTAAGTTAATTTAAAATGGAAGTAATGAGAATATATTAGAAATACAATATTGTATCTAGAATGTCATATTATATTGGATGTATTTTGGAAATAACATGTAAGGACATCTTCGTTTTGTTATAATAAACACATAGCTGTAAAAATGACTATTCTTTACTGTTAAGGGAGATTTTTATTTTTCCGAGTAGTGAATTTGAAATATGAGGTATATCATAGGAGGAATTTGGATGTCTGTATTTAAACGATTAAGAGATTTAACTATGTCGAATGTGTATTCATTAATTGAGAAAGCAGAAGATCCAGTTAAGATGACGGATCAATATTTACGCGATATGCAAGCAGATGTACAAGAAGCTGAGAAAAGTGTAGCGGCTCAAATTGCACTTGAGAAGAAATTTAAAATATTATTTGAAGAGCAAGAAGCACTTGTGAAAAAACGTGAAGAGCAAGCTCATATGGCTGTTCAAGCAAGCAATCTTGATCTTGCGCGTCGTGCTCTTGAAGAGAAACAAAACGCAGAACAAAAGATGAATGAGTATAAAGCAAGCTATGAGCAAAACAAAGCTGCTGCTGATAATCTTCGTCTGAAGCTAGAAGAAATGCGTAAGCAATTAACAGAGCTGAAAAATAAACGTGAAACACTTGTAGCACGTGTAAATGCGGCGAAAGCACAAAAGAACATTAATCAGGCGATGTCTGGATTTGATTCAAACTCAGCAAAAGCTGGTTTAAGCCGTATGGAAGAGAAAGCTCTTCAATTAGAAGCTGAAGCAGAAGCAAGCGGCGAAGTTTATAAAAAAGAAAAGTCATTAGATGATGAATTCGCAAGCTTAAACAAAAATTCTGCTGTTGACGATGAATTAGCTCGTATTATGAAGCAGTATGAGAAATAATATAGAATAGAGACAAATGAACCGACATGTCTAAATAAATTCATGTCGGTTTTCTATTATTTTTTAGAGGAGGTTTTGCAATGACATGGACAAATGTAGTAGCCATGCTTGTATGGACTGGAGCAAGTGCAGTACTTTTATTTGCAATTATGTGGGTTGATTCAATTTTTACGAAATACAATGATTTAAAAGAAATAAAGAATGGGAATACAGCTGTAACAACGCGTTTCGTCATGAAATTATTCGCGCAAGGGTACATTTTATCTCAATCGATAACGAAAGCAAATGACTTATGGCAAGCGCTACTTGCATCAGCAGTTTCTTTCGTTATTTTATTAGTGGTAGAAATGTTTATCGAATTTGTGTTAAAGAAAATAGCAGGTTTAGATTTAGAAGAAGGTACGAAAGAAGGCAGTATTGCGCATGCGATGTTGGCCGGATCATTACATATCGTTGGTGCACTTATTTTAGGTGCTTGTTTATAAAGAGAGAAGGAGGGGTAGATCGTGAGTTTATTTAAACGAATTAAAAATATAATGAAGAGCCCAGAGCCGCCGAAACCAGAAAAAAGTTTGTTAACGTTAGCTCCTGGCGATATGGTTGAAGTTTCATTAGTTATGTACGAATTAACTGGGAAAACGAGTATGCATTCTCGTAAAGAAATTGTTTTAACACTGCAAGACGGGAAAGATATTCGTTATTTAAAAATTGAAGACCGTGAAAATACGTATTACAAATTATATACACCAATTGATGGTCGCTTAGATTCGATTGATGAAATTCCGACGACAATTGAAATGGATGATACAGAGTACCACATGGAAGAGCAGTATAACGGACGTGTTGTTGTGATGGGAAAAACACCATTCTCTGCTTCAGAGGAACAGTACGTATGGGAATTCCAATCAGATAACCGAAAATTATTACGTATTGAATGGCAAAATGGTCGCACAATGATGTATGAGGGAGAAGCAATTATTCCTGCTGATGTACAAATTATAAGAGCAACGTAAGGGGGCGTAATCATGTCAAACCGATTGTTTACCATGATTAAATCGTTCGTGATCCCTATACTTGCTATCGTTACATTACTTGTTGTTGCTGGATATGCCTTATCAGGTTGTCAAGGCGGACAGACAAAGTCGATTCAAGACCGTTATCCGCTTGAATCTGTCGCAAAGGAAGGTAAACAAGAATCTTACGTGTATAGGGCCGCCAATCGGTCAGTTCCTGAAGTCGCAAAGGAACTTATAGCTGAAAGGAAACCGAAGCAAGCATCTAAAGAAGACGAAAATCAAATGTTCCTCGTTTATTCTGATAAAATGTATAATTTGCAAAAGGATAAAGAGAAACCATCTGATACGTTAATTGAAGTAAGCAATGAAGAATTTGTCCGTCAAAATTACCAACCATCCTTCCTGCAAGGATATATTATGGGGAGTATTTTAAACGATATATTCGGTTCACGAAAATCATCATACGGTGATTATCGCGGATATAATGACAGACAAAATCATAAACCAGTTATTCCAGAAAGACCACCTACGAAAGAAGAAAAGAAAACACCTCCTCCAATTACGAAGGAAGGGAAAGGATCTATCATTAAGCGAGGCGATAATGTAGATTCGAAACCTTCCGTAGGCGATACAGGAAGTATTACGAAAAAAGGAAGTAGTACGCCTCCGCCTTCTACTGGAAGCAAAGGGAAAATAACGAAAAATCCAGGTGGTTCAAGCGGATCAGATGTGAAGCCGAAATCATCTATTAAAACGCCGCCAAGGAATACATCTCCTCCGAAAACGAGGGTCGGTGGTTCAGGAAAGATTACGAAGAGAAGATAGTTAGAGAGACCGAAAAGTGGAATTCGCTTTTCGGTCTTTTTATTATGGAAATTAATTCCTTGTAGCTGGTACAATTAATGTATAAGGAGGGATTAGTATGACTATGTATAAAAGATTTAGTGTAATAATGTTCCTCGTATTATTTGTAAGCCTGTTTATTAGCACAACGATGAAATTTCACTTTGTAGTAGGTATTCTATGGATACTATGTACATGTACTCTCTTTCTATATGTTCCGCTCCGCTTTCAACAAGAAGTGCCCGCCTTTCAAAAATATGTATCATGGATTAAGAGAGGAAGAAGATGGGGAGAGTAAAAGTACATCAGCGATTATTGGAATATATCGACCATAACTTTAAATATATCGGCGATTATCGGCATATATCGACTTACCGACAAAAACTGATAACAATAGCAGCTTCATAATAAAAAGAGGCAATCCCGAAATTCGGGACTGCCTCTTTTTTTGCATAATGATTAATGAATATCACGTTTCTTAAAGTTACCGCCTTTTACTTCTGCTACGTCATAAACTGTAATAAAGGCGTGTGGATCGATTTCATTAATAAGTTCTTTCATTTTACTTTCTTCTAAACGGTTAATTACACAAGAAATTTCTTTGAATTTCTCTCTTGAATAACCACCGTACACTTCGTTATATGTTGCACTTCGGCCTAAACGATCGCGAATGGTTTCTACCATTAATTCAGGCTCTTTCGTAATGATTTTAAATGCTTTTGAACCACTTAAACCAACTTCAACGATATGAATCACTTTCGAAGCAATAAAGTAAGCAATTGCCGAAAGGATAGCTCCTTGAAGACCGAATACTGTTGATACGAAAATAAATACGAACATGTTTAAGAATAAAATAAGGTCACTTGTTCCAAAAGGTAACTTACGAGAAAGCAATACAGCTAGCATATCGATTCCATCTAATGCGCCGCCGTTACGTAATGCTAGTCCCATACCGAAACCGATGATAATACCACCAACAACTGTAACAAGTAGTGTATCGCCTTCAATAATAGCTGGTATTCCGTGCATAACAACAGTGCCTACTGCTAATGAAGCAATCCCGATAATAGAATAAATTGCAAAGCTTTTACCGATTTGTTTATATCCTAACCAGACGAAAGGAATGTTAATAACTGCGATTAGAGCCCCTAATGGTAATCCAAATAATCTTGAACTAACGATACTTAAACCAGTCACACCACCGTCTGATACGTTATTTGGAATTAATACTGCTTCTAATCCGTACGCTGTGATAAATGCCCCAATAATAATCATCAAAGCTTTAGAAGCAATTTTTAGCTTATTGGGCTTGTTTTTGATAATTTTCTCCATGTAATTTCCTCGTTTCAAACTAGTTTCTTATTTGTTACGTCATTCACACCTAACTTCCATTTTAACATTTTATTTGAAAAAATTCTCCTTTAATGGATGTATGCAGGGAATATTATGACCATATTAACTTTAAAATATTTTTGAAATGAGTATAAGAAATCCCATCCTTTCAAAGGATGGGAGACTATTAAGAAATGATAAAACTAAGCACGGATAGGAATAAAGAAAATCCTAAAATAGCTCCGCAAACTTTCATATGACGCTTACGTCCCATCACAACGATTGCGACATATTCACGAATCATTGCATTAGGCCAGTAATAAAAGGCAGTTTTTGATCCGATTCCTTGGCTATTAAGACCTGCTTGCCTAGCATATATACCAGCGCGGAAAAGGTGGAAATTGTTCGTTGTAAAAATGCTTCTGTACTTACCTTCAGGTTTTAAAGAATCCATAATTTCTTTAGAGAATGACATATTTTGATATGTGTTTACCGAACGATTTTCTTGTACGGTATGTTTAAGCGGAATTCCTTTTTCAACAGCGTATTTTTGCATCGCTTCTGCTTCTGGAAGGCCTTCATCTGGACCTTGTCCGCCAGAGAAAATAATTGTTGGTGGTGTATTTACAGCCACTTGTTTCCAATAAAAATCGATCGCTTTATTAATACGACTTGCAAGTAAAGGTGGTACTTTATCATTAATTAAGCCGCTACCAAGAACGATAATGAAGTCTTGATTACGCCTTGGTCTGTTGAATTGATATAAAAAATAAGCGGTTAAGAAGTTAGATAAGTGTATAAAGAAATATAAGGTTATAAGAGAAATACCACCAAAAATAGGTTGGAAATGTGGTGAAAATAAGTTAGCTGGATTTATGATAGCGAGTAGTATGCATAATAAAATCCCTAAGGCTGCAATTAAGGTTAAAGAGTTTGTAAATCGTCTTCCTTCACGCTTCATCAAGATTCTCGCATTAAGAAATAGCCCAAACATTAAAGCAACGATACCAAAAGGTATCATTACAAGTAGTGCTAACATAGGTAGAATAACGATAAAATGCAAAGAATTACTACCAGACTCATATGAGGCTATAGCGCAAAATAATAGAAATGAACAGAAAAAGGCATTAAATAAAAAGCCGTTTATTATTTTTCGTGGATCCTTTAAATAAGAGATAAGAAAAATAATAAACAATATAAGGGGAATAATTCCGAAATACATAAATATAGTACACCTCAATTTGTATAAGAATTTGACATACCATTTATATTACATGATTTTATAATTGAAAATGAAAGAAAAAATGATTTAGAATTTTCTCAATAAAATATATAGATACATATGTTACAATGTATGTAAAGCGATATATTAAAAGTAAAATGGTTGAAGAGGCACTCTATGGAGTGCCTTTTCTTTTTCGTATGTAATTATGCATATTATATTTATTTTCAAGTAAAGAGGATTAAAATATAAGTGGTAGGTAGACTATATAAAGCAGAATTTTATACAAACATTTCCCTCTACTTTTTGTATCTAACAATCGTATAACAATAAATAATTCTGTTTTATAGTGTCTGTTTATAAAAGTGTCTTCTTTGAAGGCACCTTTTTTGTTTAGTATAGAATGTTTTTACTGTTTGCATAGTGGAAACTATCTATACTAAACATTAGCAATCTTCCGTATAAACATTATCAATTTACTATATATTCCAGTGGTGTTAACCTACATATGAAAGGCTTTCTTTTTCAAAATATTACCCCTAATAAATTTTTGAAGAAGTCAACTGTCTCCAAAATTGCCATTCATGCTTAGCAAAAAAGAATCCTGCTGGATTCTTTTTTGTGTTCGACAGAATATGACAAATTATATTTATATAATTTGTTATATTGTTAAATGATTATTGTGGAAAGAGAAGGAGACTTAAGTATGGAATTTAAAAAATTAATTTTAACAGGTGCACTTGTTGCAACTACAGCATTTACTTCAATTGGAACAGCACAGGCAAGTGCAGATTTTAAAGATGTTCCAAACAATCATTGGTCTTATAAAGCGATTATGGATTTAGCAAATAAAAACGTTGTTGCTGGATACGGAAATGGGCTTTTTGGATTTGGTGATGATGTAACACGTGAGCAAGTTGCTGCTCTTATGTTCCGTCAATTAAAACCGACAGTAAAAGAACAGTATAACAATCCATATAAGGATGTTACGGATCGTTCAACTAGGTTTAAAAAAGAGATTCTTGCTTTAACAGAGATGGGTATATTTACTGGAGATGGCACAGGAAACTTTAGACCGAAAGATTCGTTAACTCGCGATGAAATGGCACAAATTTTGACAAAGGGATTCCAATTGCAAATAAGAGGGGATCATAATTTCCCAGATGTAGATAGAAATGGATGGGCGAACCCTGCGATTACTGCAATTAAATCAAATTATATTACAGCTGGAACTGGTGATGGTACATTCGCACCTAGAATGCATGTAAGTCGTGAGCAATACGTTCAATTCTTATATAATGCAACGTTACCACTTGAAGAAAGACCAGGAGCAAAACAACCACAACCGAAACCAGAAGTAAAACCTGAAGTGAAACCAGAAGTAAAGCCTGATCCGAAACGTTTTGCTAATTGTAAAGAAGCAAACGATGCTGGATATTATGATATTACAAGAGACAGCCCGTATTATGGTAAGCATTTAGATCGTGATGGCGATGGAATTGCTTGTGAAAAAAAGAAAAAAGGTAAATAAGAAAAAGCACTCAGGCTGAGTGCTTTTTCTTATGGAAGCAAGCTATTTTTGTAGGCGATTCTCATACACTAAAAGTAACGAAATGAAAGTAGGTGACAAAATGCCATCAGTTGTGGAAGGTGTTATTATTGAAAATTGTAACGGAACAATTAATTTAGGTGATAAATATAACGTGCAGCCAATTGAAAAAACGAAAGCTTATAATGGATCGGGATCATCGAATACTGGAAAAAAAGTACAAACATTTAATGGGATTAGTACAGCAGATGTAGGGGATAGCGATGCCAATGATCAAGGAATACAATTTACTTTATAGGGAAATATGTAAAATTGCATAAAATGATGAACTTACCTTGTGCTACAATCTAGCTGTGAGCTGTTAATGATTCTCTGTATTATAGTTGTTAGATTAGAAATATAACATCCTATCAAAAATCATACGTATAAAAAAGACACTTCAAACGAAGTGTCTTTTTTCATTTTAGTGATACCCTTTAGCAGAGTCTTTATGAATTTTATTTTTAAAGATACTGTAGCTCCAAAGTTGATATCCAATAACAATTGGTACCATAACCATTGCAACGAAGAACATAATTTTTAAGTTTAACTCACTACCTGCTGCGTTATATAACGTTGTGCTGTATGCGTCGTTAATACGTGACGGTAACATTCTTGGGAACATACCTGCAAAGCCAGTCGTCATAAACATTGCGATTGTTAAGCAAACGAATGTGAATGCGAGACCAATTTTATGTTTGTACACCATAATAAGTGCGAGTACACTCATTAACATGGCGAGTACTGGAAGAATGAATAGTACCGGATACTCCGTGAAGTTTTGAAATAAGTTTGTACGATTTGCAGTTGCTACATAGAAAATAGCTAAAATGATAGCAGCTGCCATTGAAAATGGTCTTGCAATTTTATAAGCACGATCAGATACTTCACCAGTCGTTTTAATCATAACCCAAAGGGCACCAGATACGACGAATATAGCAGTGAAGAACAGACCTCCTAAAATACCGTAATGATTTAGTAAGCTAAGTAAATTTCCTTCATAGCCATTTTTTCCGATTTGTAGTCCGTAATAAAGGTTAGCGAACGTAACCCCGAATAAGAAGGCGATTAGGAAACTACCAATTGTAAATGCCCATTTACAAGTTTTTTGCCAAATTGGGGAATCGTCTTTATGCATGAATTCAAGTCCAGCAGCACGAGCAAACAGTGCAAGTAATACTAAGAATAACGGTGTATATAAATAACTAAACATATTTGCATAGGTGACTGGGAAGGCAGCAAATGTTGCACCACCAGCTGTAATTAACCATACTTCATTACCACCCCAGAAAGGGCCAATTGCTTCTTGTAATTGATTTCGTTCTTGTCGGTCTTTCGCAACGAAAGGAAAAATCATTCCGTTACCAAGTGCATACCCATCAAGAATGAAGTAAACTGTCCAAATTACGCCCCATAAACCAAACCAGATGATCGCAAGCATATCATGAGACATGAGCTGTACCTCCTTCAGTAGCAGGCTCTTCTAATGCAGCAGGTCCTTTTTTCGCGAACTTCAGCATTAAGTATACGTCTGCGATTAAAAGTAAAGTGTAGAACAAGATTAAACTAATTAATGAGAACCAAATTTGCGGAACAGATATAGGTGATACAGATTCTGCTGTACGCATTAGTTTATAAACCGTCCATGGTTGACGGCCTACTTCGGCAACAATCCAACCAGCGTTAATTGCGATATATGGTAGTAAAACAGACCACATTGTAACTTTTAAATAACGTTTTGAGTTTTCTAGTTTTCCTTTTCGGTTTAAATAGAAACCGTACCAAGTTAATGCCATAAAGAACATACCAAGTGCAACCATTAAGCGGAAGCTATAGTACACGAGGTTAACGTTTGGGCGATCTTCTTTCGGAATATCTTTTAAACCAACAATTTCTCCATCAAATGAGTTTGTGTAGAAGAAACTTCCTAGTTTCGGAATCGTAAGGAATTCAAAGTTCTTTTCGTTTTTTACATCAGGAATTTGAACGATCGAGAAGCCTTGTCCTTTTCCAGTTTCCCAAACAGCTTCCATCGCAGCTCCTTTTGCTGGTTGATATTTAGCTGCGGATACACCAGACTGATGCCCCATAAACGGTGTAACAGTTGCAGCGAATAAACCTAACAGTAAACCAAATTTGAATGATTTTTTGAAGAATTCCACTTCGTTTTTACGTAACAAATGATAGGCACTAATTGCCATAACGAAGAAAGCACCAACAATATAACAGCCAATTACAGTATGGAAGAACATGTTCCAAGCATATGGATTTGTAACAAGTGCCCAGAAATCATTTAATTCAGCGCGGCCGTTACGTACGACGTAGCCAACCGGATTTTGCATAAAGCCGTTTGCTGTAATAATCCAAAGTGCGGAAATATTTGTTCCAAGTGCAACCATCCACATACAGAAGGCACGGAACTTTGGTGAAATTTTGTCTTTACCGAATAACCATATTCCCATGAAAGTAGATTCTAAGAAGAAGGCAACGAGTGCTTCGATTGCGAGAGGGGATCCGAAAATATCTCCCATATATTTGGAGTACTCAGACCAGTTTGTTCCAAATTGGAATTCCATCGTAATCCCGGTTATAATCCCCATGACGAAGTTAATTGTAAATAATTTACCCCAGAAATTTGCCATTTTGCGATATGTTGGATTCAATGTGCGGGCGTATTGAGTTTCCATACATGCCACTAAAATAACAAGTCCGATTGTCAAAGGTACAAATAAAAAGTGATAAAAAATAGTAATTGCAAATTGAAAACGACTCAGTAACAGAACGTCGGACATAATAAATATTCACTCCTTTTTTACATTATCTACAATTAGTTTATAGTGAAAATAAGAGTGTAGTATGTGAGACTTGTTACAAAGCTGTGTGTATATTTTGAAAGAATTATGTCGGTTATCTGAAAATATATCGCTTTTATAATATTGCAATATACTTTTTGTGTTTTTCATATTTTGGTACACTGTTTATGTAGTGTAAACGAGAGAAAAGAGGGTCCTTTACTATGAAGTCATTAGAAGAGATTTTGCAGTACAATGAAAAATTCGTTGAAGAGAAGAGATATGAAGAGTTTGTAGCAGGGAAATTTCCAAACAAAAAGATGGTAATTATTTCTTGTATGGATACGCGTCTTGTTGAACTATTACCAAAAGCAATGAATATGCGTAACGGTGATGTGAAAATTATTAAAGTAGCAGGTGCTGTTATTTCACATCCATTCGGAAGTATTATGCGTAGTATTTTAGTTGCTGTATACGAGCTTGGTGCGGATGAAGTATGTGTAGTTGGTCACCACGATTGCGGTATGGCTAAAATTCAAGCAAGCAGTACAATCGAAAAAATGAAAGAACGCGGTGTAACAGAAGAAAAATTAGATACACTTCGTTATTCTGGAATCGATTTAGAACAATTCCTGCGCGGTTTCTCTAGTGTAGAAGAAAGCGTAGAACATAGCGTATCAGTACTTCGTAACCATCCGTTACTTCCTGAAGAAGTACCTGTTCACGGTCTTGTTATTAACCCTGACACAGGAAAATTAGATTTAGTTGTGAATGGCTACGACAATTAAGAATTTACTTTGTCATCCTTTTTATCTGGGACAGGATCAAATCCTCCCGGGTGGAAAGGGTGACATTTTAATATACGCTTACATGTAAGCCAAAACCCTTTCAAGGCACCATGTTTTTGAAACGCTTCTAACCCGTAATGAGAGCAGGTTGGATAAAAGCGACAAGTTGGTGGTGTTATCGGAGATATGAACTTTTGATAAAAGCGTATAATCTCAATAAAAATCTGTTTCATAACGGTCTCCTTTTCAGCATATTCTTAAAGTATTATAGCACGACTGTACATAATACTTTACTAATGTGCATTTCCGTTATATCATATTGGATATAACGGAATTAAATTAAAAGCGGGAGAGATGTTGTATGCCATCAGTAGAAAGCTTTGAATTAGATCATACGATTGTAAAGGCGCCTTATGTAAGACATTGCGGAGTTCACAATGTAGGTAGTGACGGTATTGTAAATAAATTCGATATTCGTTTCTGCCAACCGAATAAACAAGCAATGAAACCAGATGTTATTCATACGTTAGAACATTTATTAGCATTTAATTTACGTAAATATATTGATCGTTATCCGCATTTTGATATTATCGATATTTCACCAATGGGCTGCCAAACAGGATATTATCTTGTAGTAAGCGGAACACCGACGGTTCGAGAAATCATTGATTTATTAGAATTAACATTAAAAGATGCGGTTCAAATTACAGAAATTCCAGCTGCAAATGAAACGCAGTGTGGCCAAGCGAAGCTTCACGACTTAGAAGGAGCACAACGCTTAATGAACTTCTGGTTAAGCCAAGATAAAGATGAACTTGAGAAAGTGTTTGGATAAAAAGGAAAACTGCCTGTAAAAGGGCAGTTTTTTTGTAGCACCATAATAAATGAAATGATATCGACGATTTTTCAAATATATCGAACGCAACTTGAAATATATCAACGATTTTTTTAATATATCAACGATTTTTTTTATATATCGACGTTTCGACACTGGATATCGATTTACCGACAAAAATTGACAAGGGTATGAAGCGAATAAAAAGAAAAGGCCGTCTAAAATATGTATTGGACGGCCTCTTTTTTAGGAAAATATACTAGACACCCCAACATATAAAACAAAGGCAGAACCGAGAAAATAAACAAATGCTTTTGCTTTTTCCTGTTTCTTTATTTCATCAATTCCAAACAGGATAAACATAATACTCAAAAGGATGAATACGAATGACAAAAGTATAGAGATATTTGCAAAGAGGCTAAATATAGCGAGGATGAGGGCAATCGTTGCTAGTATAATTCGAATGTTTTTAAACATATAATCCTCCTTTAGTAGAACAATATAAATGGAATAACAAAAAAATTGTAAACATGCTTAAACTGATGCTAATGACTCCAATTTACTTTTGTTGTTTTTGAATCGTCTCAATTCCTACTAAAATGCCATATAAACTAAAGAGGAACAAAATGATAGGTGAAAAGGTTTGAAAGTTCATTGTAAATGTACTGTATAGACATAGAATTAAAGTAATAAAAACGATGGTTAGTTGTATTTGTCTAATATGCATTTTAGCACTCCTTAGTAGAAAGAAAATAATTATAAATGCTAAATTGATTGGAATTTCATTCTACATGTAGCGAAAGTAGCTCGATATTAAAAAGAAGAATATAAGACTAGAAACGAAAAAAAACGGAATACTCATTGATTTTCGTCCGGATTGCAATTCGTTAATTCCTAGAAGAATAAAGCTACAACTAAGGATGAATTGCGTGTAGGGGAGAAGTGTGAAATTATCGGTAATAAGAGCATAAGTGCAAAGAGAGAGTCCGAGAAGAGTAATAAATCTTAAAACAATCCGTAATCCGGTTAGCATTATATAACCTCCTTTAAATAGACTATTTATCGGAATAGTTCTGAGAAGCTAAGAAATAAAGCACCAGCACCAGCCATGAAAGCGAGTATACCATTAGATTTTCTATGTTGTTTTATTTCTCCTAGCGCAACAGTGAAAGCCATTAATCCTAAGAAAATGAACATATAAGGCGTCATTTCTCTATTACCAGTAAAATATCCGTATATTACTATACATAATGCAATGAGTGCAAAAGTAATCTGTAATCCTTTTAGCATATATATCCCCCCTGTTATTTTATATAGCTAATGATGAGGAAAATCTAAACAAATCCGATTCTTGAATCTTTTTTCTTTATTTGTTCAAGGGCAATGGGGAATAGTGAAGCTCCTAATAGAAATTGTGCAAGTGGTAGAAAGGTATTTTGAACTGTCGTTAAAGTAATACTAGATATGAATGGCATTGAGTACGATTAAAATAAGTAGTATACGAAGCGTATTATGGATTCTTCTTGTTGTTTTTTGTATAAGGGTTATCTTCTGGTTTATCAACAGAATGTTTATAAGCGTAGCCTTTGTTAATCGTCATGACGGAGAGTACTAGTATGATTAGGACGATGATAATACCGATAATTAATATTTTCAGCATGAAATCCCTCCTTTTCTTTATTTTACATAATTTTGTATTTGATGAAAACAATAGAAATTAAAAGGATGAAAGAAGGGTGTTACATGGAGACGAAAAAAACATATTATATATCAATAGGAAACGGTCAAATTTCACAAGTGAAGACGGCGGATACGTATAATTTTGAGATTGCCGCAAGTGATGAGGAAATTACGGAGTTAAGAGAGTACTTTGATCAAGCGTATGTAGAAGATTTAGGCTCATTTGTACGTTCTCACGTTCCATTTGTTGAGTATCATCACGATTCAAATAATGACCGCTATGATGAACAACTACAAAAAGCATATAAAATGATTTACGATTTAGGAAATCATGAGACGAAAGAATTAGTCGCGCAAATGGGAATAATCAATGGATTATAATTGGATAATATTATGCAGAAAAGCGAGAATATGCTACAATTTGTGGTAGGAAAAACTTGTAACCATCAATAGGGGAGTAATGGCATGTACAAATTTAAAGATTATTACCACAACACTGTACAATTATCGTTTGAACGTTATCCATTTTCTCCTGAGCCAAAGCATGTTTGGGTTGTATGCCGGTACGGGGATCAATGGTTATTAACGCATCATTTACGTCGCGGTCTTGAATTTCCAGGTGGTAAAGTGGAACTCGGGGAAACACCGGAAGAAGCGGCAGTTCGAGAGGTTCATGAAGAAACCGGCGGCATAGTTTCTGATTTAACTTACTTAGGACAATATAAAGTATCTGGAAAAGACAAAATAATCATTAAAAACATTTATTTTGCAACAATTAGTGCGGTAGAAGAACATACGCATTACGAAGAAACGAAAGGATCTGTTTTATTAACAGAAATTCCTGACAACATTAAAACGGATAGAAAATTTAGCTTTATAATGCGCGACGATGTATTGGCGCGTACGATGAAACATATAGAAGAAATCGGCTGTTTTACGAAGTAAAGTGGCCGGTTTCTTTTTTTGTGTGTAAGAACAAATGTAAATATATCTTTATATTGTATTGGATATATTATACAATTTTGCAAAGATATATTTACATTTTAGGAGGGGAAAGATGGATAAAAGAGCAGAAACGACTGTTACTATTTCGATGGTTAAATTAAATATCTATGCATTTCTTATAATATTTGTTTTAGCATTTGGAATTAGTTTTTTGCATGTATTTCTTTCAGGCGGGGTTCAATTGGAATTTACGTTACCAACTATGTTTCTTTTTATTATCGCAATGCTTGTTCTCATTTGTATTCATGAAGCGATACATTTAATAGGCTTTCGCTATATCGGAGGCGTGCCGTGGAGTGAACTAAAATGGGGCGTCAATTGGAAATTAGGTGTTGCATATGCACATTCTAAACAGGCGATTACAGTAAAGCAAATGAAGAAAGTGTTAATGCTACCGTTTTTACCAACTGGCATTTTGCCAATTGTATTGGGATTAGCTATGAATCTGGAGCCACTCTCATTTTTAGGAATTCTACTGACAGCAGGTTGCATTGGTGACATTGCCTTATATCGAAAAGTTTCAAAGTTTCCAGACGATGCGATAGTGAAAGATCATCCGAGTAAACCGCAGTTTACAGTATATGAATCATAAAGGAAGAGGAGGTGTTCGGAAAACGAAACCTCCTTTTACTACTGTCTTGTTTTTGTCTCTACCTCTAAAAACGAAAGCACCTCCAACAAATCATCCACTACACGCGAATGCTCAAAATCACCCCAAAATGAATCTCTTTTCCACACACCAAGAATCCCTACTCGTTCAGAACCAAGCACGTCGTTTTCTGGGTGATCTCCAACGTAAAGACATTCTGTGGCCTTAACATCTAGCTTTTTTAAAGCACGTTCGAAAATCTCAGGATGTGGTTTTTTAATTCCTTCCGCTTCGGAAACGAGAATTGTATTTGTATACGTATGTATGTTTAGTGCACGAAGATTGTTCATTTGAAAATCAGTAAAGCCGTTTGTTATAATGCCGATTTTCATATTTTGTTGTGTTAAACGCTGAAGTAATTCGTGCATGTTTTGGAAAGGAATACAATGATGTTGAAAGTTAGTAATGTAGTCGTGCAACAGTTGCTCGGGCGTTAAAGTAGTAATGTTGTATTCGTAAAGGAGAGTAGCGTATACTTTATCTTTCCACGTATAGCCATTATTATCGAGTTCAAGAAACCGAGAGCAATACTCGGATTTTTCTATGTTCATTAAGTGAGAAGCAAAGCGATTATATTGATCATGAATAAATTGTTCTAAAGATTGGCGCCGATCTAATAGTGTTCCATCTAAGTCGAATAAGACTGCTCGAATCATGAGAAACCCCCTTACAGTTTTTAAAATTAATTATCGCATATTCTTTAAAAAATGATTATTATATTTTTGTAGAATAGAATAATGGAGGAGTGTATGAAGAGACTGTATGGCAAGTTAGTAGGGGTTATTGTCGCAATCGGTTTAGTGGCAGGATGCGAAAGTTCTATGAAGAGTGTGCAAGAAAAAGAAATTTGTAAGACAGAAGAAGAATGCGTAGAAATAGGAGATAAGAAACTTCAAAAAGTATATGAAAAAATAGATGGATTATCTGAGCTTGAAGCAGTAGAAGATTATAATATAGGAGAGCATGAAATTGCGGATATGAAAGAGGCAGAACAGAAAAAAGAAGAGGATGAAAGTTACTTCTTTTTAGCTTCTTATTATATTGATGGTGATGAAATTGTAGATCCTTATTTTGAAAAAATAGAACGGAAACGTTTAAATAAAGTATTCGCTGAGGATAAAGAAGCGAAAGAAGAGGTGCTACAACAACGTCAAGATAGAGGTTATCATGAAGATTTATGGGATATATACCGCACCCTCATCCCAGCTAAATATCGCGGGAATATAACAGAATTTGATTTAATAACGGATGGTTATGACGGTGTTGTTGCCCACGTTATGCCGAGTATGGAGAATCCGAAAGATTGGGTTCTTAGCTTAGATACGCTTGATTCTGCGGTAAATATTGATGAAGTGATGAAAACATTAATTCATGAGACAGCTCACGTGTTGACGCTCGGACATAAGAAAATACCAGTGGATGAAAAGTATGTAAAGGATTTTGAAGAAGATAAAGATATTTCAACGTACAGAAATAACTGTGAAACTCTTTTCTTACAAGAGGGATGCACGAAGGGGAAATCTTATATTAATCAATTTTATAACTCTTTCTGGAAACCAATTGAGCAGGAGTGGACAGAAAAGAAAGTAGAAGAAAGCGAAGAAACTCAAATTG
This sequence comes from Bacillus sp. F9_6S_D1_P_5, assembly GCF_054823925.1. Lineage (NCBI taxonomy): Bacteria > Bacillati > Bacillota > Bacilli > Caryophanales > Bacillaceae > Bacillus > Bacillus sp. F9_6S_D1_P_5. The sequence goes on along the minus strand of NZ_JBTREW010000033.1, from coordinate 17,243 downwards.
AATTTTTTAAAGAAAAGCATGAGGAGTTTGTATCGCAGTATGGAACGACAAATGTAGCGGAAGATATTGCAGATACGTTTACAGCATTTATTTTGCAAGATTCAAAAAAAGTGAAAGAAGGATCGGAGTTAAAGTATAAAAAGATTGCGTTCTTCTATCAGTTCCCTGAGCTTGTCAAAATGAGAGCGGAAGTGTTGTCGGGATTATATGATGTTTCGAAAACGATAGAACAACAAAGTGGACAATAATGTGAGTGATATATTGTAGCTAAAAAAACGTAAAGAATTTTAATTCTTTACGTTTTTTTATGTTTATAAAATTGAAAATTCTGTATTTTTAATAAAAAAGAAGAAGGAACTGAAGCTTTAAAAGAGAATTAGTATAAAAATGTCACAAATTAGACACAATTATAATGCGCATATTATAGGGACTATAAGTTTACTCTCGAGGAGGTAATGAAACGTATGAAAACGATTCTTGCGGTTGCTGGTCTCATTTGGGTAATGTCTCACGGTTTTCCGATTTTTGAAGGAGAGCAAATTCGTAGTGCATTAAATAAAAAGTATGATGATTATCATGTAATAGATCGAAAAGAAAATGTGGTTACAGTACGTGTGAAAGATTGTTTCCATACAGTTACCGTTGCGAATGGCAACGTTACAAATGAAACAAAGATGTGTGATAAAAGGTAAAGAAAAAAGCTGACTATAGTCTATCGCTCTAAGTCAGCTTTTTTTTCTTTTTCCAATTAGAAGTTTTTCAAATGCCTCAACAAACACATACATAAGTGTTGCGAGGACGCAGGTGAGTAGTACGCTTAGTAAGACGAGCGTGAAATTAAACACTTGGAAACCGTAGCTAATTAAGTAACCGAGACCTTGTTTAGAGACGAGAAGCTCGCCGAATATAACACCGACCCATGATAACCCAACGTTCACTTTTAACGTTGAAATAATTGCTGGGAAGGATGCTGGGAGAACGACTTGCTTATAACATTGCCATTTATTTGCGCCAAATGTGTCCATCACTTTTATATAGTTAGAATCGACTTCTTGAAATGCGCTGTAAATAACGAGAATGGTAATGATGATGGAAATGATTACGCCCATTGCAATCGACGAAGAAATATTTGGACCGAAGATTACAATGATAATCGGACCAAGTGCCACTTTTGGCATGGCGTTTAGGACGACGAGATAGGGATCAAGTACGCGGGCGAGAAGCGGTATCCACCAAAGGAAAGTAGCGATAATAGCGCCGAGCACTGTTCCAAGAATGAAGCCTACTCCCGTTTCAAGTAATGTCGTCCATATGTGGACCCAAAGGGAACCGTCAAGCCATTTATTAAGGAAGAGATCCCAAATGCTTGAAGGAGAGCTAAAGAGTAAGGGATCAATCCACTCTTTTTTGCTAGCTATTTCCCATAGTGCAAAGAAAAGAATGAGCAGTAAAAGCTGTAGTGATCGAGCTAACCATGCGCGCTTGCGTTCTTTCTTCCGAAACTGTTCATGCAGTTGCTTTATATTATCCAAGTCGCTCCAGCTCCTTCCATATATCTTGGAAGAGGGATGGGAAGTCATGGTGGTGGCGTGATTCTAACGGTGATAAGGAACGGATGCTTTCTGGGACGATAAATGTTTTTGCAATTTTCCCAGGGTTCGCTTGTAGTAAATAAATACGATCACTCATCGCAATGGCTTCTTCGATATCATGTGTCACGAGTAGTGACGTTTTCTTATATTTGCGTAGTAAGCTGAAAACGAGATCTTCTAGTTTCAATTTCGTTTGATAATCGAGCGCTGAGAATGGTTCATCTAGCAATAAAATTTTCGGATCGGTCGCTAATGTTCGAACGAGAGCGGCGCGTTGACGCATACCGCCGGACAGTTCACGAGGGTATTGCTCTTCTACATCATGTAGACCGACTTGCTTTAAAAGTTGTAAAGTATGTTCTTTCGTCTGTTCATTGTAAATTTTTCGGGTGTGAAGTCCAAGCATAATATTTTCTTCAATTGTTTTCCAAGGGAACAAGTAATCTTGCTGCAACATATATCCCATGGATGAAGTTTTCGTTGTAATGGGCTCACCATCTAAAAAGACGATACCTTCAATTGGATCAAGCAGCCCAGCAATAATGGAGAGAAGTGTCGTTTTGCCGCAGCCACTTGGACCGAGTATAGAAATGAATTCGCCTTCTTCTACTTGTAAACTCATATCTTCGAGAATCAGTTTGGCATTCTCTTTTGCGAAAAAGCAGTGAGAAACGTTACGTATTTGTAAAAAGCTCATACACTTCGCCTCTATTTCTTAATAACGCTTTCGGCAATTTTTGTATTGACGAGCGCTTCATGTGGAACTTCTTTTTGTAATTCGCCAGCTTCTTTCATTATCGTTTGGAGCTGTTTCCATTCTTCAGCATCTAATAGCGGATTTGTTGCATAAGAGTGTTGTTTTTTATATCGTTCGATTACTTTTACTGTAATGTCTTTTGAAGTGTCTTTAAATAACGGAGAAACGGCATCAGCAATCTCTTCTGGACTATGAGTATCAACCCATTGCTGCGCTTTATAGAGAGCACGTGTGAATTTTTCAGCAGCATCTTTATCTTTCTTTAAGAAACTTTCTTTTGCCATGAACGTTGTATACGGAACAGTACCAGATTCATTTCCGAATGAAGCGACAATATATCCTTTACCTTCTTTTTCGAATATACTTGCAGTCGGTTCAAAGAGCTGTACAAATTCCCCTGTACCAGATGCGTAGGCATTTGCAATGTTAGCAAATTCGATGTTTTGGACTAAGTTCGTATCTTTGCGAGGATCAATGCCATTTTTCTTTAAAACGTATTCTCCAACCATTTGTGGCATGCCGCCTTTACGCTGTCCTAAAAATGTAACACCTTTTACGTCATTCCAATTAAAAGAGTCTAATTTTTTACGCGAAACTAAAAATGTTCCATCTGTTTGTGTAAGTTGTGCGAAGTTAATGATAGGATCTTTTGCGCCTTGTTGATGAACGTAAATGGACGTTTCAGAACCGACGAGAGCGATATCAATCCCGCCAGATAATAGGGCGGTCATCGTTTTATCTCCGCCAGCTGTTGTTTGGAGGTCAATATTTAATCCTTCATCCTTAAAAAATCCTTTTTCAATCCCGACATATAACGGGGCGTAGAAGAGAGAATGGGTAACTTCGCCGACGCGAATGTTTTGTGTTTGTTCTTTCGTACCTTCTTTTTTACTGCTGCAAGCAGCAAATGTGAAAACAGCTAGTAACATGATACAAAAAACAGCTATTAATTTTTTCACTATATAACACCTCCTAGAAGTCACTCTACAAGCATGATATGTAGGTAAGTGCCCACATGTGAGTGTAGATAGCAGGAATTTTTTGGGTGATAAAGAAGTACAAATATAAGGGGTGATAAAATGGAATACGAATATGATGATAGTGTACATTTACATCTTGATTATTTTGGAACAGAATGTGATATGGAATCGATTGCTTATAAAAGGAAAAATGAAGACGTGTGGGATGTGTATTTTAATTTTGGAGCATATGGTCTTCAGAAAGATGAGATCGAGACAGGTAGATTTATGGACGAATATGCTGGTCATTACGTTTTTTCTGTACATGCTCGTGATCTTAGCTGGGAATTTGGAAGTGCTCAATTTGAAGAGTGGGTTTTGAGAAATAAAATAGTAGAAAAATCGCTGCAAAAATAGGGAGGAGTTTTGTGGTCGATTTTCTCATTTTATTGTTCATTTTCGTAGTCGGATTTTTTATTATGCAAGTACTCGTTTACCGATTTGCAAAGAAAAACATCCGAAAATATACAAAAATAAAATGGATTCATATGTGGCTAGAGATGAATATGAAAAAGGGCCCGAGATTAGACTTTTTTGATTTTGTAGTTATCGTACTTGTATGTATTATATGGAAGGTATGGATGTATTCTCTTCTATAATAAATATGTCCATGTCTGTTAAAATGAAGGAGAACCTGTCATTGTTGGTAGGTTCTTTTCTTATGGTAATATTTTCATGAAGCATAGTTCGTTTATTATGCTACTAGAATATAGAAGAGATGAAGAAGTTGTATTTTTTAAGGGAAAATTAAGGAGATACGTGTATAATACAAACACATAGGGAGACTAACTGTATACAAATATGTTATTTTGTATATGACAATATGTTCGTTGATGCGAGACGAAGGGGTAAAGGAAAGAGGGAATAAATTGCGTTTTGATTTTTTAACACAACAACGAAGAAGAGATGAATTTTATCTTAGTTTTTCTCGTCAAGAATCGAGGAAGAACCTACTAATTTCTATCATTCTTAGTGGAATGTGGGCGATTTGTTTAGAAACGCTGTTTTTTGTTATGTTAAGATCTTTCGAATTTGAGAGAACTAAAGAATTTTTTAATGGGAAACTACCGCTAAGTATACTCATTATTGTTTTGTGGAGTGTACTACTATACATCATTCATTTAAATAAAGGCATCGGTCATAAGCTTAGGCCGGCTATTCGAGTTTATGTCGTATTATTTTTAATTGCTCATACAATGAATTGGATGTATATCATCGTGCAGGAAGATATGAGTCTTATAGCAGTAAATGCATGGGTGTATTTACAATATGGCCAGTATATATTAAGCCTGCTATTTATTTATATGGTATACGTTTTTGCATATAATTTGCTTGGAAGAGTTTTCTTAAGTACAACGATAACTAGCTTAGTTTTAATTATTTTTGTGATGGTGAACCATTTTAAGCTCATTTTTAGAGGAGAACCATTTTATCCGTCTGATTTCACACAGGTTGGTCATATGGATTCCGTTATACCAATGGTTATGGATTATTTCAGTTTTAGGACTATATCTTTTACAATAATTAGCATTGTTTTGATTGTGTTTGTAGTTATGTATATACGAAAGTATATTCCAGTTATAAAATCACATATTATTATGAGGGTTATTTTCATATGTGGCTCTGCGTTTATGTTGTATGCATATAGTAACTATCCTACTACCTTTATGAATAATATATTTACAAAAGCTGGGGTAGACATCCGTGCGTGGAATCAAGCTGCAAATTATAAGGTGAATGGTTTTGTTATTGGATTTTTAAGTAACTTAGATACGACAGTCATTAAAGAGCCAGAGAAGTATTCAAAGGAAAATATGCAGCAAATTGCAAAGGATATAGAAAAACAATATGGCGGTAAAGTAAAAGCGCAAAAAAAAGCAGAGAAGCCGAACATTATATTTATTATGAGTGAGGCATTCTGGGATCCGACAAAATTAACAAATCTGTCATTTAGCGAAGATCCAGTGCCGAATTTACATCGTTATATGGAGAATTTTCCAGGGGGACAAACGATAGCTCCTACATTTGGAGGAAATACAGCGAATACAGAATTTGAAGCGTTAACGAGTTACTCAATGAGTCTTTTAATGCCTGGGTCTATACCATATCAACAAGCTATTCCAAGCCAGAAAGAAGTGCCATCTATTGCAAGTGAATTGAAAAAACAAGGGTATTATGCAAGTGCAATTCATGCTTTCAACCGATCGTTTTATAAACGTGAAGATGTATATAAAACATTGGGATTTGATAATTTTAATGCAGAAGACACGATGAAAAATAAAGAAGTAGTTGGAGACAATATTGGTGATTTATCTATGAGTAAAGAAATAATAGATGAATTAAAAAAGAGAGAACAACCTACGTTTATTCATGCGGTTACGATGCAAAATCATTTTCCATATACGCCAAATATGTTTGGAGAAAATAAAATAGAAATTAGTGGATTAACAGAAGAGGAATCGAAAGCGGAATTAGAAGCGTATACAGAAGGTGTAAGACTATCAGATGAAGCGTTGCAATATTTAATTGAGCAGCTTGACGATCTAGATAGACCTACTTTACTAGTCTTCTTTGGAGACCATTTACCTATGTTAGGAACTAATAAAGCTATTTATGCAGAAGCAGGATATATAGAAGACGAAGAGACGGTAAGAGAAAGATTAATTATGTCAGAAACACCATTGTTAATGTATGCAAACTTTGATTTGCCAAATGACAATTTAGGTTTAGTAAGTCCAATTTATTTTTCTAGTCTTGTTTTTGATTATGCAGGACTAAATCAATCACCGTTTTATCAATTCTTATCGGAAATGCATAAAGAGATACCGGTTCTTAGAGATGAGTTAAAGGTTAATAAAGATGGGGAAGAGATAACTGATTTAACAAAAGAACAAAAAGAAATGTTAGAGAAATATAAAATGATCCAATATGATTTACTTGCTGGAAAACAGTATAGTAAAGATATACTGTTTAAATAGAAAACAAAAAGAACTTGTATAACGATACAAGTTCTTTTTTTTATAATATTTAACGGGGTAACCTGGGGTTAGGGAGTATTACCTGTACATTTAGTATAAATGAAAATGTAATCGTTTTATTAATTGATTTGTGAGAAATATGTGAATTTTATTTTTCAAAAACTGCATTCCTATTACACGATTTAGCATACATTTTTTATGAATTCAAAAATTTTATAAGTTCTTCATTTAATTCATCCGCTTGATCGATTGGAGAGCCGTGACCGCTATTTGTAAGAGGGTGTAACTGAGAATTTTTAATCCGCTTTTGCGTAAGTTCAGCGCTTTTGTATGGGATAAGTTGATCGTGAACACCGTGGAATATTTTTGTTGGGACGTTAATTTTACTTAAATCTTTCGTTACGTCTTCCTTTGCGGCTGCTTGCAATATTTTGATGAGAGCGTAGGAAGCAGACTGCATACCGAGGTAAGAAAACCATTCTAACGTAGCAGACCCTAAATTTCTATTGAAAAATGATAAAGACACATCATTTAAAAATTTTGGCATATTGGCATACATTTGATTAATAAGGGTATCTGCTTGTTCTTTTGGGACACCATAGGGAGATTCTTCATTTTTAACGAAAGAGGGGGAAACGGCATCGACTAATACAAGTTTAGAAATACGATGGCCATTATAGCGAGACATGTACCGAATAGAAAGAGCACCACCTACTGAAAAACCGACTAATGTAGCATTTTCGACTTGAAGTGCTTCTAGAACAATGGCGATATCGTCTGCTAAACGATCGTATGTGTAGCCAGTCCACGGTTTATCAGATTGCCCGTTCCCGCGTATATCCATAGCGATGCAGCGGAAACCGCGCTGTGGTAACACATTGAGTTGATATTGGTACATTTGATGATTTAAAGGCCAGCCATGGACGAAGAAAACAGTTTTACTACCGGGTCTGGGATTAACGTCTTGCACAAAAATATGAACATCTTTCTCGACGGTAACAAACATAAATCATCCCCCTATTCTATTCATATGCTCTATCCCAAAAGCGTTGTTATGCTTTTTTATTTTTTTGCACCCATAATATAAGTATTATTGTTCATAGCTTTTATGTGTATATATAGTCTGAAGATGATGTGTTTTATTGGAATGATTTCCCTCAAATGTTCGATTTATCTTTGTTTGTCTATGAAAATCATTTATTATAATAAATGGTATTCTTCGAGATATTATTTTGAAGGGGTGTTGAAGTGAAAGGAAGTTTTCTATCATATAAAGAAGAAGAAAGGAATGCAAAAATTTTTTTATGGGTGCTGTATGTCATTGTTGTTTCATACCAAATTTTCTACGCAATCGTATTAGAGAATAAATCGCTAACCGATAAGGGACATAGCATACTATGGCAATTTATTTGCGGAACTGCAATACTCGGTGTGAATGTATATTTAATAAAAAAAGAGAAAGCGAACCTTGTTAAATATGCATGTGTATTTGCATACATAGGAATAGAAATCGTTAATATACTTTCGTATATGCTTTATAATGAGGCGGCATTTGATGGAGTAAATATAATAGAAATTATTTTCATCTTCTTTGTACCTATATTTTTAAGTAAAAAATATTTTGTGTTTGTACTTTCGACAATTGTAGGGAAATATGTTATTTATTTATTTGTATTAAAGGAAGTAAAAGGGTTTATGTTCCTCATTATGTATACACTCGTATTAATAGCGGCATACATCATTTTAAATCGATTTATACAATATCTTTCAGCGGTAAAGGAAAGTATTAAGATTGCTAGTGAATCACAAAAATTAGCAGTAATCGGCAAAATGGCAGCGACAGTGGGACATGAAATTAAAAATCCACTTGCTTCATTAAAAGGGTTTACGCAATTACAACGAGAGAAGCATGGGGAGGATCCTATTTACAAACAGATGATTTTTGAAATAGAAAATATGAATAATATGATAAGCGAGTTAATGGAAGTTGCTACATGTAAACCTTCTGTTTATAAGAAACATAATATAGGTGAAATTGCATTACAAGCAGTAACAATTGTTCGCGAAAAAATGAATGAATCTAGCGTCCAGTTTATTTCTAATGTGGAAGAAAATACGATAGAAGTTGAATGTGATGAGCGGAAAATAAGAGGAGTCTTTCTATATGTCATAAAAAATGCTCTGGAGGCAATGGAGCAAGGTGGCACATTAGAGTTACGGTTAGAAAACAAAGGGCAAGATTATGTAATGCTAAGTGTAATTGATAATGGTTACGGTATTAAGAAAGAAAATTTAGCTCGTGTTAAAGAGGCCTTTTATACAACGAAGCAAGATAAAATTGGCCTAGGACTTACGGTAGCGAATCGGCTTGTTACTGAGCAGCATCTTGGTGAATTACATATTTCAAGTGAAAGAGATATTGGAACTAGAATAGATATTATGCTCCCGAAGCAACGTAGAAATAATGAAATCCAAGAGGGAGAAAAGCTAGGAGTTACCATATGAATAAAGACGATATATTTAAAAATGAAGAAATGAAGGCACTGAAAATATTTTTAAGTTTATTTTTCATTATATTTTTTGTATACGATCTTGCCTACGAATTTATTGTACCTTTAATAGGAGGAGAGCAAGAAGGAGTTGGACAATTTGAAGATGGTTTAGGTTTATGGCTCTATTTTCTAATGGTGATTTTGTTTTGTATTGGAGTATACTTCATGAAATGGAAGAATCCATTTGCAGTGAAATATATTATTCTAATTGGATATAACCTATTAGATTTTATCCATAATTTTATGATTTACTACGGTAGTGATGCTGAGTTCGATGGTGGGAATATAGTAGAAGGATTTTTTATTTTATTTGTCCCACTCTTTGTGAACAAAAGGTATTTTTGGTTAGTTACTGGTATACTTGTTGGGAAATACGCCCTTATAGGAATCATTATTCATTCGTCACTCGTTTTAATCCCGATGGCATTATATAGCGTATTTACTATCATATGTTGGATTATGTTTTTAAGGTTTCAATCTTACGTTCGTACGCTTGAGATGATGGATAAAGAAATACAACAAACAGAAAAGCTAGCAACTGTTGGGAAAATGGCTACAGTTATTGGGTACAAAATTAGAAGACCTCTAGCTAATTTAGATAAATTTGTTAATAAGCAAGCGATTAAATATCCAGAGGATAAAATATATAGTGATATTATGAAACAAGAAGTAGAACGAATTCATACAATCGCTACAGAACTTAGTGGATTTGAGAAATCTAAATCACTAGAATCAGAAGTTCATAATATAGAAGAAATTATCGCTTATGTTATCCGAGTTATGGGGAAGCCTGCTTTAAATCAAGGAGTGCACATACAAGGTATTTATAGTAAAGACATACCATCGATTACATGTGATGAAAAACGATTAAAGCAAGTATTTTTTAATTTAATTAAAAATGCGATTGAAGCAATGTCAGTTGGCGGAACAATTACGATTAAAGTGACTGTAGAAGATGCAATCATTGTTCAAGTTAAGGATGAAGGGTGCGGCATCCCAAAAGATAAAATTCCGAAGCTAAATGAAGCTTTTTACACAACGAAAGAAACAGGAACAGGTTTAGGTTTAGTAGTCACAGAAAAAATTATTAAAGATCACAACGGTAAAATGAGTTTTGAAAGTGAAGTTGGGGTTGGAACGACGGTGAAGGTTATATTGCCGATATCATAAAAAATTATTTTTAAAAAGGAGATCACTGATTTGAGAGGGATCTCTTTTTTTGTGAAGAAAAATTTGAAAGTGTTTATACTATTGACGCATTATATAATTGATAATCCAAAAGATGGGTATTTTTATAATGATAGTATATAGTGAATTTGTCTGTTATTTGTTTTAATCCATTTGTATTTCTATTTGTTGGCCCAAATTATTGGGGCTTTTTTTGTTAAATAAATTACTTTTAAGAGGGAACTAAATATCAATGATTAGAAAAATAGAATATACAGCACTGGCAGTAATCCCAGGGGTAATATAAAGGGATATAGCATCTCCTCTTGAAACTGGGTTTCCAGTTGTAATGCTAGTCCAAGTTACAGTAGCGGGACCTACAGATGAAGTAGGATTAAATACTTGAATTTGCTCCGATCCAGTAATTTTGTCAGTAGTAGACTACTTATTTTGAAAATCTAGTATTTAATGAGATGAGAAAATCATCTATTTTCTTAATAAAATAATCTGGTTGCACAGTAAATGTAGCAGATTGATAGTTCGGTAACCATTGTACGCCAATCGTTCGTACATCTGCCTGTTTTCCAGCAAGTATGTCAGCATCACTATCCCCAATAAAAATTGCTTCGTTTGCATTTACATTTAATGTATTTAATACAAGAAGAATACCTTCAGGATCAGGTTTTGGCTTCGTTACATCATCTCCAGCTACTATACAGTCGAAGAAAGAAACTAATCCTAATGCTTTTAGAGAAATATCCAGGCTTCTTCTTGCTTTTCCAGTTACGATAGCTAACTGAAACCCTTGTTTTTTTTAATGTATTAAAAGGTTTACTATTTCATGATTTCGCTCTACGTAATCATGATGCTTTTCTTCATAACATTCATAGTATCTTTCAACTGCTACTTCTTTTTCTTCAGAGAGTAAGTTCTCATGAATAATACCAACTTCACTTGGACCAAACATAGAAAGAATCTCTGCTTCAGTAATTTCTTTATTATCAAATTGCAAAAAAACGTTTTGAAACGAGTAATAACATAAAGGTAAAGTATCAGCTAGTGTGCCATCAAAATCAAAAATAATTGTACGTAGCATTTTCTCACTCCTGTTTTAAGTTGTTTCAAGGCTTATTTAAGGGTTTTCGTTGTGATATACTTAAAATAGCTTAAAAGTACTTAAAAGTAAATGAAAATGGGTGAGAGTATGAATCAAGAGGAACGTTTAATAAAAATAATGGAGTATTTGAATGAACATAGGACGATGAGTTTGAAGATAATGTGTGAGCTATTTCAAGTCTCCAGAGATACAGCAAGAAGAGATATTGTAAAGTTAACAAATGAAACAACAATAGTACGAACCCATGGTGGTGTAGCTTTATCATCTTTCCACCATAAAATATCGGATTATGTAAATCGTGAGGAAAAAGAAATTGAATATAAGGTATCTATTGGAAAGCGAGCTGCTTCTTTTGTAGGAGATAATGAAGTGATTTATCTTGATGTTTCAACAACTGTTAACTGTATGGCTTCATTTTTGACAGCAAGTAATATAACGGTTGTTACAAATTCAATTGATACAGTAAATCATTTAATGGATATGGAGAATGTAAATATTCATATTTTGGGTGGAGAATTAAATAAACACTCACGTTATATGACGGGTTTTTCTGCAATGGAGAAACTAAAAGATTATCATTTTGATAAAGTTTTTATTGGATCACCCGGTCTTACAGAAGATGGTGTCTATTATGCGTATGAGGAAGATATTCATTTTAAGCGTCAAATTGTTAAACAAACAAATGAAGTGTTTTTACTTGCCGATGAGACAAAAATGAATCAACGTCAAAACTTTAAGGCGCTGTCATTAGAATCGATAGATACAATTATTACGAATGATGTTATTCCTGGCGATTTAGAAAGAGTAGTGAAAGAATATGGAATTGAGCTAATCGTTGGAGTGAAGTAAAGGGGGACGTAAAAATGAAGGGGATTATATTTGATATTGACGGAACGATGTTAGATACGGAAAAAGCAGTTTTATATTCATTACAGAGAACGTTGCGAGATGAAGGGATGAATTATTCATTAGAAAAGCTACATTTTGCATTAGGTATTCCTGGTATGGCTGCGTTACAAGAAATTGGTGTGGAAAATATGAAAGCAGTTCATGAGAAATGGATACGTAATATGGCAGATTTTAAGAATGAAATTACAGTATTTAAAGGAATTGCAGAAGTGATTGAAATAGTATCTTCATATAAGATTCGAACAGGTATTGTGACTTCAAAAACACGTCAAGAGTTTATCGATGATTTCCAGCCATTTGGATTACATTCATATTTTGAACACTCTATTTGTGTGGAAGATACAATGAAACATAAACCACATCCAGAGCCACTTGTGACATGTCTAAAAAGATTGAATATAGATGCACAAGAAGCGATATACATAGGTGACTCAGTATATGACTTACAATGCGCAAAACAAGCGGGAGCAAAATTTGGTTTAGCCTTGTGGGGAGCAAAGACAAGGAAAGGATTCGAAGAGGCTGATTATATTTTTCAAACGCCTCATGAAATTTTAAGTTTAGTAAAAAGAGGTAGCTAATTTAGCTATCTCTTTAAAAGTTTATAACCACCATTTCTCCTGTGGAACCAAAGTAACATCCACTTCAAAATTCTCTTTAAACCAATCATACATCGATGTCTCTTTCACTAAATATTCAGAGGCAGAGTGTGATACACCGATGAGTGACATATTCGTTTCTGTTACGTAATCCATAATGAGCGAGTATTTATGTTTGCCGTAATTATTGTCGATATGGCAATGGATTTCCCCAGTAATATATGCTTCAGCGCCTTTTGCTTCTGCTTCTTTCATGAGAGAAACGACATCACCACATCCCGCAATAATTGCAATTTTTTTGATAGAATTATGTTGTTTACCTTCGAAGTCTGTGTAAGGAATATGGAAGAGATTTTTGAGACGCTTTTGGAGTGCTTCTGTGGATGTTTCATCTATTTCACAAATAAGGCCAACTGGCTCTTGTTCTGGACCTTCATATGCAAAGCCGTCAACTACATGAGCATGTAAGGATTTTGCAATTGAAATGCTCGTTCCATGCGTTTGATGAACATCCATTGGTCCGTGACATGTATATATAGAAAGTTGTTTTTCTTTTATCGCTTGCAAATATTTTTCAGATATTGGAATAAAACCACGACCTGATTTTCCAAGCGGATCACCGCATTCCATTACAAGTGGGTGGTGCATAAAAAGTAAATCACCAGATGTGGATTGTGAAATGAATGTTTCAAGAACGTCATTTGTAGGAAAAACAGCTAAAAATACTTTATTTACAGTTTCAGCTCCTCGTATCATAAGGCCGTTAAATAGCTCTATAAAATTGGCTTCAAAAAATTTTTGCCATGGAAATGGGATAGGATCATATACGGCCGGGATAAATCGACTAAAGGCACTGTCTTTTCCGTATTTCTCTATTTGGAATAAATGATTGAGTGATTGTTCTATTTCTTTTAAAGCTGGCATGTTATGTTATCCTCCTTGAACTAATTAGATGTTTTTGTTCTTCACAGCGAAATAAGAAGCGGTTAGGAAACCAATAAAACCTAAAATCCAACCAATAGAAGGAGAATAGGGAAGTATATGTTGTAATACCATACCGCTAGAAATAAAAAAGCTACCGAGTAGACCTAGGAAGATGGGGTATCGCAATAATTTGAGCATGAGTGATACAACCTCCTTTACTACATACATTGTATATTGTTCGTAATTTTCTGTATATATTTTTAAAGAAAAATGGTGGTACAATATATGAAGGATACGAGAAGAGAGGATGAAGTTTAGAATATGTACGTTACTGTAACAGAAGCAGCATATAAAAAAATTATGGATACGATTCCAAATGAGGCGAAATATATAAAGTTATTTTACGATAATGAAGGTTGCGGTTGTGTAATGAGCGGAATTATCGATTTAGTAGCTGTAGCAGAAAAAGATGAGCGCGATGTGGATATCGAATCTAGCGTAATGAATTTTATTGCAGATCGCACAAAGCTTGTATTTATGGATGATAAGTTAACAGTTGATTGGCATGAAGGTGGAGGAACTTTTCAGCTGAAGAGTCCGAGCCAATTTTATAATCCGAATATGAAGTTACACGTTCGAGTGTAAGTAAGGAAAGGTGGTTCCAAAATGTATTTTGGAACCACCTTTTTATTGTATAAGTCGCTATTATTGTCGTTTTTGTTGATAAGTCGATATAATTCGAGCTGTGCCGATATATTTGGAAAATCGCTGATATAATTCGAGCTGTGCCGATATATTTGGAAAATCGCTGATATAATTCGAGTTGCGCTGATATATTCGAAAAATCGCCGATATAATTTCATGTACCAAACAACGCACCCCTCTCCAGACAATACAAAGATTTTTTCACATAATGAAATGTACATGTGATTGAATTTTCTGTATAATTTATTTGCGGAGGGGATACGCGTGAGAAAATGGGGGATGGAGTTATTAATTTTAAGTGTCGTTATTATTTGGGGGATTAATTTTACGATTGCGAAATATGGACTGTTAGAATTTACAGCAATTGAGTTTACTGCACTTCGGATGATATCGGCAGCACCGCTTATGTTACTCCTTACATTTTTTATTGAAAAGTCGGTTCATATGGAGCGAAAGGATATACCTCGATTAATCATCGTTAGCGTTGTAGGTATTGTACTGTATCAAACATTATTTATGGAAACTGTCAAATATACATCCGCTACAAATGCCTCTTTACTCATTTCTATTTCACCTATTTTTACAACTGTATTTGCGATTTTCTTGAAACAAGAAAAGTTTTCTTCTCGAAAGCTCATCGGCTCTATCATTGCGTTTGGCGGTGCCGCATTAGTTTTAGTAGCAGGGCATTCACTTGCTAGTTCGTTTTACGGGAATGGGATCGGACTCATTACATCAATATGCTGGGGACTTTATCCTGTTTTAGCAAGTCCATTAATTAAAAAATATTCAGCACTACGTGTTACCGCATGGTCAGCCTTAGTTGGCGCGATTCCGCTTTTATTGTTAAGTGGACCATATGTATTTATAATGCCATTTCACATTACACACGGAATGACACTATTCGCCTTACTATATTCCATTTTCTTTGTAACAGTATTTGGTTTAGTCATGTGGTATGTTGGTGTTCAAAAAATTGGCGCATCACATACGATGGTATATATGTATATAACGCCGCTTGTAGCTGTTTTATTTGCAGCTGTATGGGCAAATGAATATGTATCGTTTCAACAAATAATCGGTGGAATTATTATTTTCTTCGGTCTATGGTTTGTAAAATCGGAGAAAGTAAATGTACATTCTGCTGCGGGGGAACCTATATCAAAATAGGAAAACAGATCACCTATGATCTGCTTTCCTATTTTTTTATTTTTGGTAAGAAGATGAGAAATAAGATAGCAGTAATAAGTGGAATTAAGTTTAAAAATGGAATACGGAAGAGTGTGATAAGAATAATACCTGGAAGAAGAACACCGAGGACAGCGTAGAAAATACTATGATTTTTCGTATACCAATACAATGAAAGTCCAATAAGTGCAGGGATAATAAGGTGAATGAGAGCCATTAAAAAATAAATCATTAGACGCCCCCTTTATTTGTGTGCTTATTACATCATATCCGTATGTTCATAGATTGATATCATTTTTTTCATAAATGGACGAAAAATGTTTGAAAAAACTTCACAAATTATGAGGATATGATGTTTGAAATCTTGTATAATATTATTTTCTAAAAATATTTAAACAACATAAACGTACTGTTTATGTTGTTTTTAATTTGAGTGAAATGGATGTAAGCAGTATAAACTGGAAAGAAATTTTTTGTTGGATAGATAAAGTGAAACTTTAATCAGTGGGGGTTTTGTTCATCCCCCACTGATTATCAGCCCTCACCAATCGGGCTTTTACGGGCAGCCCGACCCCCACCTAACTTCTTTGCTTCCGCTGAATTTTGAGGTGAGGGTCTTACTGCCCGTTAATGCGGGATAAAAATTATCGAAGAGGAGAACAGCATGATTAGTATGTCATTAAGGTCGTTTAAGATTCAATCGTATTATATACTAGGTATTCTTTTGCTAGGCTGGATGGTAACGCCGTTTTCAGCACATTTTCTAGGTGCAGGAATTGGACTTATTGTAAGTATGTATTGTGTTTGGCTTTTAGGGAGACGAATTGAGAAGCTTGGAGATAGTATCGTAAAGAAAACGAAAGCACCGACGCTCGGTATGTTTAACCGTTTTGCCGCTGCTATTTTGGGTGCTATTATTATGTATGAAATTGAGCACCACATGGTTATGTGGGCATTTGCAGTAGGGATTATGGGCGGTTATTTTTTAATTGTTGTTAATTTAGGCTACTATAGCATGAAAGATGAGAAAGAATTAACGAAGAGCTAAAAAGATAAAAGACTTCTTTTTAGATGGAATAGATGATCCAGCCACGGGTAGAAGCGGTCAGGGCCTTTTTTAGCCCTATGCGGTGTGAAACTAGAGAGAGGTAGCGAGTAGGGATATAATTTATATATTCGAAATCGTAATTTGTCTATGTGAAAATCGGTTTACTCTGGGATAAGTGATGATATTACAACAGGAAGCGTAACTTTGCATAAAATGCAGGTTTCCGCTCCCATTAAGTTAACATGAAATCACGTATTAGTATGACTTTGAGGTGCTTTAAAAAAGTTGGATATAATACAACAAACTATTCCGGTAATTAGAATAATATATTTTATCGTTTCACTTGTATGCTCAAATAAATTAACGTTAAGCATTACAAGTCCCCAAAAAAGTTGGATTGCTCCGTAACTGAATAAAATTTTTCCTGTACGAGAAAAATTTTTCATAGGTCTCACCCTTTCCTGTATATGTAAATTGTATCATAAAAAATTAAAAACGAATGATTATAAAATGAATTTTCTGTAATTTTAAGAGATAAGTCATAGATGAAGAGATAATATATAGAAAGAAGCTTACGTAAAAACGTAAGCTTCTTTTCAGAGTGTTGGGAAACCCTGAAGGGGTTCCCAACACTCCGGAATCTTTTTTGATTTTAGTGAAAGAAAACAATATAAAATCATAGAATTTA
>NZ_JBTREW010000032.1:0-43002 GCF_054823925.1 Bacillus sp. F9_6S_D1_P_5 | reverse complement strand
TCTCCTTTTCCTCTTTTTTATCAGTGTTGACACATAAAAAGAGGTTCAGACACAAAAATAGGCTGTGGAGAAGACTTTCTCCACAGCCTGGAAAAGGAGCTCTCTTGATATAGAGAGCTCCTTTTTAAGGTATATTGATATTTTAGCACAACAACATATCGTTCTCCCCCATATATCCTTATTAAGGATATATGGGGGAGAAAATGATTGAATTATTAATTGTTCCAGTTGCAAGTCTAACGGCGGCATTATATTAATTTCGTAAATAGGTCTATTTTTGGAGGGAATAGGTAGTTCAATCCCTTCTGTTACATATGACCGCATTAATTTTTTATCATTTTTGAGTAAAGCTTGTTTGAATTCACTTATTACATTTGTTTGAGATTTTGCCATAATAATTGAGGGCGATTGAAAATATAGTAAGAAAAATATGCAAAATCTCTTTATGAATGTAGTTGTCAATTTCATCACCCTTTAACTATGTTTCCGTAACATTGAAATATATATGTATAGGAGGGGAGAAGATGAGCTTATTATTTGATCTAATAATGGATATAATTATATTTTATCCAAGAAATGATATGAAATTAAAACATCATATTGCAAAATTAAGCGAATTTGAGTGGTTTCGAAAGTTACACGAAGATAAAAGGTATACAAGTTTAATTTGGAGTAATAGAAAAATTAAAAAGTTCATTTTGTCTACGACTAATATGGAAGCATTAATAAAATCCGAGAAAAAACAAAAAGAATTTGTCCAACTAGTACACGATGAACATAAAAAAAGAAGATAAGAATTTTTTTATTTTTCATATTTGGCGAAACAAATGGTACAATGAAAGCTAATGTGAAAAATAAGGAAAAGAAGTGGTCTATTTGAAAAACTTTTTAGAATTAGGAATTAGTGAAACTTTTAATCATACATTACGTGAAAATGGAATTACAGAAGCAACACCAATTCAGGAGAAGGCAATTCCCGTTATTATGTCAGGTAAAGACATTATTGGGCAGGCGAAAACAGGTACGGGTAAAACGTTAGCATTCGTGTTACCGATTTTAGAAAAAATCGATCCAGAGTGTAGTGATGTTCAGGCTTTAATTGTTGCACCAACAAGGGAGCTAGCACTACAAATTACGACTGAAATTAAAAAAATGCTTGTTCAAAGAGAAGATATTAATGTACTAGCGATTTATGGCGGGCAAGATGTAGCACAGCAATTGAGAAAATTAAAAGGAAATACACATATAGTTGTTGCGACACCAGGACGCTTATTAGATCATATACGTCGTGAAACAATTGATTTAAGTAATCTTTCAACGATTGTACTAGATGAAGCGGATCAAATGCTTTATTTCGGTTTCTTATATGATATTGAAGATATTTTAGATGAGACACCTGGTAGTAAACAAACGATGTTATTCTCAGCAACGATGCCAAAAGATATTAAAAAATTGGCGAAGCGTTATATGGATGAACCGCAAATGGTTCAAGTACAAAGTGAAGAAGTAACGGTAAATACAATTGAGCAGCGTGTCATTGAGACGACAGATCGTGCAAAGCCAGATGCACTTCGTTTTGTTATGGATCGTGATCAGCCATTTTTAGCTGTTATTTTCTGTCGTACAAAGGTTAGAGCGAGTAAGCTTTATGATAATTTAAAAGGACTAGGTTATAATTGTGCTGAACTTCATGGTGATATACCTCAAGCGAAACGTGAAAGAGTTATGAAGAGTTTCCGTGAAGCTAAAATTCAGTACTTAATTGCAACGGATGTAGCAGCTCGTGGACTTGATGTAGATGGTGTAACGCACGTATTTAACTTTGATATCCCTGAAGATGTAGAAAGTTATATTCACCGCATTGGCCGAACAGGACGTGCAGGTGGATCAGGTCTTGCGATTACATTCGTTGCAGCGAAAGATGAAAAACATTTAGAAGAAATTGAAAAAACGCTTGGTGCACCACTGCAAAGAGAAATAATCGAACAACCGAAGATAAAACGTGTAGATGAAAATGGAAAACCGGTACCAAAGCCGGCTCCAAAGAAATCAGATCAATATCGTCAAAGAGATAGCCGTGAAGGTTCAAGAAGTAGTTCAAAAGGTGGCCCAAGAAACAATTCAAGAAACAATTCAAGAAATAGTTCAAGAAATGATAACAATCGATCATTTAATAAACCAAGTAATAAGAAAAGTAGTGCAAAACAAGGTCAGCAAAGACGTGGCCGTTAAATAGTTATTATTCAAAAAGAGTCGCAAAGTGTTGCGGCTCTTTTTTTGCTTGTATGCAACAAGGGTAATGCCGAGAAAAAACGGAAATTTCATTTGCCGTATTTAAAATAAATTTTAAAACTTATAAAGGAAATTTTATAGTCCAAAACCAGTAGAGCAAGGGTATTACTACCATGTCCCAATTCAAGAACAAGTGTAACTTATGTATGAAGAATATTTAACCGAAAAAAATCGAGGGAAAGCAATTTGTACTAGCGCCCCTGATGATGATACGGATTATGAAAAATCAATTCGTATAACAATACGAAAACATCTTTTACTAACAAAGAATTGGAAGATTTGGTGAAAGAAATTCGTAACATATTCAAACGGTACTGGAATGTTATGCTGCAGCAAAAAGAGAACGGAACTTATTATGTTTACTATTTCGGCAGAACACTTTAGTTGAAAGAAAAGGTATTGAAGCGAGAGAGTATTTTCATTACACATTCCGCAATTATCGAAATGGAACAAGAGAAGTTTATAAATGATTTAACTCATATTGGTAGATGAAAAAAATAAGGGCGTGTGAAAATTGAGATTTCTTATTTACAAATTTAAATTAACAACCATTTTCGAACATTGGCCGAACGAGAAAATTATTGTTGCTGAAACGGAAAGTAAAGCAAGTTTTCTGTATGGGCAGCAGTTCAGAACAAAATTTATAACAATGTCGATGGCGGAATTTATGAAGTTTGTAAAGTGCGAGAATGAAGATGTTTTTGACATCAAGCGCATGTACAGTGCAGAGCAGGCTTTCAAGAAAATGCAAAATTATCGCAACCTCGATTTCGCTTACATGGGTATGCGAGTAATACGATCGTCGGGAACTGGAAAACTCATTTGTTCGTTTTGTTCGAGGGAGAAATTGAAAAGCACAACTGTCATCATTTTTGGGAAATTGCTTATTACAATGATGAGGGCAATGTGGTTCGAAGCTACCAGAAGGGGGAATATGCGGTATAAGAAAAAAGGACTAGCAGTCGTATCTGCTGTCCTTTAATAGGAGAAAAATTATTCTGGATTAGAACTACGAATAACCAGAAAACGCGCTTTAAATCAGTGTTGTCAAAGATGTAATAATCTATGCAACAAAAAGCTTAGTCGGAATTCAAAACACCAAAATGGCTTGCATTGGTAACAGGCTCAAAACTAGTATATGTAAAATGAAAAATCTCATACAAAAAGCAGACAACAATTTTGGTTGTCGGCCAGTGAGTCGAATGAGTTAGCTAATTGTGATAAATTGCATTCCCATTACGAGAAGAGTGAAGCTGCAAGTTCAAACAGCTTGTTGGTATTATAATCGCACTTCAGTATCAATGAATGTAAGCAATGCTCGACTGGTGAAGAATTACGCCAATTGGGTAGATATTTTGATACACAACTTAAAAAGAATGGTTTAACACCTAAGGTTGTCAGGAATTTAAATATACAAGGTATACCGGATAAAGATACTGGTATTATGTATGACCTTAGCCCCTTGTATGTCAGGAAAAAGAAAAAACAATGGAAACAAGCGGGTATTCGGAAAGGACCAACTGATATGAGGGGGAATAAAAAAAGGCTAGGATTTCTCCTAGCAAAGAGTTATGTCGTACGGAAAGATAGTTGCGTGCAAATCGATTGTTTGCGAATTCATTATATAAGGGTTCTTGGGTGGATAAGTTGAATGATAATAATCTTTACGTAGATTTAACATGAGATTGAAGTGATTGATGAATACTAAATTTGAATTTTATTAAGAGATAAAATAGTGAACAAATGTGAATAATTAGATGCTACAAGGATAAAAGAAAAACTTTTCTTTATAAGGTTTCTTTTGGAGAATCAACCTAACACTCACATTCGTCATCACGGTAATATTTATCACACGAATCATTCTCATCATTGCAGCAGATACAAAATGTTTTTTTGATCAATACTTCAATGAAATTAAGGAATTCGGTATTATTTGTGAGAGTAAGACTTTGAAAATCTTCAACTTGAAATACTCTTGTTTCATTTGTAGCAAGAGTCGCGATAATTGGTGTGGGAGAACTTCTTGTTTGGATAGTTACTTCAATAGGGAAGACATCTTCAGGAACAGATATTTGAAATAATGTTTTATTGTGGTTATTAGTCAAATCTTCAAAAACTCTTCTTGAAGTGGCGGAGGGTACGATGATGGTTACAGGGACATTTTCAGTTGGAGTGGTATCTGAACCAGCTACGGTATGAGTTTCGATAAAACAGTTATCTTTTTGAAAATAAGAATATGATTGTTCTTTATAATACTTTTTATGAAAATCATTTTGATTATTACAGCAGATACAAAATGTTTTTTGAATAAATATACTAATGGTGCTACCGGTATTGGTATTATTTGTGAGAGTGAGGTTTTGAAAATCTTCAACTTGAAATATCCTTTGTTCACCTGCAGTTATTGTAAAGGTAATTGGTCCAGATCTTCTGGTTCGAATGGTTACTTCAATTGGTTGAACACCACCAGGAACGCGAAAATCAAGTAATGTTTTATTGTGATTATTGGTCAAATCTTCAAAAGGTGTTCTTGAAGTGTTAGCTGGTACACTAAAAGCTAAAGCACTATTTGAACCAGATATTGTATGAGTTTTGATAAAACAGTTATCTTTTTGATGGTGAGAATACGATTGGTTTTTATAATACTTTTTACCATCTTTATAAAAATAATCAGCCATCCTTTTGTTACTCTCCTTTCTTTGAGATATCTATATATTGTATAAAAAAAAGAAAAGGGTGCTTGTACATAATAATAAAATCCGCTCTTGTAAATAAGTAAAAATGTTATTTGATATGTAAATGTAAGAGGGACAGTTAAATTAATTGAGGAAATAAAAGAAATACGATAATCCCCCGGTTGTGTGATATTAATTGTGGTAGGATTTAACAGAGAAACTCCCCCTACCAAAGGTTCAGCCTGATTAAAAGAAAAAGGAGCTCCGAAAGGGACTGTAATGAATTCCGTTTGCCAAAAAGTGCCGTAAGCTACAGATTGTAATCCAGTAGGTCCGGTAACGCCAGTAGGTCCAGTAGGCAGTGTGAATGGTGGAAGAAGTGGTAATGTAGGTCCAACTAGATTAGAGTTTATTGAAGTAGAAGATAAAAACTCATTCATTTTATTTTTACCTCTGAAAAGTTCGTGTTACTAATAGTAAATGTGGGAGGAGAACGAAATGAAATGGACAAGTGCTTGTATTTATGAAATCTAAAACAATAGATATTTTATTAAAGAAAAAACATGCACAAAAATTATGAATGTATAATAAAAAGCTATGTCTTGTCTATGTTAAATATGGGCTTAGATTATATAAACTCTGAATATGTTTGAGCAAAATGGTTATTTATTAACAGATATAAAGAGCGCTTTTTAAGGCGCTCCATGGCTAAAAATAATATTGAAAAAGAATATCACATGATATTTTATGTATATTCTTAATACATGTGCATTTTAAACAAAAGAAACGCTGCGCCTACAGAAATAGTTTGTAGCTTTAAGTTACAAAAATAATATGAACAGGGTTACAAATATTATTCAGAAATAAAAAACAACAAAATAAAAAAGAGCACCATGCATAAGTGCTCTTTAAGATAGGAGGTAACACTTTGAGCTGGATGTTTAGGTTAAAATTATATGACGTAGAAAAGAAATAAGACCTAAAAATTATTATCAATTCAATACAAAAGAGCAGCTAGCAAAAGCTAACTGCTATAAGAACATTATATTTACGAATTTAAGCGGTATAAGTATTTGGTGAGTTTTGTATAGGATAGATGAAAATAACAAGTTTATGTAACAAAAATTAAAATAGAGCAGTTATTTACATTAACTGCTCTATTTGATACAACCTGGCTTAGAAGCAGATTATATTATGATTAGTATTAGTAAAATATTGAATTTTATTAAGTTCTTTAACAAAACCCTTAGTTGTTACTAAATAAGGAGCACCGTAAAAGGTGCTCAATGGCTAATTCTGAAATAATCATGAGTATTGTATGTATGTTTCTAGTATATGTGCATTTTTTTATATAAAATCTTTATTAAAATATAAAGAGCGCTTTTCTTAAGCGCTCTGTCCAAAAATATAAGTTGAAAGAGGAAACAAGACATTATATGCATGCTGTTTTAGAGTGGTGTGTGTTAAAAACTTGATTTTCATAAAAAAATAAAGCACACATATAAGTGTGCTCTTATGAACGCTTTAGATTTGTATGACTATATAGTCACCATACAATAAAATATGCTTGTTTGATATAAATGTGTGTCAAATCTATAACATATATTTTGGTGTATAAAAGGAACATTAAATGTTAATTAGCCAAGCATATTGTTTTTATTAACGAATCTGTGCAACTGTTAATGCTGCAGAACGAATATCTACTGTACCAATTACTTCAACGGGTACAATTTGAATTAAATCACCAGGGTTTAAGTTAATTAGAATGACACCACTGGATACATCGACTTCACCGGTTCCGATAATATTAGAACGGACTGCGGTTCCAGATCCTGCAATAATATTAGTTGATGTGTTTAATGTCAAGAAAAAGCGCGCTGCCTCTGGGGCTACTGGAACGTTATCGAGGCTGATTGTTAATGTATAACTGATTTGATAAATACCAGCTACTTGAATTCTAATACCAGTTCCAGTACTAATTGTATCATTTATTACAGGGACAGTAATATTAGGGTTTGGGCCTGTACTAGGTAATAGTAATGGCGTAAATAGTGTTGCAAATTGAGGTGAAGTAGCATTGAAAGCAAAACCGAGAGCTGGTAGTGTGCTAGGGGCTTGTGCTCCACAATTAAAGTTTGTGTGCTTACGACAAGATGAACGCATATTTTCACTCCTTTCTTTCATTTAGATCGCGTGAGTAATAACCTCACGATTTGGACAAGCGTAATATAATATATGAAAATTTATATTGAATAGTGCAGAGGTGTACCGTTATGGATAAAACTAACTGTCTGTTGTACAAAAGGAAACATTACGCTTACAGAAATAGTTTGTAACCTAAAGTTGAAAAAATAGTATGAACAGAGTTAAAAATGTTATTTAGAAATGAAAGAAAACATAATAAAAAAGAGCACGCATATAAACATGCTCTTTGACAAGAAAGGTAGATTTTTATGAGTGGATTCCTCCATACAATAATATATGCTTGTCCGGTTAAAAGTTGAAAAAATTTATAAAAGTTATTTAGTAATAGATAAAAAGAGCGCCTTGGGAAATAGACGCTCATTGACTAAGATTTATATAGTAAAAAAGGTTCACATCATATTGTATGTATATGTTTAAAGGTTGTGCATTGTTGAAACAAAATTTTTATTTGATTTTTAAACATAAAAGGAGTGTTCTCGATTAGTAAAGTAGAATCGAATTTTTATAACTGAATTAAAGTACTCAAGTTAATTGCTTTGTTATGAATCCTATAATAACTAGAAGAACAAAAGGATTGCTTAAAATTGCAAAAATACCAAATAAAATGTAGTTCCGAATGTTTTTGGAAATGATTATAGCCAAAACGATTGTGATAATAAGATGAAGATATATTAGATAATCTATAAACGCTAAATAAATTAGAGCAAGTAGAGGTAATAAAATTGAAATAATGTAAAAATATAGTTCCATTTGGCACCCTTCCGAAAAAAATTAATAATAGTTTACCATCGTTCGTGATGAATTTAAATGGCGAAAGATTAAATAGAAATGCTATTTTGTGCATGCGAAAAAAGGAGTACTTTATTAGGGCACCACTCCATTCGCTAATAAATATCCAGTCTCATTAACATATATGTGAATTTTAATTAATAATGATTATAAAAATTCCACTTTTTTATAAATCAGAGCAACTTTTTCAGAAATAAAATATGCACTATCATGAAAACATTTGCAAAAATCCCATTTTTATCCTTCGAGTGACGAGCTTAATTTATAAGAAAAGACTGAGTAAACTATATAAAATGTTGTTTGAAAATGTCGCAAATAAAAGAGCACCTTCGAACAATGCTCTTTCTTGGAGTGAATTATGTTGAAAATTTTTTAAAACAGAATTGAAAAGTAGAATACTCAAGCTGTGAGTCATAAGTAATAGTCCTCAAATATAAGAATGATTTTGATTTTCTATGTATAGTATGAATCACCATGTATATAGGTGATAAAAAGTAAAAGAGCAGCTAGCAAAAGCTAACTGCTCGTCTCTCGACCAAGAGAGCAAGAGTGGGAAGAATTTAAAACTACCTTTTAAATTCTTATATAGTATCGGAAAGTATTTAGAATTTTATTCGTGTAAAACATAAAAGGTAGCTAACAATAGTTAGCCGCTAAGCCCTCGTTTATGAAAGGTATAAGAAACTGTATTTATATCATTGACGGAATATTGAGTTTTATTCAGGTGATGATGTTATATGTTTGATGATATAGTCTTGTATTAGTAAAAAAGCTGCAAGGAGAAACATTACGTCAATCGAGAACGAAAACATATCTTTTTGAAGTTTTTCAAACTCTGATATTATGGAAAACATTAAAAATAAGGCAGTAGCTATTACAATACAGAGTTTAATTATCTCAGACATTTATAGCACTCCTAACATTTAATCTTTTTTATTATATAGCTATTTCCAATGTTGAGAGATTTTAAAAGTGTTTTATGAGAATTCAAACAAAATGACCTTTTATAAGAAAGCGAGGTTAGGAGAATAAAGGATAACATAAAGCTTTTAGGTGATGATGGGATGTTAGGGATGGAGTTTAAAGAAAGTATGGTCAATGTTTAGAACGATGATTTAAAAGTGTGAGAAGAGAAGTTGTTAAAATGGTTAGCTATACTTGGATTTTAAGGGGAAAACTCCTATAAAATGTAGGAGTTTTTTTCTTTGTCTAAAAGTTCTTGAAGATATATAATAATTTTCTGACTATTAAAACTTGGAGGGATACAAATGAAAAATGAAACGTTGCACACGCAAGAAGATATTATTAAAATGCTTGATTCATTATTAAGACCAGCAGAACCATTTTGGAATGAATTTTATGAGAATAGAGAAAAAGATGTTCCGTTTTTTGAAAATGTTCCAGATGAGAATCTAGTTTCCTATATACAAAAAGAATGGATCTCCAAAGGGAAAGTGTTGGAGCTTGGATGTGGTCCAGGAAGAAATGCTATTTATTTAGCGACTGAAGGGTTTGATGTAACAGCAGTGGATTTATCTATAGAAGGCATTAATTGGGCGAAAGAGAGAGGGTTAGCAAAAGGAATAGAAATTGATTTTATTTGTAATTCAATTTTTAATTTAGAGGTTCAAAATGAATTTGAATTTGTATACGATTCGGGTTGTTTACATCACATTCCACCACATAGAAGAATAAGTTATGTGAATTTAATTAAAAACTCATTGAAATCGGGTGGTTATTTTGGGTTAACATGTTTTGCAGCAGGCGATTTAGATGAAAGAAATGGATCAGAAATAACGGATTGGGATGTATATAGAGGATGGAGTCTACGAGGTGGCCTTGCATATTCAGAAGAAAAATTAAGAGAGATATTTGACGAGTTTGAAGTGATCGAAATTAGAAAGATGAAGCAAATTGACCAACCAAATACTATGTTTGGAGAATCATTTCTTTGGACAGCGTTATTTAAGAAGAAATAAGAGTGTAGATAATTGACAAACGTATCGTTTTTATAGACAATACATTTATAGGAATATACGTTCGGTTTTTTAGCCAATGTATGTTTTACATAAATACATATCAAGGGGTTGTCTCTATATGAGTACTACAAATCAAAAAATTACTACGTTTTTAATGTTTGAGGGAAAAGCTGAAGAAGCGATGAATTTTTACACATCACTTTTTGATCAATCAGAAATTGTAAATATCTCTCGTTACGATGAAAATGGACCTGGTAAAGAGGGGTCTGTCATTCATGCAACGTTTACGTTAAATGGCCAAGAATTCATGTGTATCGATAGTTATGTAAAGCATGCTTTTACATTTACACCATCTATGTCTCTTTATGTAACTTGTGAGACGGAGGAAGAAATTGAAACGGTCTTTCATAAACTAGCGCAGGATGGATCTGTACTAATGCCGTTAGGTTCCTATCCATTTAGCAAAAAGTTTGGCTGGTTAAATGATAAGTATGGTGTGTCTTGGCAGTTAACGCTTGCGGAATAAAAATTAAAAAAGAAAAGCGTAACCTATTTATAGTTACGCTTTTCTTTTTAAGCATTTTGCTTTCCGGATCTTTTCCCAAGTTTAGCTAACAATTCAGGCTGATCCCCTTGGCTCATTACAACTTCAACAAAGGTAAGTTGATTCTTATTAAAACCCATTTTTGTTAAGACTGCTGTTAACTCTATTTCATTATCTGCTTTAAATGCTTGCTTTTTTTCTGATCCGAATAGGCTTACTAGTTTTGTGTAATCAAGAGAGAGTTTCCATATGTGAGAAAGAAACTTTGGAAAGAAATGTTTTGGTCAAGAAGGTTTTGCTTGATTACTACGGGTGGTTCGCCGATAGGTGTAGTAAGAAATATATTGAAAATCAAGGGAAAGATGAGGTGTAGAAAATGTTGAAATCATACAAATATCGTATCTATCCAAATTCTAGTAAATATGTACTTACAGTATATTGCGTTTTCAATTGAATCATCTCCTAATTATGCAGTGAATATTTCAATAGACTAAAGAAGTTCCAATGCGTTCATTAAAATATTGATTACTGGATTGTGGTATAATTTACATACAGGGGGAAAGTAGATGACACAGCATAAAGAAGAACAGATGAACGAAGCATTAGCATTATTTTACTTTGCATATAAAACATTTACTGAAAAGCCAGATGAAATTATAAAAGAGTATGGCATACAACGAGTACATCATCGAATTTTATTTTTTATCGCACGTTTTCCAGGGATAAGCGTAAATGAGTTATTATCACTGCTAGAAATTAGTAAACAGGCTCTTCACGGACCATTACGACAACTTGTGGAAAAGGGTTTAATTGAGAGTAATGAAGCTACACATGACCGTCGTGTGAAACAGTTATCATTAACAGAAAAAGGTGCCGATTTAGAGAAAAAACTGAGCGATGTACAAAGACAACAAATGGGTGCTATTTTTTCAAAATTTGGTGAATCGTGTGAAGAAAATTGGCATCAGGTTATGAATGAAATGGCAAATAGCCGATCAGGTTTTGATGCTTGGACCTCGAAACGGGAAGTTATAATCGATCAAAAATGATAAGAAATACATCTGTTTTATAGTTTGAAAAAGAACAAATTTTATCCATACATTTGGCAACTATGGATTGGTCATAGAGTGAATGGATAAAAAGATACATTACTAGATACTTTATACGTGTACGCAATGGAACAATACAATTCACATTTCCGAGAGGGGAATTATTATGATAAAACTTGTACTTATTCGTCACGGACAAAGTTTATGGAATCTTGAAAATCGCTTTACAGGATGGACAGATGTAGATTTATCAGAGAATGGATTAAGTGAGGCGAGAGAAGCAGGAGCAATATTAAAGAAAAACGGATATACTTTTGATGTAGCTTATACATCGGTATTAAAACGAGCAATACGGACGTTATGGATTGTACTTCATGAGATGGATCTTGCTTGGGTCCCAGTACATAAATGTTGGAAGCTAAATGAAAGACATTACGGTGCATTGCAAGGGTTGAATAAAGATGAAACTGCGAAAAAATATGGTGAGGAGCAAGTTCATATTTGGAGAAGAAGTATTGATGTAAGACCACCTGCTCTTACTGCGGATGATCCTAGATATGAAATGAATAATCCAAAATATAAAGCACTTAAAAAAGGTGAGTTTCCATTGACTGAATGTTTAGTGGATACGGAGAAAAGAGTACTTGAATATTGGCATTCAGAAATTGCGCCGTCATTAAAAAGTGGTGAAAAGGTGATAATTTCATCGCACGGTAATACAATACGTTCGCTAGTTAAATACTTAGATAACCTTTCAAGTGATGGTGTTGTTTCATTAAATATTCCAACGAGTATACCACTCGTGTATGAATTAGACGATAATTTACGTCCAATTCGTCATTATTACTTAAGTATGGACGGAGAAGTACCAGAAGGGGAAATTCCGAAACATATTTCTTTTTAACATGAAAATTTGAAACGTATGCTTGTCTACATATACAATGTAGATTCAAGATAAAAGACGTGGTACCTTCTAATGTATATGCGATATTGCTAAATTTAGAAGCTTGTCCACGTCTTTTGTCATAAAGAGAGCTGCTTGTGCATGTAATGATATCGTGAGTAGTTTTTGAATGGAGGGTGATGTCATTGGTGATCTCTAACATTCGAATCGGCTTATTTATTTTAGCAATCGTTTTTCTAGTTCTTGTTTTCTTTTACTGGAGAAATGAAGAATTGTATGAGGAGAAGAAGCAACGAATTAGAAAGACTTGGTATGGGTTGTTTATAGTATCAGTCACCGTGTATTTCATGATAAAAGGAATCGATTTAACCCTCTGGAAAAATCTTTTAATGTTCACTGCAATGGTTATTTTCGTTGATATTGCATTTATTTTAACACCTAATATTTCAGAAATATGGGGAGCAAAATTTAGCGATATTGGCAAGACTGTTCAATCGATCAAACGGTCATTAATTGCTTCTAAAGCAAGAGGAGAAATATACACAACAATTATTCAAAATGTGAATCCAGCAGTATTCGGTACGATGGAATGGCATACGGAAGAAGACTATACAAAAAGTTTAAACGCATTTTTAGATTCATACGGGGAAAAGATTGGAGCGAAAATTGTTGTATTTGAAGCGGCGAAGGAATTAAATACAAACTTTCGCGGTATCCGCTCGCAATTTAGTATTATCGTTCCATTTGAACACATTGAGCAATTGAATGAGCAGAAAGCGGTGCAAGTAGAAAATGTCGGAATTATACCAGCAAAAATAGTGAGTGATGTTTTCATTGTTATTGATGGGAAGAAAAATAATCTGCAAGATCGGGATTTTGAAAATGTATATAATTTAACAATACATCATAGTTATTTTAGTAAATAAGGACAGGATTTTCTTCTGTCCTTTTCACTTATACATAAAGGACAAGTAAATTTAGACAAACTTGTATAAAATCGGACAATCATTCCTACACTAGCACGTAGAGGTGATTGTAGTGATAAAAGATTATGACAATGATTTTTTTAAAGAAGATAATGAAGATGCAACAGATTTCTCGTTAATAAAAGGAGATACATTACAGCAAGTAGAAGAATTAGAAGAAGAATTAAAAAGAAAATGATACTTGTACATGCTGCGTACATTTGCGATATAATATAAATAGAAGGTTGTATCTTTTTGAAAAGGGGGAGAAGAGATGGCTGAAGTAAATGTACAAAAGTCTTCGTTTTTTAAAGAAAAAAAAGAAGAACCAAATACAGATTTCTCTCTTGTGAAAGGTGCATTGACTCAAAATGTGGATCGATTAGAAAAATTTGTAGAGGCAATTCCATATAAGTATATAAAAGAGGGTACTGTAAAAGAGAATGCGTAAAAACATTCTCTTTTACAGTACCTCTTTATGATTTGTTTATGCGTTATTTCTTTTTTTGTTTAAAAATGATTTTATACATATAATACCCAAGGGCTGCAAAAATGAATCCAATAGCAGCACCAACTATTTGTTTCATAAACAATAAGTATAACGAAGCAATAATTAGGGTAAATAAGATTAAAATTAATACATACTTTGGAATAAATTCTAACCCTTTGTACACTAGTAGAATGACACCTGAAAGAATAGTGATGATAGGTAATATCCTATTTTCGAAAAAGCCTTCCTTTTTTTTGCTAGAATGCTGTTGTTTATTCAATATAAATATACTCCCGTCTTAAAGGATTAATCTTTTATTAGTTTTGCTATTTCATTTTCGAAAAGATTTTTGGTTAAATAGGTTATATCAAAGGAATTATTTATTATATTTCGAGTTAATAGCCATTGGGTGTTTGGTGATTCAATAACAAAGAATCCATTGTCAGAAATAACCTCATTCTTTTCGGTTGTATCTAGACGCATAATAGTGTAAATAGAATGTGTTGATTTTAAATCTATTATAAAATTTTCAGCATATAAGGAATTAAGTTCATTCTCTATTAACATTGTTTTCCTTCTTGAATAGACAAAGGGAAAAACTTTTCAATATTTTGTCGATATGGTTTGGAAGAGTTCCTACAATGTTACTTCCTTTTTCCTCTTGCTGAAATACTAGCTGTAATTGATTCAAGATATGAGATATCTTGTCGAAGGTTAGTAAATTGTTCTTGCTCTTGAGTACCTTTAAACTTGTTAGTAGAAGCTTCTAATAATTCTGGAGTCACGATAATATTCAATATGGTTAACCTCCTTGTGTGAAAAATTATTTTAACCAAAAATATATTAGATTATAATCCCATTAAAATCTACTTTTTATAATATCAAATATTATTATTAAATAGTAGATTAATATTGTTAATTTTATGATAATTAACAAAAATAAAAAAGAGAGAATTCCAGGTAGGAGTTAAAGGTACATCAGATTTCTCGTTAATAAAAGGAGATACATTACAGCAAGTAGAAGAGTTAGAAGAAGAATTAAAAAGAAAATGATACGTGTACACTCTTTCTGCTTTTGCTATATAATATAAATTAAAGGTTGTATCTTTTTTGAAAAGGGGGAGAAGAGATGGCTGAAATTAGTGTAAAAAAGTCTTCATTTTTTAAAGAAAAAAAAGAAGAACCAAATACAGATTTCTCTCTTGTGAAAGGTGCATTAACGGAAAATATAAATCGGTTAGAGAAATTAATGAATAATGGTACTTCAAAATATATGAGAGCAAAAAAAGAGAAAGAAAATGCATAGTGCATTTTCTTTCTCTTTTTATATGCAATTTAAATGTTTAACGAGCGGATATTAAAGTATGAAATAGAAAGTGAAAATAATGAATCATGGTATAATGATAAGAGACTTACATATTATTTTGTCATTTTGAGAGGAGCTTAAAAATGTATTCTACTTTAGAACAATTAACAAAGCACCCTGTATTTTATCATTTTGCAGAAATTTCAAAGATTCCTAGAGGATCGGGTAATGAAAAGAAAATTAGTGATTATTTAGTTGGCTTTGCAAAAGAGCGTAACTTAGAAGTGATTCAAGATGAAGCGTTAAATGTCATTATTAAAAAAGAAGCAACTACTGGTTATGAAAATGTACCAGCTATTATCATTCAAGGTCATATGGATATGGTATGTGAAAAAAATCAAGCAACCGTACATGATTTTGAAAAAGATCCAATTGAATTACGAATCATTGGGGACATGTTATATGCAAATCAAACGACTTTAGGCGCTGACAATGGTATTGCAGTGGCGTATGCGATGGCTTTATTAGATTCAAAAGACATTACGCATCCAGCACTTGAAGTAGTTATTACCACTGAAGAAGAAACAACAATGGGTGGGGCTTTCGCTGTTGATGCAAATCACTTTGATGGTAAGATTTTTATAAATATTGATTCTGAAGAAGATCATAAATTACTTGTAAGTAGCGCAGGTGGTGCGAAAGCTGTTGAAACAATTCCAGTAATATGGGATGAAGCGCCAGCGAATACAGATGCATACCGTCTATATGTTGGTGGTTTAAAAGGCGGACATTCTGGTATGGAAATTGATAAACAACGTGGTAATGCAAACAAAGTATTAGGACGAGTATTACGTGATGTATCAGCAAATATTCAATTTGATATAAGTGAAGTTCACGGCGGATTAAAAACAAATGCAATTCCGCGTGAAAGTGTAGCTACAATTGTATTACGTACAGAAGATGTAGAGAAAGTAGAAGAAAAACTAGTATCTTGGACGAGAGTATTACAAGAAGAAATGCGTGCTGTTGATCCAGATGTTCACGTTACACTTACAAAATTGGATGAGAAAGTAGAAAAAGTATTTACTAAAGAGACACAAAAGCAACTTATTTCATCATTATTCTTAATTCCAAACGGCATCCAAAGTATGAGCTTGGATATTAAAGGTCTAGTAGAAAGTTCAACAAATTTAGGTGTTATTGAAACGTTGCAAGATGAAATTAAATTACGTAACGAAGTGAGAAGTTCTGTAAGTAGTTTAAAACAACACGTTGCAGATGAAATTAAATGTATTGCCGAATTAGTCGGTGCAACATTTGAAATAGAGTCAGAGTATCCAGAATGGCCATACAATCCGAATTCACAAATTCGTAATTTGTTTGAAAAAGTGCATCAAGAAAAATACAATAAAGAGATTGAAATCTTTGCAGTGCATGCAGGTATTGAATGTAGTGCATTTGTTCAAAAGATGCCTGAATTAGATGCAATTTCATTCGGTCCAGATATATTCAATGTTCACACTCCAGATGAACATATTAGTATTTCTTCTGTTGTGAATAACTGGGGGTTCTTCATTGATGTAATGAAGGGTACGAAGGAATTAGCTAAATAATAGTAATGAAATGAAAAGTAGCCTATAAAACTTTATAGGCTACTTTTTGTATAGCGTTTTATTAGAAATTCATTTTTACGTTATTATTTAATTTTTGGATTTATTTCTAGAGGAGATTGTACCAAAGGCTGCTCCAGAAATTGCTCCGATTAAAGTCATAATAATTGCACTCCATGCTGCAAATGACATCTTTACACCTCCAACTAATAAATTATTGTTTCTTAGTCTTTTGAATAGAAATGCTAATTGCAACAACTATTAAGAAAATAAGTGGAGACCAAGAATAGAAAGACATGTAATATTCTCCTTTCAATATTAATTTTGAATATTTTTATAGATAAATTATCGCATTTTTAAAAAGTGAACATATAGAATATGCAATATTGCATATTGGATTGTAGAACTTAATGAGGTGAAAACAGTTGTTGAATAAAAAATATAATTTATAAAGAAAGTAAGGTTTTTTTAAAACTTTAAAAAGGGAAAATAATCAAAAGGTCCTCTATCTTATATAAGGTAGAGGACCTTTTGAAATGGTTTTTGTCTAATAAAAATAGTATTCAATATTTTTTGATGAGGTTTAATTATTTTGAGATTTTAAAGCTGCCCCCATAATAATAATTATCTCCAAGTTTCATAACAGCTACATATGTTCCAGGATTATAAGCCTTAGTAATAGGGGTTACAAATCTACCATAATCATGTTTTAAACCTGAGTCATAAATGGTTTTATATCTATGCAAGTTTATTTCGTCATTTTCATTTCCGCTCAATTGATATATTTTTACTATACCAGTATCTTTACCACCAGTATATATAGTAACATCGAATGTATCTCCGTGTTTTAAGTCACCAACTGCTAACTCTTCTATAAAATCTGCATTATGATGTAATAAAAAATAGTTTTGCCACTGCCAATTATCTAAAAATGGTGATACTTTTTGTGTAAGTTGCGATTGTGCAGACACAGGTGTGATTGTATAAATTGTATTCGATAATAAAACTCCTCCAACAGTCAATGCACCAATAATTGTTGATTTTTTTAAAAGTTTCATCTTCTAAACCTCCTAGTTAATAAAGGATTCAGAAATCTTTTTTGTGAAAAATAAGCTGTGAAATTTAATGGATGATAATATCTTCTATAATCATATTAACATTTATTGATTTATCTGACAAATTAATGAATAATAAAACTAAATCGAGGGGGTTAAGGCTAATATAAGAAAGAAGTTAGATGTATAGCTAAGAAATCTTTATTATATGTAATTGGGATTTGTTATTTGAAAACTCGATTGTCTTAATGCTGAAATTTCAATTCACACTTTAAGTTTCAGTACATAATTTTACAATTTGACTTATGTAATTTATCACGTTATGATTTTTTTATTATAAAAGAAAGGCTTGAATATAATGATTCGTCGTTTGAGAAAGCTAAAAAATGTAGCAGTCGTAGTAAGCTTCTAAGTGAATTACAAGAATCTACAATACTTAGAAGCGAGGAATAAAGGTATGAAGCATCCATTATATAATCATTGGTCAGAAACAAAGTATATTAAAGATATAGTAACAAATCCACTCATTGAGGTAGGAGATTACTCCTATTATTCAGGGTATTATGGTCATCAAAATTTTGAAGATGGCTGTGTAAGGTATTTGTGGGGGGATGCTAAGTCCCGAGCGCTGTTCAATCCAATTGAACAGATGGGATGGCATCTTGATAAACTCATTATTGGGAATTATGTTTGTATTGCCAGTGGAGTAGTCATTTTAATGGGTGGTAATCATAATCATCACTCAGAATGGATTACAGTATATCCATTCGCTGAGCAAATTGAACATTCATATGAACCGAAGGGTGATACAGTCATTAAAAGTGATGCTTGGATTGGAATGAATGCTATTATTATGCCTGGTGTTACAATTGGTGAAGGTGCAATCGTTGCAGCAGGATCTGTCGTAAGTAAAGATGTTCCGCCGTATACAATAGTTGGTGGAAATCCTGCTAAGGAAATAAAGAAGCGGTTCACTGATACAGAAATGAATATGCTAATGGAAATGCGTTGGTTTGATTGGGATAGAGAATTAGTTGAGAAGGCAATGCCTATATTATTTAGCTCATCTATTAAACTCTTATATGATTTTTATAAAAAGGAAGTAAAAAATAGATAAGTCTGTGAACAAAACTACATTCTATATAGGATGTAGTTTTTTATTATAAAAAATTAATAGTCTAGACTAAGGAAAATTCAACTCTGGTATGAGTATAGCAAATAGCTGAATTAAATAATTAAAATCCTTGATAGGTAATAAACGAATGTTTAGCAGCCAGTTTGCCTCGATATTTAATCAGAACACACGGGTTTTATTTTTTGTAAATATGGAACAAATGTATTACTTAGATTGTCTATTAAGTATAATCCTGAAAAATATGAAAGTGGTCCTAATGTCTTATATCTAGAATTTGATAACGTTGTCTATTTTTTGAAGGATTATGTTAAAATAACGGTTTTTTTGAGTACAAAGATATTGGAGGTAACAGAAGTGAAAGGTATGTTGTGCAAGAGATTTATTGCAATAGTGACAGTGCTTACACTATTTTGTAGCATGGTCGTTACATTTGGAAGAGCAGCAGCGGAAACAATTCCTGCTATAGACGTAGAAGCAGGATCAGTAATTTTAGTAGAAGCAAATTCCGGGAAAATTTTATATGAAAAAAATGCAGATGAATCATTAGCAATTGCTAGTATGACAAAAATGATGAGTGAATATTTAGTTCATGAAGCGGTGGAGAATGGAAAACTTAAATGGGATCAAAAAGTTAAAATCTCTGAATATGCATATAAGATTTCGCAAGATCGTTCATTATCAAACGTTCCATTAGAAAATGGTGGCTCGTATACGGTCAAAGAGTTATATGAGGCAATGGTAATTTATTCTGCAAACGGTGCAACAATTGCTTTAGCTGAAGAGATTGCTGGAAAAGAAGTTAATTTCGTAAAAATGATGAACAATAAGTCAAAAGAGTTTGGGATGAAAAATTATAAATTTGTAAACTCAACAGGTTTAACAAATTATGATTTAAAAGGACATCACCCAGAAGGGACAACTCCAGATGAGAAAAATAAAATGTCCGCAAGAGATTGTGCGATTTTAGCACAACGTCTTATTCAAGATTTTCCGAAAATTTTAGATACTGCAAAAATCCCTAAAAAAACATTCCAACAGGGTGGTAAGTATCCAATTGATATGACGAACTTTAACTGGATGTTAAAAGGTTTAATTAAGCAATACGAAGGTGTAGATGGGTTAAAAACAGGAACTACCCCAGAAGCTGGTGATTGTTTCACTGGTACAGTAGAAAGAAACGGTATGCGTTTAATCTCTGTCGTGATAAATGCAAACTCTCATGCAGCACGTTTTGATGAAACGAAGAAATTATATGATTATGGATTTGCGAATTTTGAAGTGAAGAAAGTTAATGGAAAAGATTCAGTAGTAAACGGGCATGAAACAGTGCGAGTAGCAAATGCGAAAGACAAAGATGTAGTTGTTCAAACGAAGCAAACTGTTTTACTTCCAATACCAAAGAGCAATAAAGACGTATATAAAAAAGAATTTAAAGTATTGAATAAAGAACAAGAAGCACCTATTAAAAAAGGTGTAACAATTAGTAAAATGATTATCTCGCCTAAAGATAGTACAGATCCTGGGTTTTTATTAGGTAAATCATTACAAGTAGATCTTGTAACAAAATCGGATATAGAACAAGCAAATTGGTTTACACGTTTTATGCGTAACATCGGATCTTTTTTTAGCGGTATGTGGGATAGTGCGGTTGATATAGTAAAAAGCTAATTTTATAGTCTGAAACAAAAGGTTTCAAAGTATTATAGATTTTTATGTTGATGGCTTGGAATTGAAGAGGGCATTATTTTTTCAAGTTTTGTCCGTCGGAATTTTGGGTATTGGTATCAAGCTAAAATAAATTTGTATCCATATAATCAAAAAGCGCTATTCTTTTTGTAGAAATAAAAAAAATAGCGTTTATTTTGATTTTTTAATTTAAAGCACCTTGGTGCAAGGATAGTTTAATAAAGTTATACAGGATGAAAGAAGATTCATTATTCAATTAAATTACAATGGAAATAGATATACGCTGTAAACTATTATATAGTGTAGATATGAATACAAAAAGGGGGACTACATATGTGGAAACGATTTGTATCGATTGGTGATAGTTTTACAGAGGGGATAGGGGATGAAGTTGAGGGAATTGCATTAAAAAGCTGGGTAGATCATTTTGTTAAACTGTGTGTAAATGATATAGAATATGCTAATTTTGCAAAGCGTGGGTTAATAACTAAAGAAATTCGCTCACAGCAATTGGAAAAGGCATTAACGTTTAATCCAGATTTGGTAAGTCTAATCGCAGGTGCAAACGATGTTTTAAAAGGACGTTGGAATCATCAAGAATATAAGAACGATATGGAATTTATGATAGATACATTAAGTAAAACAGATGCGGATATTATTATAGCAAATCTTCCGGATTTTACAGTTCGGCTTCCTTTTTCATCTGAAAAAAAGCAAGTATTAAAAGAACAATTATTAGAGGCAAACGAAGTTATCCTTTCACTGAGTAGGGAGTATAAGCTTCATCATGTTGACTTTTGGAATCATTATTTAGTTAATGATAATACGGTTTGGTCTAAGGATTTAATTCATCCAAACTCAAAAGGATATGTGAAAGTTGCTGAATTAATTCATAGTAGTTTACCTGTACATGACTCTTCTAAATAAGCTTTAAAGTGAACGAATCCCCAGTCGCATACAGCATATGGGTTTCGATGCGGAATAGAAGATATACAGCGTCTATAAATTAAACTTTAAGTAATTCTTTTTTATTGTATACACTTTGTTATTTTTTGTTGAAGGACCCTTAGAATAAGGGTCCTTTTTCGTGTTAAATATTTACAAAAAGGATGAGAGCAAGGAACCTAAACAAAAAGATATTTTAAATAATAGTGTTAAACAGATTCGCTTCTATTGTTTGTAAGAACCATAAAATCTTCTCCTTCGAATGTAACTTGATCATAAATTAATTTTTTTGTAAATGTGGAACAATTTCATTACTTATACTGTCTATTAAGCGTTACAACATTTTTTATTTAATTTATTAAGAAAGGAATAAACATTTTTAACTAAGGGAGAAGATTGAATTGAAAAAATTATGGATGCTGCTTTTCTTTTGTTTTGCAGTTATATTAGTAGGATGTAATAAAAACGAATCGCCAAAACAAGCATTTGAAGAATATATAAATTTATGGAATGATAGAGAATTTGCAAATATGTATGATCGTTTATCAGATCATGCCCAAAAAACGATTTCTAAAAAGGAATTCACAGAGAAATATCAAAAAATTTATGAAGGTATTGGCGTTAAGAATTTAAAAGTTAAAACGAAAGGAGAGAATGCTAAAGATAAAGAACTTTTTCTTTTTGAAGTTAAGATGGATACGGATGGAGGAACAGCTTCATTTATCCATGAAGCAAAACTTGTGAAAGATAAAGATGCTTGGAAAATAGATTGGACACCAGATTTCATTTTTCCAGGTATGAAAAAAGATTACAAAGTACGTATGCAAACAGAACATGGAAAACGCGGAGAAATATACGATCGAAATGGGAAAGGTCTTGCAACGAATGGTAAAGCGACTGAGGTTGGAATTATTCCAGAGAAACTAGGCGAAACGGCGGCTCAAACAAAAGAAATAGTAGCACAATTACTGGGTATGTCTATAGAAGAGGTTGATCAGAAGCTTACAGCGAAATGGATAAAACCAGATTCCTTTGTACCAATTGGTATTTTAAAAGAGGGAACTAGACAGAATGATTATATTGAATTAGAAGGAGTATCATCTCGCCCAGTAAATATTCGTACGTATCTATTAGGAGAAGCAGCGGCACACTTAACTGGCTATATAGGAAATGTCAATGCAGAGGAGCTAAAATCGCTTCAAAAAAAAGGTTATCAAGCAGATGATTTAATAGGTAAAACAGGTTTAGAGAAAGTAATGGAGAATACATTGCGTGGTGAAAAGGGTGGGCGCGTATTTATAGAAGATGAGAATGGGAAAGAGATTAAAAACGTAGCAAAAAAAGAAGCGAAAGCAGGGGAAAATGTTACGTTAACAATTGATGCTGCAATTCAAGAAAAAATCTATAATGAGATGAAAAATGAAGCAGGCTCTAGTGCAGCGGTCAATCCTAAAACAGGTGAAACAATCGCGCTTGTAAGTAGCCCTGCTTATAATCCAAACACAATAGTTAGAGGAGCATCAAAGGCCCAACGAGAAACATGGAATAACGACTTGAAACTACCGATGATGAATCGTTTCACAAAAGCATTTGTACCAGGTTCTGTATTTAAAACGATTACAGGTGCAATTGGTTTGGAAACAAACACAATAAAACCTAAGGAAGAATTTTATATTCAAGGATTAAAGTGGACAAAAGATTCCTCTTGGGGAAATTATTATATAACACGTGTGAAGGATGCAAGTCCAATTGATTTTGACAAGGCAATGAAGTACTCAGATAATATTTATTTTGCTCAACAAGCCTTGAAGATGGGAAAAGATAAGTATGTAAATGAATTTAAGAAATACGGATTTCATGAAAAATTACCAATTGAATACGAATTTCCTATTTCAATCATTGCAAGCGATGGGATAAAAAATGATATTCAACTAGCAGACACGGGATACGGACAAGGACAAGTATTAATGACACCACTTCATTTAGCATTAACATATGCACCGATTGTAAATGAAGGGAATATTCCGTCGCCTCACCTTTTAAAAGAAGCAAAAGTGGAAGGGAATTGGAAAGAAAATGTGATTTCTAAAAAGAATCAAGAGATATTAAAGAGTGCATTAGTAAAAGTCATTAATGACCCTGATGGGGCGGGAAGAATTGCTAAGGTTGATGGTATAACTCTTGCTGGTAAAACTGGTACAGCAGAACTGAAAGAGTCGAAAGAAGCAGACGGAAAAGAACTTGGATGGTTTGCAGCTTTTGATGCAAATGAGCCTGACATGATTGTTACTATGATGATCGAAGATGTAAAAGGAAGAGGGGGGAGTAACGTACCAGGTGAAAAAGTAAAACATATTTTCCAAAAATAATAATTAATTATAAAGTAAAATCTTTTACTACATTCATTGTTTGCTTAACACAAAGGTATAAATCATACAAAACAAAGTACAATTAAGCTTCGAAAAAGCGTTCTTCTTAATTGAGAATGCTTTTTTGTTATGGATGTAGAAAGTTGATATCTCATCTTTATTTTCATTTTTGAAAGGGTGACATTGCTGATAGTAAATAGAAGAGTGAAACAAATTACAATGGACAAGTTTTAAACTAAAAAAAACCGCTATTTAGTAAAACATAAATAGAGCACACAAATAAGTATGCTCTAAGAAAAATAGGTGATACAAATAGAGTGTTGTGTGAAATTCACAAATAATAATCAGATTTTTACGAGTGTATTGTTAACATTTTATGCTTTACTTCTTTTTAGGAGCCTGTCATGTAAGAGAATGTATTGGTGATTATTTTATGAAAGTAATTGCACACCTTTACATTCTCAGGAGGATTTTTCTGTCAAAAAAAGATAAACAATGGAACAAATGAAACTTGTATCATGTCTATATATTGAAACCATATTAAAAGTGAGGGTAGTTTTATGTTTATTCAAATAAGTTCGAGGTGTGGAAATGGAGCAGAAGTTTATTGAAAAATGTAATCATGATGAGCTTGACTATGTTATAAAAGATTATTGGCAAGATGTATGGAATTATTCATTTATTATTACGAAAGATCCACACTTATCAGATGATATCACGCAAGATGTATTTATAAAGGTATTTAAAAATTGGAATTCATTTCGAAAGGAGTCATCTATTAAAACGTGGATATTAAAAATTACAAGAAATACGGCAATAAACTATTTGAAATCCTCTTATTTTAAAAGGATATCTTTAATAGGATTTTTTAGTGATGATAAACAATCTCCATCGGCAGAACGAGAATTTTTTAAGCAAGAGGAAATGAATGAAGTGTGGGAGATTGTATTAAAACTACCTAAAAAACACCGTGAAATAATAATTTTAGACGCGAAATATGAATTATCTTATGAAGAAATGGCCGAAACACTAGGAGTATCCATTGGAACTGTAAAATCTAGATTAAGTCGAGCGAGAAGTAAGGTTTCAAAATTAATAGGGGAGGGTAGTAGTGATGAACAATAAACAAAATCCTGGCTGGTATAAACAATTAAAAAAAGGCCCAATGGAGAATTGTAAAGATGAAGAAGAGTTTATTTTTAAAATAAAGCAGTCTATATACGAAAATAATGAAGCGGATCTTGTAAAACATAAAAGACCTTTTCGAAAAAAAGCATTACCTATTGTAGTTGTTTTTGTTTGTACAATGTTATTTGTTATCGTTCAACAACCTTGGCTAGATGATAATAAATCGCCGGTACAAAGTAGCACTCAAATTAAGCCTAAAACAAAAGATGAGTCTGCTCAAGATCCAACATTAAAACAATTTATGAATGATTTATATCAAAGTACAAATGCAAAAAATGAAAATGACTTGTATAGAGCGTTAAATGATGAAGTTCTATTTAAAGGGAAGAGTTATAAGAAGGATGAATTGGAGTTTGATGAAGATATTTTTCATGAATTGCAAGTTGCCCTTACAATGGGGGGAGAATTTACAAATGATACAAAGCAAGCATACAAAGTACCAAGTGGATTGACAGAAAGTAACGAATCAAAGCAAGCGCACTTTATATATGCAACTGTTACTGGAAATAAAACGAAAATATTAGCTGAACCAAATCGAGAATCACGAGTTTTATATGAAGTATCTAATGAAATGGTAAAAGCTTGGATTCCAGAAAAAGTACAGAATGATGGATATATAAAAATATCGACAATTAACGGTAATACTGGATATGTACAAAAAGAGTACGTTTTAACGGATATTAAATATTCATTTATGTTCGAAAAGAATAATGAAGGAATATGGAAAATAAAAAATATTGATTCTATATGGTAAAAGAGGAAGGTTCATTTTAATGAACCTTCCTCTTTGTTTTTATTCTCTTTTTGAAGAGTATTCCAGTACTCTAAAATTTCTGATGTAACAAGGGCAGCGATGTTTTTTTCTGAATTGCTACCAGGAATAACGACAGAAACGGCAATCTGTGGATCTTTGGTAGGAGCATATGCAATGAAAAGAGAATGATTTATCATTCTTTCTTGCTCATTCGGAAAACCTGTAATACCTGTTTTACCTGCGACGTCAAAGGGCAGCTTTTTAATCTCCTCGATATTTTGACTCATTCCACCTTGCACGACACTCCAAAAGTTCATTGGATAACGATTTGAACTTTCTAAAATTGGTTTAAACTTTTTTGTCTCCTTACCATCTTGAGCAATAATAGCACTTACGATTTGAGGTTTATATTTATCACCTTTACTTGCCAAAGTTGCTGCATATTGAGCAAGTTGAAGAGGAGTATGCACTTCATTTCCTCCCCAAGAGGCATTTAGTAAAGCAGAGATTCCATTTTCAAACTTATTAGAAGGATGGAAGTCATATTGTCCGTCTTCTTCATAGGGTAAATCAATACCAGTTTTAGAACGTAGGCCGAATTGCATTAAATAATCTGTCCATATATTTGCCACTTTTTCTATATTGCCATTATTTTGGTTGAATAAGGGCAGAGCTACTTTTGCTGTCATAAATGTGTTAGATGAATTAATGATAGCCTGCCTCGGTGTAATCTCACCTACTGGCGTTCCAGGTGCATTCGTAATGTTATTTTGATTATCGTACTCAAAAGTACCCTTGTCTAAATAAGTATCTTCAGGTTGAAAAAGCATTTCGTTTAACCCAATTAAAATAGTAAGAGGTTTTATAGTAGACGCCATATTTACATAGTATTCACCATACTTTAGTTTTTGAATTGTTTTATTTTGCGAAAGCGATTTAATGTTGTCTATTTTAGGTGATATATGTGTATTTAATATATTTGGATCAAAAACTGCCGAGTTTGCCATAGTTAAAATTGCGCCAGTTTTTACATCAGTTACCACAACATAACCAGCATTAACATCAGTTATTTTCTTGATTTGAGATCTTAA
The DNA here is from genome assembly GCF_054823925.1 of Bacillus sp. F9_6S_D1_P_5. Taxonomy (NCBI): domain Bacteria; kingdom Bacillati; phylum Bacillota; class Bacilli; order Caryophanales; family Bacillaceae; genus Bacillus; species Bacillus sp. F9_6S_D1_P_5. Next base: position 15,971 of record NZ_JBTREW010000032.1, on the reverse strand, counting down.
TGCTTCCTCTGTTTTTTGCTGTAACTTAGAGTCTAAAGCTAGCCGGATATCTTTTCCTTTTTGTACTTTTTGAATGTTCCATAAGAACTTTTTATTATTCATTTTAAAAACAAGGGTTTTACCCGGTTTTCCTTTTAAATCATTTTCATATTGCAGCTCAACCCCACTTTTTCCAACAGGCATATGCTCTGAATTAATGTCATTTTCTACATAACCAATTACTTGTGAACCAATTTCATGCTTGGGATAATATCGGATCACTTCATCTTTAATTATTACATTATTGGGTTTGTTCTTATTTACGAATGTAAGTTCACTCTCATTTATGTCAGAGTATAACGGTATATCATTCATAGTTTGCTTTTTACAAGATTGTTGTAAGTGTAATTGTATGTCTTTTGCAGAAATGTCATGTTGAAACTCGCTAGAAAATTGATTGAAAAAAGCTAATGTGTTTGCTGTATCTTGTTTCGATATCTTCTCATCATTAAAAGTGCAATATAGAGACTTAACTTTCTTATTTGTAGCTAGTATTACATCATTTTGATCAAGTATTTGTCCTCTTTCGGCTGAAGAAGTTTCAATAGTAATTGAAAAGAAATGGCTTTTTAACAAAATTATTAATATCAAACCTACAATAGAAAGAATCGCTATAAATCTCCACCTTTTTATTTTTGTATGTAACATAAAACCCTCCCTTTTTAGCTTATTTCATCTTATAGTTAATTATTTTTTTTGTAAATGTGGAACAACTTTATTATTTATATTGTCTATTAAGTATTACAGCATGAAGAAAGGAATAATTAGTATGAAAAGTTACTTTTAATATGAGTCATTATACAGTGTAGCATTTCTAATGCGAGCGACAAAAAATAGAGAGAAAACAAGACGGGAGAGTTTTGAATTACGTAGCAAAATGAAAAGAAATGGATGCTTACAAAGGTTTAGTGAAAAAGCCGAACCGATATTTATAATCGGCCATCGTTATGTAATATAGAAGCAAATATATGGAGGATTTATGGAAAAGCAAAAAGGAAAGAACAAGACATATATATCTATTCGATTAAATATAATGTTCCTTTGCATATTTTTACTATTCTCAGCTATTATTGTTCAGCTTGGAAAGGTGCAAATCGTAGAGGGAGAGGCTTATAAGAATCAAGTAGAAAGTAGTCAAAATGCAACAACTAGCATTCCAGTTCCGCGTGGACAAATACTAGATCGAGAAGGGAAAACAGTTGTTAATAATAAATCCCTTCGTACGATTACGTATACAAGGGTAAAGGGAATTACTAGTGAAGATATTTTAAAAACAGCAAACGACTTAGCGAAAGTACTTGAAATGCCCGAACAAGATATAAATAAATTAACAGATATTGATAAAAAGGATTTCTGGATGCAATTGAATTCGAAACGTGCGGGGACAATGATTACGAAAAAAGATATAGAAAAGTTTAAAGAAAAGGGAATAGAGGGAAAAGAGTTAGATAAAAAAATAGAAGAATTAAGACGAAGTCGCGTTACAGAAGTAGAATTGGCAGAATTAACAGCACAAGATTTAAAGGTGTTAGCTATTAAAAGTAAAATGAGTTCAGGTTATCAACTAACACCACAAATTATTAAAAAAGATGTAACGGATCAAGAGTATGCATGGATAAGTGAAAAACTTGCGAATTTTCCAGGAGTAGATGTAACAGTTGATTGGGAACGTAATTATGTAAATGGTGATCTATTTCGTTCTGTGTTAGGTAATATTACGAGTAGCGAAGAAGGTCTGCCAAAAGAAAATTTAGATTCTTATTTAGTACGCGGATATAACCGTAATGATCGTGTAGGAAAAAGTTATATTGAACAACGATATGAAGATGTGTTACACGGTACAAAAGAAGAAGTGAAAAATATTACAGATAAATCAGGAAATATTATAAACACAGAAATAATTTCTAAAGGAAAAAGTGGTAATAGTTTAACATTAACGATCGATATGGAATTACAAAAGAAAGTGGAAGAAAGTTTAGAGAAAAATTTGAGAGCTTTTAAGAGTTCAGAGCCACTATTGGACCGAGCTTTTGTTGTTATGACGAATCCGAATAACGGACAGATATTATCTATGGCAGGCAAAAGGATAGTAGAAAAAGAAGGGAAAATGGAAATCGAGGATTTGGCATTAGGTAATATGACAACTTCGTATGAACTAGGATCAGCTGTAAAAGGTGCAACTTTATTAACTGGATATGAGACAGGGGCAATAAAACCAGGAGATCAATTTTATGATGCACCGATGAAATTTAAAGGTACACAAGCTAAGAAATCGTGGAATGTATCTGGATTTGGTAATATTAATGATTTACGAGCGCTACAAGTATCTTCGAATGTATACATGTTCCAAACAGCTTTAAAAATTGCGGGCGTTAATTACGTACCAAATGGTTCACTGGATATAAAACAAGAAGCATTTAATACGATGCGCTATTATTTTAAACAATTTGGATTAGGCGTGCCAACAGGAATTGATTTACCGAATGAAATAATTGGACAAACTAGAAAAGTAGATAGTCAGCCTGGGTTTTTACTAGATTTTTCTATCGGGCAGTATGATACGTATACGCCGTTGCAATTAGCTCAATATATTTCAACGATTGCTAATGGCGGTTATAGAATGCAACCTCAAATTGTACAAGAAATACGAGAGCAATCAATAAAGGAAGAGGTTGGCAAAGTTATTCGTTCTATAGAGCCTGTCGTATTAAATCGGATTGATATGAAGACAGAACATATTGATCGAATAAAAGAAGGGTTTAGATGGGTATTCCAAGAAGGTGATGGAACTGGGGTGAAGTATTTCAAAAATGCTCCATATAAACCAGCAGGGAAGACAGGGACAGCTCAAACTGTGTATGGTGGAGATGATCCGATTGGTAGAAATGCGAAAGGAGAACGTATGGAATGTTACAACTTAACGTTAGTTGGATATGCTCCATATGATAATCCAGAAGTAGCATTCTCAGTAGTAGTTCCGTGGCTTCATAATGATAAAAGTGGAATTAATTCCATAATTGGAAAAGAAGTTTTAGATGTATACTTTGATTTGAAAAAGCAGCGTATACATGGTGAAGCTACTAATACAGATAATCCAAATCAAAATCAGTAAAACTTGTACACTTCTCTAAGCGAAAGAGATTCTGTTTATATAAAAGTCTTTATAAATAAAAATTAGATTTGAAATAAGAGATAGCGACGATCATTGTTGCTATCTCTTATTTTGTTAATGACTCTCATACTAGTTAAAAATTTTGAAAAGTTTATGGAACAAATTTGTTTCGGTGATTGTCTATTATGTGTAAGTAAAAAAGTGTTAAGAACTTGAAAGGAATGATGATTTTGAAAAACAAGAGGATGCTAAAAATAGGAATATGTGTTGGTATATTAGGTTTAAGTCTTACAAGCCTAGAAGCTTTTACAGGAGGACCACTGCAAGTTGAAGCAAAAGAAAAGAAGGGACAAATAAAACATAAAAATCAGGCGACGCACAAAGAGTTCTCTCAACTAGAGAAAAAATATGATGCTCGATTAGGTGTGTATGCCTTTGATACTGGTACAAATGAAACAATCTCTTATCGACCTAACGAAAGGTTTGCTTTTGCATCAACCTATAAGGCGTTAGCGGCAGGGGTATTACTACAGCAAAACTCGACTGAGAAATTAAATGAAGTTATTACTTATACGAAAGAAGACTTAGTAGATTATTCACCTGTTACAGAGAAACATGTAGATACTGGAATGGCACTAGGAGAAATTGCTGAGGCTGCTGTTCGTTACAGTGATAATACTGCAGGGAACATTTTATTTAACAAAATAGGCGGACCAAAAGGATATGAAAAAGCGCTTAGACAGATGGGTGATCGTGTTACTATGTCTGATCGCTTTGAAACAGAATTAAACGAGGCTATTCCAGGAGACAATCGTGACACTAGTACAGCGAAAGCGATTGCTACGAACCTGAAAGCTTTTACGGTCGGAAATGCGCTTCCAAATCATAAGCGTAACATTCTTACAGAGTGGATGAAAGGGAATGCTACAGGAGACAAACTTATTCGTGCAGGTGTACCAACTGACTGGATAGTTGCAGATAAATCAGGAGCTGGAAGTTATGGAACACGAAATGATATCGCTATCGTTTGGCCGCCAAATAGAGCACCAATTATCATCGCAATTTTATCTAGTAAAGATGAGAAAGAGGCTACCTATGATAATCAACTTATTGCAGAAGCAGCTGAAGTTATAGTTAATGCTTTAAGGTAATAGTATATGAGTTTTACATTTGTAAAAATAATGTTATTGAAGGAATAAAGTTAGAAAACGATTCTTTTTCGTGTGAAAAGAATCGTTTTTGTATTCTTATTTTGAAATGGATAAAAGTAAACAAATCAAATATTTATTACGTAATTTATCTGAAATTTCATGTACTGCATTTTATTAACTTAAACAATTCCAAAAATGTATAATATAATATAGTTAACATAAATAAGTGTTCTATGAAAATAAAAAGGAGAGAATATGAAGAGAAATATGAATAGAATCATATTGTTTATTGCCATAATAGTAGGCTTTAGTATCTTTTTATATGTACAGAACAATTTAATAAGTATAACTGAAGTTAATATAAAATCTAGCAAAATTCCTTCTACATTTAAAGGTTTTAAAATTCTACAAATTTCAGATTTACATAATAAAAAATTTAGCAACAATCAAGAAACTTTAATTCAAAAAGTAAAAGGTGAAAATCCAGATGTTATTGTTATTACAGGTGATCTGATTGACAGTAAATCATACGATGCAGAAGTAAGTATGGAATTAATACGAGAACTTGTAATGGAGTATCCTATATATTTTGTGACAGGAAACCATGAAAAATGGTCAGGAAAATATAATGATTTAGAGAAAGAATTAAAGAAACACCATGTTACTATTTTAAGAAATGAACATGTAACGATTCATAAAGGGAAACAAAAAATAAATTTACTTGGAATCGATGATCCGGCATTTGTAGCTGGAAACCGTGATGAAGGAAATATTGTAAAAGATGAAATTTTAAAAGCAAAATTTGAAATGAAGCCAGATACATATAATGTATTACTATCCCATAGACCTGAATTTCTGGCAGAGTATGCTAATGAGAAAATAGATTTAGTGTTATCAGGGCATGCTCATGGAGGACAAGTTAGATTGCCATTTATCGGAGGATTAGTTGCTCCGAATCAAGGGTTATTCCCTACATATACAGCCGGTTTATATGAAAAACAAAATACATCTATGGTAGTGAGTAGAGGCTTAGGCAATAGTGTCATTCCGCAAAGAATTTTCAATAGGCCAGAACTTGTAGTCGTACAGTTAAATTGAACTGTACGACTTTTTGTATAGAGAAAAATAGGTCATTTGAAATTTATACAAGTTAACATTACAATTTTGTTAAAAATTTTCTACGTTACATAAAGTAACAAAATTTGACCCGAAGAGTTTGTTATAGTGTAAATAATCAAAAAACTTAAAAATTAGTCGAGTGAAAAGTGTGATAAAGAATCTGTATAAAAACATAAAGGGGTGTACACATGCATAAAGAATATGAAATTGAAGAGTATACGGCGATTGAGGAACAAATACATTATTATTGTAAATGCTTATTAGTAAGTCATCCGGATCAAATTATAAAGTATTTAGAAAAAAGATTAGAAAAATATGCAGAAACGTTACAATATGCCCATTTATATCCCGACACAGTTATATTACCGTTACAGCAGTTAGTTATTGAATATTCTTTAGATGTTGCTAGAATTAGGAAATATATGAATTTAAAAACGTAAAGTAAAATATATAATTTAAATGAAACAGAGTCGACTTTAAGAAATGATATTCTAATGTCGACTCTGTTTCATTGTTTAAGATTAAAAATACATACTAATCAATGAAGTTTGACATATAATTACGCAAGAGTAAAATAAAAGTGAGTACTCACTCATTTTTAAAAAAGGGGAAGAAAACATGCAGCAACCTTCCATTATTTTAAGGACTGTATCAAAAAAATTTGGAAATTTACAAAGGACCTTGGTGGTCATAAAATTGATGATGCTGGTGGTTGGGATGTAATCTTAGATTCAGGAACCGGAATATAAAGAAAGAAAAAAGCACAGTGCTTAATGCTACTGTGCTTTTGATTTACAGAAATTTATTTTTCAATTTTTTTAAGTAACCAATCTTGAACTTCGTCTTTCAAATCAATGCCTACAGTTATAACTCCTAAGACAACACCCTTACCTATAATGTTAAGGTCTACGCTCATAGATGGTTTTATAGTGCTGATAGAATATGTAACGGTATCAATGTGGCGAACAGGAATACGAACCATATTGATTAGGCCCTTGCTCTGTAAATAACCGCTTTCTGTAATTTCAATTACATTGTCTTTCCAAGAAAAACTATTATCTGTAATAGTTTTTGGATTTTTTGTACCGAAAAGTCCCATATCATTTCCTCCGATTATATAATGGCACACATTTTTTTCGAAAACAGATAGCAAATATAATTTAACTTATTTATATGCTTTTGTCGAATGAAAAAGAGGGTAGATGGTCATCTTATCTCATTTAAAGTTCTTTTTCGGACATAATCATTTATGCTAACTGCTCCTACAATTGAATTCTATTGTGAATTTGAGTAAGACGTTTTTTACATAATTCAGGACTTACCTGAAACACTTCAGACATTTCAGGGATAATAGTGTCATTTAAAGGATTTATAAATATTAACATATGAAAGGGAATAGCAGCATAAATGGTAAAACGAACCGCATCCCATTCTTGCAACTCCCGAAAAGTAGTGGGCATTATTCCTTGTATACCAACATGCCGCATGATATGACATAATTCATGGAAAAAGACTTCTCGTTGTTTTTCTAAAGGGAGGCGGGCGTCGAGAACAATCATTTTTAAAAGGTTGTTCGCTATGTAATACGAATTGATATTTTCTTTCAATAGTATTATATTGCATTTGTGTGCGATTTTATCAATACATAAATCACTTGGTGTTCGTATGTCAAGATTTTGATAAAACGCCGTAATCCAATCTTCGAGTAGGGTAGTTTGATACGACCAATTCAAGAATTTCACCTCATTGTTAAAATTAGGAACATTCGTTCTTGTTTTACTGCAAAAAGAAAAGCCCGTGAAGAGGGCTTTTCTTTTTATTTGTAAAACTCTTTTGATGCTTAAATTCAGACCATTGAATTTTAATACTTTTGTTTATTTTGCATTGCTTTAAATACAACATAATCAAAGTGCTTTTTTATTTCCGCAGCATCCTCAGGTGATAGGTTCTTCCATTTATCTATATCGAAGAATCCCATGTCGTTTATACAATTTGTTCTAAACCATATCTTGCCCAGAAGACATGAGGGCTTTCCGTTTATCTACACATTTCGTAAACATTTAAGGTTTGTAACTAGAATCCACTTTGTTGAAAATGCAAAGAAGTATCCGTATGGAATTAAAATTTCAGCAGAGTTTACAGAAGGCAAACTGTTCGCGTTTTATAAACCGAATTTAACTGTCACAGATGGGATGTCAGCATATCATCACTTTAATGCGAATGATGCCTCAATTTACATTCAAATCAATTTCAAAGGTAAATACAACGAACCTTTATACATGGAAGTACTTGAAGATGATGAGTGTTCACTTGAAACGCATATTGATGGGGAAGATCATAATGAAATTGACAAGTTAATAAAATACCACCTCATTGATCACGCACTAGACACAAGAAATGAAAAACTGTTCCGTAAGTTGATGACGAATTAATGGGAGGTGAAAGGATGGTGATTCTTTACAAATTCAAGCTAACAACCATTTTCGAACATTGGCCGAACGAAGAATTTGTGGTAGCGGAAACAGAAAGTAAAGCAAGATTTCTGTACTGGCAAAAGTTCAGAACAAAATTTCTAACGATGCCGATGGTGGAATTTATGAAGTTTGTAAAGTGCGAGAACGAAGGTGTTTTTGACATCAAGCGCATGTACAGCGCAGAAAAAGCGTTTAAGAAAATGCAGAATTACCGCAACCTCCATTTTGCTTACATGGGTATGCGAGTAAACGTAGCTGGCATGTGGGGGACAATCGTTGGGAACTGGAAAACTCATTTGTCCGTTTTGTTCGATGGGGAAATTGAGAAGCACAACTGTCATCCTTTTTGGGAAATTGCTTACTACGATGATGAAGGGAATGTGGTTCGAAACTACCAGAAGGGAGAGTATGCGGTATAAGTAAAAAAGGACGAGCAGTCGTACCTGCCGTCCTTTATAGGAGAAAAATTATTCTGGATTAGAACTACGAATAACCAGAAAACGCGCTTTAAAACAGTGTTGTCAAAGATGTGAAAATCTATGCAACAAAAAAGCTTAGTCGGAATTCAAAACACCAAATGGCTTGTATTGGTAACAGGCTCAAAAGTAGTATATGTAAAATGAAAAATCTCATACAAAAAGCAGACAACAAATTTGGTTGTCTGCCAGTGAGTCGAATGGATTAGCTAATTGTGATAAATTGCATTCCCATTACGAGAAGAGTGAAGCTGCTAGTTCAAACAGCTTGTTGGTATTATTTTCGATATTAAAAAAAATATACAGGAAAAGCAGATAAGTTAAGAACCTACCTGCTTCTGTTGCAACAAAAGAAAGAAGTATTGGCCGTGGATACGGCGGCTTGAAAATAGTATGTATTTTTATTTGAAAAATATTCAAGGGGTGAAGAAACATGGAATGTTTGATAAATGGTGTTTATGAAATTACTTTACTGATCAGTGAAGCGAAAGGGGAAAGAAAATAATGAATATCGCAAAATTACGTGAATTACAAAAGATACTTGATAATCGGATTATTTAGCAACATGGTTTAGAAGGTCAAAACTTAGTTAGTAATTTAATCTTAGCGCTACAGGTTGAAATTGCTGAATTAGCGAACGAAACACGTTGTTTTAAACATTGGAGTAATAAGGGCCCGAGTGAAAAAGAAACCATTCTGACAGAGTTTGTGGATGGACTGCATTTTATTTTAAGTATCAGCAATCAGTTAGATGTGAAAATAGAGTTTCGTTGCGAGGATGAAACAGAAAAAACAATCGTTGGAACATGTAACAAGTTGTTTTATTACGTAGGAGAAATGGGGGATACAGCACATAATTATCCAGACAGTAAACTGCAATTAGCGGATGACGTTGAAACAATTTTTAACTTGTTTATGGAATTAGGAACAAAGCACCTCGGATTTACTCATGAAGATATAGAACAAGCATACCTGGAAAAGAACAAAGTAAATCATCAACGCCAGGATGATGGATATTGATGATTACCTTTACAGTTTTTGGTGAACCAGTAGCACAAGGGAGACCGCGAGCGAACACTATTAATGGTCGAGTTCGTATGTATGATCCAAAAAAATCACGTGATTTTAAGCAATATGTAAAATTAGTTGCTTCAGAACATGCTCCAGCTAATTTGCTTGAGGGAGCACTCGTGATGAAAGTCAAAGTATATAAGCCATCACTTAAAAGTTTTTCGAAAAAGAAAGCACTACAAGCAGAACAAGGACTGTTACGCCCAACAGCAAAACCAGATGTCGATAATTACATAAAGGGCATAAAAGATGCATGCAATAAAGTACTTTGGAACGATGATAGTCAGATTGTCGATTTGCACGTGAGCAAGTGGTATTCGGAAAAGCCACGTATTGAAATTTCAGTTTTCACATTAGAAGAACTAGCGAAGGTATAGGAGAAATCAGTGGAAAACAGGTTGGTAGTATGAAAAGTTCGTTGTACTACCTGCCTTTCAATCTCATATGGGGTGATGGATTGAGCAAAAAGGAGAAACGGCAAATAAGGGCTGAAATTTCAGCGCTACTTGATAATAACTGCGGAGGATGTACGGATGTTCCAAAAGGCACTAGTCAAGATAGGGGTATCAAATATTGTTATCGGAATTGTTCTATTGGGAAGCGTTTAAAAACATTAGGCGAAAGCCTAGATGAGGGGAGAACGGAACATATGGCTGAACAAAGAAATTGGGATCAAATTTGTGAGACTGCTGAAAAATTACGTGCTTCTGATGAAAAGAAATGGACTTGGGGGAAAATCGGAGCAGATTTTGGAGTAACAGAAGGGAATTTATATTATCAAGTTTCTAAAAGACACGAAGCAAACGGGACGCCTAATAAGCGTGTAAGTGCATCAAAGAATCCTCGGAATACAAAACCATCACCACAACCTCAAAATGTTGAGAAAACGAAATATGAACCACCAGAATTAAAATCTGTAGCTACTGAACATATCGAGAAAGCAGAATCGTTAGATGCTTTTTGGAAAGGTCGATTAAATACAGTTCTTGATGAAAAAGATGCGATGCAAAAAGAGTTACGTGAAGTATCGAAGCTGTATGAGGACCTCAAGAAAGCAAATGAGCTACTTGCAAAAGAACACATCGCAGAAACAAAATTACGCTTGGAAACGGAAGACGCACTAAAGTTATCACAAGATCAACTACAATCTCGTGAAGAAGATTACAGTACATTACTTAATGAATTTAATGCAATCCATGTATTATAGCTTCAACTCAATACTAAACAAAATCCTTATTTGATGCATAAGAAAAAAGACAACATCCGAAGGGGGTGTTGTCTCAGCAAATGTAAAATTCTATGAAAGAAAAGAGGAGATACAATAATATATGCTTGTCCAGTTTAAATGTGAAAAGATTTTAACAAAAACGCTATTTTAAAAAGGAATGGCTCTTACTTAAAAGTAAAGAACGTATGGAAAGGTTCAAAATATTTTTGATGGATTACTAGTTAGGAAAACATAAATCTGGAAATAAAGCTTGATATTCTGGGAGTAATCGAAGATCAATAGTTGAAGTTGCAAAGAATATATATTTTTTTTCTAATTCATCAAGCGTTGCTAGGTGATGAGTACCTAAGCCATGCTTGATGCTATGTCTAGAAAGAGTCGGACCAATTTGTAATTTTCGATTTTTCATAGCCTTATTCCATGGGCTGTAAAAGAATTTTAAAACGAAAGCAGGATACATGTAAACGATGAATGGATGAAACGACCAATGTCGCCCCGCCGAATAGTTACCTTGCGAGTAATTGTGGAGGAATCTACCACCGTAGTATGGGGCAGGTGGAGTGGGATGAATTATTATCCCATGGTAACGCTGTTTGACAAGGGGAATGCCGTATCTCGGATTGGTATAACCGTGAGAAGGTTCATCCACCATCAGAATAGTCCTAATGGAATACATGTTTTTCCCTAAAGTAGCAAGAGAAGAGAAAAAGGCTTCCTTATCAACACAGCAAAGAAATTCAGTGGTATTTAAAACCATTTTCCATCCCGTAATTTCTTGTTCTATTTCCATTACTTCTTGATCAACTAATAAGGCATCAAACTCTAATACTTTTGAATCTCGGATTTCCCAATGAGGTGCAAATAATTTGCATATTTCAACCGAACGATCAGTAGATCCACGATTAATAAGAATGCCATGATCAAATAGTTTTGTGTGGTGCATTAACCACCATGGGAGTAAATACTCTTCATTGTAAAAATGTGAAATTAAAGTTGTACTAATTAGAAACACCTCCGTTTAACAATGGATAAAATCTTTTTTGTTTTATTATAATATGTTGCTTATCCTAATAATTCTTAGGTATTAATTTAAATGAGTTTAAAACCCAAAAAGATATGTAAAAAAATCGTGTAAACACATTTAAATAGAAATTTCATTTTGTATTAATTCGGAACACAAAAAGAGCACTTATATAAAGTGCTCTCGTGACGAGATTCATTTTGTAACGACTATTTTATAAAGAAAGGAACACAAAATATTTTATGAAGTTATTTTCGATTAAGTGTGTATCTTTTATACAAAATTTTATTTTATAGGAAATGAAAAAGAGCACCATTATATGGTACTCTTCTATGAATCAGTACACCATTCATATATTGTTAATGTTTGTGAGTCATGAACAATCAAATGGTTTAAAAAGTAAGGATTCAAGATAATGTATGTAAGATGAGTATAAGTTGTTACAAAGAAATAATTAGTCAGCAAAAGCAAAATGATTAGCTCTTAATGGAAAATGAAATGTATTATTAGAAACTCATGATATAAACAACTAGGTTGTGAAGATTAAAGTTTTTCAAAAAACTTCATTTGGTATTACTCTAGAATGGCATTATTGAACTTATAAATTAATATGCCTTTTCGTTTATTGACAAAATAAACGCGTTGATAGGAGTAATAACGTATTCCTTTAAAAATACGCTTTTTCATTAGGGAATTAATCTAAGCACTAGATAAATAGATGGGTATACTTATATTATGTGAGTTGTGAATGTAATTAAACTGAATTTTTATAGTTTAATTATTAGTAACTATTTTTATTCTAAGAAAAATGGATATTTAAAAATATTCAATACCATTACAATTGAGTGTTTCTTAGTATAAGAATATTCTCTCAAAATTATTAAATAAGGAGGAAATAAATGAAACATAATGATTGTTTTGATCATAATAACTGCAATCCGATTGTTTTTTCAGCAGATTGTTGTAAAAATCCACAGTCAGTTCCTATTACTAGGGAACAATTAAGTCAATTAATTACTTTACTAAACTCATTAGTATCAGCTATTTCAGCATTTTTTGCAAATCCAAGTGATGCAAACAGAGTAGCGTTATTCAATTTGTTTAATCAATTTTTAATTTTCTTAAATTCCTTATTACCTTCCTCAGAAGTTAATTTTTTGAAACAATTAACTCAAAGTATTTTAGTTTTATTACAATCTCCAGCTCCTAATTTAGGTCAATTGTCAACATTATTGCAACAATTTTATAGCGCCCTTGCACAATTCTTCTTCGCTTTAGATCTTATCCCTATATCCTGCAACTCAAATGTTGATTCTGCAACTTTACAACTTCTTTTTAATTTATTAATTCAATTAATCAATGCTACTCCAGGGGCGACAGGTCCAACAGGTCCAACAGGTCCAACGGGCCCAGCAGGAACCGGAGCAGGTCCAACGGGAGCAACAGGCCCAACAGGAGCGACAGGTCCAACAGGCCCAGCAGGAACCGGAGCAGGTCCAACGGGAGCAACAGGCCCAACAGGTCCAACAGGCCCAACAGGTCCAACAGGTCCAACAGGTTCAACAGGTTCAACAGGCCTAACAGGAGCAACAGGAGCTGGAGCGGTTATTCCGTATGCATCAGGTGGACCAGTAGAGTTAGCAACTGTTTTAGATGGATTAGCAAACACAGGAGCACTTCTTGGATTTGGAAGTTCATTCTTCCCTGTAATTGTCCCACCTGGTGGCCCGATTACTATAGGCCCTCTACCTCCAGTATTTGATTTCGCATTTGTAGCTCCTCGCGCAGGTACAATTACTTCGTTAGCAGGATTCTTTAGTGTAACTGTAGCGGTTGCTTTAGCATTAGGAAGCATACAAATTCAAATGCAGTTGTACAGCGCGCCAGCAGCAAGTAATACTTTCACTCCAGTAGGTACACCGTTACTATTAACACCAGCATTTAGTGGTCTTATTGCTATCGGTAATACTTCAAGTGGTATTAGCGCACAAGCCATTGCGGTCGCTCCACAAGATAAGATATTACTTGTTGTTTCATCAACTACACCTGGTTTTGATATAGCTACTGCTATTACAGGTTTCGCAAGTGCAGGTATAACATTCGTATAATCACTTGTAAGTTTTGAAGTTGAAAATTTTGATATAAGAAAAGAGATTGTCAAAAAAGTATCCTCAGATTAACTTTTGAAGACAGTCTCTTTTCTTTAATTGTTTTTATACTTTATACCTGGTGAAAACCATTAAATATGCTTAGAGAATCTGGTGAGATTTTGTTAAATAAAATGATCACTGCTAGTAAATTACATAATAACAGACGTAAAAAATAAAGCTTTACAGCCGATAGTGGATTACGAACTAATTTCATACACATATAAAGGTATATATCTAAAATATTTAAAGTTTTAGCCTTATATATGTAAGGATTGAGACGTGGGAGGATTATATTTGGACAAAATCAGAGGTTGTAATTGATCAGTCCGGATTAGAACAACTACCATCTATTCCAGGAAGAGCTATATATATGAAGGAAAACTTTACTGTACTGCAAGTGCCGTATATCGATGACAAGGTCATGTGGAAACATCTAAAAGAATATGAGGTGGAAAAACACGAACATCCAGAGTCACATGAAAATCAACCGTCAGATGGCGATACTTGCGACGATTAGAAAGCTCCAGTTTGCCACAAGAAGGCATTTAATGTGTGTACATGATATGGGGGTGGTATACGCAATGCAAACAGAATTATGGGAGATTTGAAGCCGTATTTAAGTAAAACAATGCAAGGGAAAGAATATGTGTACTATCTAAATAAAGAAGGGCATGCTTTGTTTAGCGATGATGGTAAGGTTGTTTCAAGAGGGAAGCTTGCACATGCATTATTACGGAATGAAGCATGGTTACATTTATTCTGTCCGGACGATTGGCAGATTGAAACGGATATACGTTATATAAAGAATAAGGAAAAAAAGAAAATAGTTCCCGATGTGAAGTTTCGTGATGAAGAAGGAATACTTCATGCGGTTGAAATAGATCGTTCGCAGAAAATGAAAGTGAATGAAGAGAAAATAAAAAAGTACGAAGAGTTCACAAAAATATAATGGGAAAATACCAATCATTCATTTTTTTACAGTGACAAAATATAGGGAAAAGAAATTAGAAGAGTTGACAGCTAAGTATGATGTTTTTGTGAAGGTTTATCTATTAGAGGTGATATAAAAAAAGTGCTAACAAGTTTGCAAACGAACTTGCTAACACCTATACAAAATAGACATAAAATATCGCTGATATGTCACTTGAAAAAAGATTAATAATTAAGCACTTATAATATACTACTATTTATTATAAGATAAAATATAAAACTTACTGTATTACTACTTTTTTCACTATTATTTGCAATAGGAAATGTATTTGCATTAAAGAAACATCGGAAAATATAATGATGATACAAAGGGGCATTATAGATGAAGAAGGATTGGCTGGAAGAATTAATTGCCGCAACAAATACGGATAAACGAAATGAACGTCAAATGCGTATATTAGAGGCAGCTGTTGATATGTTTGAAGAGAAAGGATATGCTTCAACATCAACAAGTGAAATTGCAAAGCGTGCTGGTGTAGCAGAAGGAACAATCTTCCGCTACTATAAAACGAAAAAAGATTTATTGTTAGCAGTCGTCATGCCGACATTAACAAAGTTTGCTGCACCATTTTTCGTACAAGCCTTCGCAAAGGAAATTTTTAAATCGGAGTATGAATCATATGAAGGGCTTCTAAGAGTTGTTATTCATAATAGATTTGAATTTGCAAAAAAGCATTTTCCAATGATAAAAATATTAATTCAAGAAGTGCCATTTCAGCCAGAACTAAAAAATGAAATACAACATTTAGTAGAAACAGAGTTATTTTCACATTTTAAAAAGTTGATTGTAAAGTTTCAGGAAGACGGGGAAATTATTGAAATGCCACCATCTTTTGTATTAAGACTTACTTTATCAGCTGTATTAGGTTTATTATTAACAAGATTTTTATTATTGCCAGAAGAAAAATGGAATGATGAAGTGGAAATTGAAAATACGATTCAATTTATATTGTACGGATTAACGCCACGAAATTAATCGTCGAAGTATGAATTATATAAGTTACATTTAAGTAAAATAATAAATCGCCTTTAAAAAGGCGATTTATACAGAGTGTTGGGAAACCCTGAAGGGGTTCCCAACACTCCGGAATCTTTTTTGATTTTAGTGAAAGAAAACAATATAAAATCATAGAATTTAGA
>NZ_JBTREW010000031.1:0-48424 GCF_054823925.1 Bacillus sp. F9_6S_D1_P_5 | reverse complement strand
CCGTTCCCATACCGAACACGGAAGTTAAGCTCTTTAGCGCCGATGGTAGTTGGGACCTTGTCCCTGTGAGAGTAGGACGTCGCCAAGCAACTAAAAACACAAGTCTTTTGACTTGTGTTTTTTTGTGTTTTTTAAACAGTATGTAAAAAGAAGTAAGGATAATACAAACACGTTGCCCAAGGATGAATCATATTATATAAGAAATTGATGTATATTTTTCTGTAAATTGTTAAGGAATAGAAGTATGAAATATGTCCATTTAAATAGGGAGGGAAGGATATGAAGTCACAAAACGAAGTTTGTATTGTTTGTGAGACAGAAAGAAAAGAAGGAATATATGTTTATAATAATTTAATATGTTATGAATGTGAAAAGGACATGGTAAATACGGAGACAAATGATCCGAAGTATATATATTATTTAAAACAGCTTCGGAAATTAGAAGTATCATATTTTTAAATAGGCATATGCCTATTATTTTTTTTGTTCTGTATAATAGAGAAAGAATGAAATAATAAGGAAGAGATATAGATGAATCAAAATCGCATACCTTTATATGAGGCGTTAATAGAGTTTAAAGAAAGAGGGCCGTTATCCTTTCATGTTCCAGGTCATAAAAATGGTTTAAACTTCCCTCAGGAGGCAGTAGGGGAGTTTAAAGATATATTATCTATCGATGTGACTGAGTTGTCAGGGTTAGATGATTTACATAGTCCATTTGAATGTATAGATGAGGCACAACAATTATTAGCTGATGTATATGGAGTGGAAAAAAGTTATTTTTTAATTAATGGTTCAACAGTCGGGAACTTAGCAATGATTTTGTCTTGCTGCGGGGAACATGATATTGTTCTTGTACAAAGAAACTGTCATAAATCAATTATTAATGGTTTAAAACTAGCAGGAGCAAATCCTATTTTTTTAGATCCATGGATTGATGAATCTTATAATGTACCGGTGGGAATTCATGATGAAATTATTAAGAAAGCAATTGAAAAATATCCAAATGCGAAAGCACTCATTTTAACACATCCTAATTATTATGGTATGGGGATAGATTTAGAGGCAAGCATCGCTTATGCACATGCACATAAAATTCCTGTGTTAGTAGATGAAGCACATGGAGCTCATTTTTGTTTAGGCGGGGCATTTCCAAAGTCAGCGTTAGCATATGGGGCAGATATTGTAGTTCATTCTGCTCATAAAACATTACCCGCGATGACGATGGGTTCCTATTTACATATAAATAGTCGCTTAGTGAGAGAAGAAAAAGTTTCTACTTATTTAAGTATGCTACAATCTAGTAGTCCATCGTATCCAATTATGACTTCTCTTGATATTGCACGCTTTACAATAGCGCGTATAAAAGAAAAGGGACATGATGAGATTGTCGAGTTTTTACGGGGATTTAAAGAAGAGTTGAGTTCTGTTCCACAAATATCTATTTTACAATATCCATTACAAGACGAGTTAAAGGTTACCGTACAGACACGTTGCCAGTTATCGGGCTACGAATTACAGTCTGTATTTGAAAGGGTCGGTATATATACAGAAATGGCAGATCCATATAATGTCTTATTTATTTTGCCTTTGCAAGTAAATAAGGAGTATATGAAGGCTATAGAGATGATCCGTGTGGCATTGCAATCTTATGAGGTGAAAGACAAGAAGGAATCTATTCGTTATACTTATAAAGGAGAAATTTCTCCTTTACCGTATACATATAAACAACTGGAAGGATATGAAACGAAAGTAGTATCTGTAGAAGAAGCAGTTGGGATGATAGCAGCGGAAATGGTAATTCCGTATCCACCTGGCATTCCATTGATTATGTATGGGGAAAGAATTACTTCAGAACATAAAGAGCAAATTATGTATTTAGAGAAAGCGGGCGCTCGTTTTCAAGGCAACACGAAATATATGAAAGTGTATGATATAGAAAGTAGGTTTTAGGATGAAGGGATTATTTGTAACAATTGAAGGTCCAGAAGGTTCGGGGAAGACAACGTTAATTCAAAGTTTATTGCCATACTTTGAACAAAAAGAAAAAAAGGTAATGGCGACGAGAGAACCGGGTGGTATTGCAATTTCTGAGGATATTAGAACGATTTTACATAAAAAAGAGTATACGATGATGGAAGCACGTACAGAGGCGTTGTTATATGCTGCAGCACGTAGACAGCATTTAGTAGAAAAGGTTATGCCGGCACTTAACGAGGATTACCTTGTATTATGTGATCGTTTTATAGATAGCTCTTTAGCGTATCAAGGATATGCAAGAGGATTAGGTATGGATAAAGTATTTGAAATAAATCGCTTTGCAACAGAAGACTGTATGCCTAGTTTAACAATTTACTTAGATATTGAGCCAGAAGTTGGCTTAGCTCGAATTGCAAAAGATGGAGGACGTGAAGTGAATCGACTAGATATGGAAGATATCTCTTTCCATAAACGTGTGCGTGAAGGGTATTTACAAGTTGTAGAACGTTTCTCAGATCGTATTGTATTAGTAAATGCCGATCAGCCAATGGAAAAACTTATAGAAGAAGTTATTCAGGTTATAGAAGATAAATTGTTATAATAGAAGGAAAGAATTGAAATAAGTGAGGTATGCATTATGACGAAGACGTGGGAGCAGCTTTCTGCTATACAACCCATCGGTGTAAAAATGTTGATGAATAGCATTGCAAAAGAGCGTATATCCCACGCTTACTTGTTAGAGGGAGGGAAAGGTACAGGAAAGTTTGCGACTGCGATTCAAATGGCAAAGAGTTTCCTCTGTTCTCAGCGGAATGGGGTAGAGCCTTGTCATGTATGTACAAATTGTAAGCGAATTGATTCAGGCAACCACCCGAACTTACATATTGTAAAACCAGACGGATTATCTATTAAGAAGCAGCAAATTCATGATTTACAAGAAGAGTTTTCAAAAACAGGATTAGAAGCAAATAAAAAAGTATATATTATTGAGCACGCAGACCGTATGACAGCAAATGCGGCGAATACACTTTTGAAATTTTTAGAAGAACCAAGTAGTGATACAACAGCTATTTTACTTACTGAACAAAGTCATCAAATTTTAAATACGATTTTATCTCGCTGTCAAGTTGTTACATTTAGACCTTTACCTACGGAATCTTTAATTAGAAGATTACAGGATGAAGGTATTACGGCGTCTTTATCGACACTTGCTGCACAACTCACGAATAGTTTTGATGAAGCTTTAGCTTTATGTAGTGATGAATGGTTTGCACAAGCACGAGCTTTAGTGATAAAATTATGTGAAGCGCTCGAAAAAGATAAAGCCTCTATTTTTTTTGTACAAGAAAAATGGGGAAAACACTTTGGAGAGAAAGAGCAATTACAGCAAGGTTTAGATATGTTACTCCTTATTTATAAGGATTTATTATATGTTCAACTTGGAGAAGAAGATCGTCTTGTTTTTCATGAGCAGAAAGAGATGTTTGAATCTTTCTCCTACGCTCAGAAGCGCATTGTATCAGCTCTCTTTAATATATTAGAGGCAAAAAATAGAATCAACGCTAATGTAAATGCGCAGCTTGTGTTCGAACAGTTAGTGTTGCGGTTGCAGGAGGGATGACCGTTTTGTATGATGTAGTAGGTGTTCGCTTTAAGAAGGCCGGAAAGGTGTATTACTTTGATCCGAATCAGTTCGATATCTCTGAAAATGAGTTTGTAATTGTAGAAACGGTAAGAGGTATTGAATACGGAAAAGTAGTTATTACCAAAAAGCAAGTTGATGAAAACGACGTTGTATTACCGCTAAAAAAGGTTATTCGTATTGCAAATGAAAATGATCGTACCATTGTTGAAGAGAACAAACATGCTGCAAAAGAAGCATATCAAGTTTGTCAGCAAAAGGTAGTAGAACATAATCTTGATATGAAACTTGTAGATGTAGAGTATACGTTCGATCGCAATAAGATTATTTTCTACTTTACTGCGGATGGTCGGATTGATTTCCGTGAACTAGTGAAGGACTTAGCGGCAATTTTTAGGACAAGAATTGAACTAAGACAAATTGGTGTTCGTGATGAAGCGAAGATGCTTGGTGGTATTGGTCCATGTGGTCGTATGCTTTGTTGTTCTACTTTTTTAGGAGATTTTGAACCTGTATCCATTAAGATGGCAAAGGATCAAAATTTATCATTAAATCCTGCAAAAATCTCTGGTTTATGTGGTCGCTTAATGTGTTGCTTAAAATATGAGAACGATGAATATGAGGCAGCAAAGGAACAACTTCCTGATTTAGATCAACGTATACAAACCCCGCATGGTACTGGCCGTGTTATCGGATTAAATATTTTAGAAAGATTAATTCAAGTGGAACTAGTAGACAAGGAACGGATAGTAGAATATACGTTAGATGAGTTAGTGAATAAAGGGGTCGTTTCGAGTCAAACCACAGATTAATGAGGTGGGTGCTTGTGGAGAAAAAAGATATTTTTGCATCGGTTTCTAGTATGGAAGAGCAAATTGGACATTTATACAAACAGTTGGGCGAATTAAAACAACATCTTGCAGAGTTGTTAGAAGAAAACCAACATATAAAAATGGAAAATGAAAATTTGCGACACCGCTTTGAAGAAGTGCAGATTAAAGAAAAACAAAAAACTCAAAAACGTAAAGAAGTGAAGCCGAAGACAGATATTGGTGAAGGCTACGATAATTTAGCAAGACTATATCAAGAAGGTTTTCATATTTGTAATCTGCATTATGGAAGTGTACGTAAAGAGGGAGATTGTTTATTCTGCCTGTCATTTTTAAATAAAAAGTGAAATTACCTTTCCAATGATAATTGGAAAGGTAATTTTTTATACATGAGAGTAGAATGAAATATGTTTTTTATTAGTTGAAGATGAAATAGGGTAGGTTAAGTGTAAGAAAAGGAGTAACATATGAATTTATATGAAGATGAACGTTTAGATTACTTATTAGCACAAGATTTAAAGATTATACAAAGCCCATCAGTATTTAACTTTTCGTTAGATGCTGTTTTACTTGCAGATTTTGCCTGGGTACCAATTCAAAAAGGTAATTTACTTGATTTGTGTACAGGTAATGCGGTTGTGCCCCTTCTATTAAGTACAAGAACGAAAGGGAATATTACTGGCGTGGAAATTCAAGAACGCTTATATGATATGGGAATAAGAAGTGTTCAATATAATAAGTTGGAAGAAAGAATTCACTTAATACATGGGGATTTGAAAGATATGCCGGAGAAACTTGGACGTCATCAATATGATGTTGTCACATGTAATCCGCCTTATTTCCAAACACCTGCAACTTCTGAAAAAAATATGAATGAACATTTAGCGATAGCCCGTCATGAAATTATGTGTACATTAGAGGATGTTGTATCTGCAAGTAGTCAGCTAGTAAAGCAAGGCGGGAAAGTAGCATTTGTACATCGCCCAGGTCGTTTACTAGACATTGTTACATTAATGCGTAAATACAAAATTGAACCAAAGCGTGTCCGATTTGTTTATCCTAAGGCAGGAAAAGAAGCGAATACATTGTTAATTGAAGGAATTAAGGACGGAAATGCCGATCTGAAAATATTGCCACCTCTTTTTGTATATGAAGAAAATAATGAATATACAAAGGAGATTCGTTCTATTTTATATGGAGAAGAATAAGCATTGTTTTTATGTAGTAGAGTGCTCTGATGGAAGTTATTATGCTGGATATACAAATCATATAGAGAAGCGAATTGAGACCCATAATGGCGGAAAAGGGGCTAAGTATACGCGTGCTAGACTTCCTGTTGTTTTAAACTACGTAGAATTTCATGAAGATAAACGTACAGCTATGCAAGCAGAGTATTATTTTAAGCAATTAAATAGAAAACAAAAAGAAGAATATATGCAAAAAGGAGAACGCTATGTGGCAACAAAAAAGCTTTCAACAAAATGAAAAGGGAGTTTTATATTTAGTACCAACTCCTATTGGAAATTTAGAAGATATGACATTTCGTGCAATTCGAATTTTAAAAGAAGCTGATTTAATTGCTGCTGAAGATACGAGACAAACGAAAAAACTTTGTAATTATTTTGAAATTGAGACGCCTGTGATGAGTTACCACGAGCATAATAAGGAAGTAAGTGGAAAGAAAATATTAGAGAAGCTAGACGAAGGAAAGACTGTAGCACTTGTTAGTGATGCTGGTATGCCGTGTATTTCCGATCCAGGTTACGATATTGTTGTAGAGGCTGTAACGGAACAGTATCATGTAATCCCGCTTCCTGGGGCAAATGCAGCCCTTACAGCATTAATTGCATCAGGTCTTGAAACAAAACAATTTTATTTCTATGGATTTTTACAAAGAAATAAGAAAGAAAGAAAAATGGAGTTAGAGAAGCTTCGTTATGTACAAACTACAATGATGTTTTATGAAGCGCCTCACCGTCTGGATGATACTTTAATCTCGATGCAAGAAGTGTTGGGAAATAGAGAAATTGTATTATGTCGAGAGTTAACGAAAAAATTCGAGGAATTTATTCGAGGAACAGTCGAAGAAGCGATTGAGTGGACGAAACAAAATGAAGTTCGTGGTGAGTTTTGTATTTTAGTAGCTGGTTCAACAGAAGAACCTGCTCCAGAAGAACAATGGTGGGAATCTATTTCAGTATATGATCATATTGAACATTATATAAACGAAAAAGGGATGAATTCAAAAGAGGCGATAAAAACAGTCGCGAAAGATCGAGATTTGTCGAAACGCGATGTATATCAAATCTATCATGTCGATAAAAAATAAGCTTCTCATAATTGAGAAGCTTATTTTGCTGTTTCGATATAATCTTGAAGTTC
This sequence comes from Bacillus sp. F9_6S_D1_P_5, assembly GCF_054823925.1. Taxonomy (NCBI): domain Bacteria; kingdom Bacillati; phylum Bacillota; class Bacilli; order Caryophanales; family Bacillaceae; genus Bacillus; species Bacillus sp. F9_6S_D1_P_5. The sequence goes on along the minus strand of NZ_JBTREW010000031.1, from coordinate 41,590 downwards.
GTTTAAGATTTGCTCAGCGCCTTCTTTGCTTAAGATAATTTTACCTTCAGCTAAAGATAGGTTGCCATCAGATACTTCACCAGTTACTTGGCAAGTCATGTTTGGCTTATATTTTTTTAAGATGATTTTCTCGTCATCAACGTAGATTTCAAGAGCATCCTTTTCTGCAATACCTAAAGTACGGCGTAATTCGATTGGAATTACTACACGACCTAATTCATCAACTTTACGAACAATACCAGTAGATTTCATAATTCTTTTCCTCCTAAAGAAATAGTTTATAAGTTTCGAGTCTATTTTCTAGATTCGTCATTTTTCGACAAAATACCCTATGGACATATGATACCAATCATTTACATTTCCGTCAATTCTTTAATTCTATATTTTTTAAAAAGATTTATAGATTTCTTACTTCTTATATATAATAGAATGTGAGTAATTTCTACTATTATTTTACTTTATTTTCAGAAAAATTTATAAATTGTAAGTGGGGACTGTATATTTTCTTGAAATATGAGTAATAGATGATAAAGGTATCAAGTATTAACTCGTTTTTATCCCGCATTAACAAGCGGTAAGATTTTAAATTTAAAATTCGGCTGGAGCAAAGAGGTTAAGTAGGAGCCGGATTGCTCGTAAAAGCCCGATTGGTGCAGGCTAATAATCCGCGGGAATGAACAAAACTCCTCACAGATTAAAGTTTCACTTTATATATAAGTTTTTGATATACTATTTATAAATACATATGAGGTTATCCGGGAGGTCCAAAACAATGACAGAGGAAAACAAATCCTTTTATATTACTACCCCAATTTATTATCCAAGTGGAAAATTACACATTGGACATGCTTATACAACAGTAGCAGGAGATGCGATGGCACGATATAAGCGTATGCAAGGATATAATGTTCATTATTTAACAGGAACTGATGAGCATGGACAGAAGATCCAAAAGAAAGCAGAAGAATTAAACGTTACACCACAAGCATATGTGGATAACATCGTTGCAGGAATTAAAGAACTTTGGGAGAAGATGGATATCTCTTATGATGATTTTATTCGTACAACGGAAGATCGTCATAAAGATGTTGTTGAAAAAATCTTCAAACAACTAGTAGATCAAGGTGATATTTATCTTGATGAATATGAAGGTTGGTATTCTGTACAAGATGAGACATTCTATACAGAGCATCAATTAGTAGATCCAATTATGGAAGGTGACAAAGTAGTTGGAGGAAAAAGTCCAGATAGTGGTCATGATGTAGAACTTGTTCGTGAAGAATCTTATTTCTTTAGAATGGGTAAATATGTCGACAGACTATTAAAATTCTATGAAGATAATCCACATTTCATTCAGCCAGAGTCTCGTAAGAATGAAATGATTAATAACTTCATTAAACCAGGCTTAGAAGATTTAGCAGTTTCTCGTACTTCATTTGACTGGGGAGTTCGTGTTCCAGGTAACCCGAAACACGTTATTTACGTATGGGTTGACGCATTATCTAACTACATTACAGCATTAGGTTATGGAACAGAAAATGAAGAGATGTATAAGAAGTTCTGGCCGGCAGATGTGCATTTAGTTGGAAAAGAAATTGTTCGTTTCCATACAATTTATTGGCCAATCATTTTAATGGCATTAGATTTACCTCTTCCGAAAAAAGTCTTTGCTCACGGTTGGATTTTAATGAAAGATGGAAAGATGAGTAAGTCAAAAGGAAACGTAGTAGATCCAGTTACATTAATCGATCGTTACGGATTAGATGCATTACGTTATTACTTACTTCGTGAAGTCCCATTCGGATCAGATGGCGTATTCACACCAGAAGGATTTGTGGAGCGTATTAATTTCGACTTAGCAAATGACTTAGGTAACTTATTAAATCGTACGGTAGCTATGATTGATAAGTACTTTAACGGAGAAATCCCTGCATTTAAAGCAAATGTAACGGAATTTGATGAAACGTTAGTAACGTTTGCGCAAGATACATTGAAAAAAGTAGAAGAAGCAATGGAGAATATGGAATTCTCTGTAGCACTAAGCTCAATTTGGCAATTGGTTAGCCGTACGAATAAATATATTGATGAAACACAACCATGGGTACTAGCAAAAGATGAGAATGATCGTGAAAAGTTAGCTTCTGTGATGGCTCATTTAGCAGAGGTACTTCGTCAAACGGGTATTATGCTTATGCCATTCTTAACAGTAGCACCAAGCAAGATGTTTGCTCAGCTTGGCCTTACTGATGAAGCACATAAATCTTGGGAAAGCCTATCTACAATTGGCTGTATTCCAGCTGGAACGAAAGTAGAAAAAGGAAACCCAATTTTCCCTCGTTTAGAAATGGAAGTAGAGGTAGCGTACATTAAAGAACAAATGAAAAGCTCTGCTCCTAAAGTAGAAGAGAAAAAAGAAGAAGAACCGAAGGCAGAAGAAATTACAATTGATGATTTCTTTAAAGTAGAATTACGCGTAGCTGAAGTACTATCTGCTGAACCTGTGAAAAAAGCAGACAAGTTGTTAAAAATTCAACTAGACTTAGGCACAGAAAAGCGTCAAGTTGTTTCTGGAATTGCAAAGTTCTATTCACCAGAAGACCTAAAAGGTAAAAAGGTTATTTGTGTAACAAACTTAAAACCTGTAAAATTACGCGGTGAATTATCACAAGGTATGATTTTAGCGGGTGAAGAGAATGGCGTATTGTCATTAGCATCAATTGACCAAAATCTACCAAACGGTACAAAAATCAAGTAATTAAGACAAGAAAAGAGATGTTTCACGTGTAACATGTGTGAAGCGTCTTTTTTCTTTTTACACTCTCAAATTTTGCATTAAGATTGTAGTATTGTTATCGTTAAGTTATGAAAAAGCTTATTTTTGTGGAATAAACTTGATTTCAAGATAAAAGGAGTTATGTATTATGCTGTTTGATACACATTCACATTTGAATGCAGAGCAATTTGAAGAAGATTTACAAGAAGTTATTGCCCGAATGAAAGAAACGGGAGTTACTTATACAGTTGTTGTTGGTTTTGATGAGGTAACGATAAAAAAGGCGATTGAATTAGCTGAAGCTTATGATTTTATTTACGCTGCGGTTGGCTGGCATCCAGTTGATGCAATCGACATGACAGAAGAACATTTAGCATGGTTAGAAGAACTTGCTTCTCATCCTAAAGTCGTTGCACTTGGAGAAATGGGCTTAGATTATCACTGGGATAAGTCCCCAAAAGAAATACAGAAAGAAGTATTCCGTAAACAAATTGCATTAGCGAAAAAGGTGAAATTGCCGATTATTATACATAACCGTGATGCAACTCAAGATATTGTTGATATTCTAGAAGAAGAGAATGCAGCTGAAGTAGGAGGTATTATGCATTGCTTTAGCGGCAGCGTAGAAGTGGCAGAGCGATGTGTCGATATGAACTTTTTAATTTCGTTAGGCGGACCAGTTACATTTAAAAACGCTAAGAAGCCGAAAGAAGTTGCTGCGGAGATTCCATTAGAGAAATTGTTAATAGAGACGGATTGTCCGTATTTAACACCGCATCCATTTCGAGGGAAACGAAATGAACCAAGTTATGTAAAACTCGTAGCAGAAGAAATTGCGAACTTAAAAGGGATTTCTTATGAGGAAGTAGCAGAAGTAACAACAAAAAATGCAAAAGCTTTATTTGGTGTTGAATAAAAAGGAGTGGGAGAACCCATTCTTTTTTTATTTTTATAAAAAGTAGCAGGAGTGATAGAGAAAATACGGGCAAATAAGGAAGTGTTACAATAAGGAGAGAGAACAAAGTTTTGGACATTCTATTTTTTAAAATGTAAGAATGGGGAAAATAATAATGGAAAAGTCGTCATTTTTTTGTTTTACTAAGTAGAGACGAAACGAGTGTGGAGGCAAGCATGAAAATTAAAGAGATTATCGTTGTAGAAGGTAAAGATGATACAGTTGCGATTAAGCGTGCTGTTGATGCGGATACAATTGAAACGAACGGTTCAGCAATCGGTGATCATGTTATTGAGCAAGTTAAATTAGCGCTGCAAAAAAGAGGCGTTATTATTTTTACAGATCCGGATTATCCTGGAGAGCGTATTCGAAAAATTATTTCTGATAAGGTGCCTGGGTGTAAACATGCTTTTTTACCGAAGGAAGAAGCACTTGCTAAAAGGAAAAAAGGTGTCGGAATTGAACATGCTTCTAATGAATCAATTCGCCGTGCTTTAGAGAATATACATGAAGAAATGGAAGCTTACACAAGTGAAATTAGTTGGAGCGATCTAGTCGATGCAGGTTTAGTGGGCGGAGAAATGGCAAAGAGTCGCAGAGAAAGAATGGGTAAGCTATTAAAGATTGGTTATACAAACGCAAAACAGTTACATAAACGTTTACAAATGTTTCAAGTTTCAAAAGAATCATTTGCAGAAGCTTATAAGCAAGTCATACAGGAGGAAAGAAAATGAAGGATATCGCAACGCCAAATCGTACGAAAGACATTGTTGAAAAGTATGGATTTTCATTCAAAAAAAGTTTAGGACAAAATTTCTTAATTGATACGAATGTATTAAATCGTATCGTTGATCACGCTGAAATTGGACCAGAAAGTGGTGCAATTGAAATTGGACCAGGTATCGGCGCATTAACAGAACAATTAGCGAAGCGTGCTAAAAAAGTTGTGGCTTTTGAAATTGATCAAAGATTATTACCAATCTTAGATGAGACGTTAGCTCCATATGGCAACGTTACAGTTATTAATAAAGATGTACTAAAGGCAGATGTACACGAGGTGTTTAGCGAGCAATTTGAAGAAGGGCAAGATGTAATGGTAGTAGCTAACTTACCATACTATATTACAACGCCAATTTTATTTAAATTGCTAGAAGAGAAATTACCGGTTCGTGGATTTGTTGTTATGATGCAAAAAGAAGTTGGGGATCGTTTAGCTGCTAAACCTGGAACGAAAGAGTATGGTTCTTTATCAATTGCTATTCAGTATTATACAGAGGTAGAAACAGTTATGACTGTGCCGCGTACAGTGTTTGTACCACAACCAAATGTTGATTCTGCAATTATCCGTCTCCTAAAGCGTCCGAAACCAGTTGTAGAAGTAACAGATGAGACGTTCTTCTTTGAAGTAGTACGAGCAAGTTTTGCACAGCGTCGTAAAACATTAATGAATAATTTATCAAATAATTTAAATGGTTTCCCGAAAGATAAAGAGCTGTTGGATCGAATTTTAACAGAGGTAGGAATTGATCCAAAACGAAGAGGCGAGACGCTATCTATCGAGGAGTTTGCAACATTAAGTAACGCATTAGTTCTTCATAAATTATCATAAGAATATAAAAGGGACAGTTCAACTTGAACTGTCCCTTTTGTCACCTTTCCCCTCCTAAATTCATACTTTAAAAACAGGTAAGATGGCCTAACGAGTTTGGAGGTAGGAGAATGGCTTTACATGTTGGAGAATTAGTGGAACGATATTCTCATAATAGGGATATCCTTTTTCGTATTATAGAAATAAAAGGCGAGATAGCTATATTGTTTGGAGAGGAAATTAGATTGGTGGCAGATGCGCCGCTTGAAGATTTAATTAGTATAGATCAACGAGAACACAAAAAGAGAGCGAAGCGTGAGAAAGAAACAATGGAGCGTACGTATCGTTTGTTTCAACAAGATTATGTATTAATGAAACAAAGGCATGAACACACTTCAACTGGTGGATATACAAGTGAGGTGAATTATTTTCAAATGCCGGGACGTGTATTGCATATAGATGGAGACCCATTATATTTGCGCAAGTGTCTAGACTTATATAATAAAATTGGTGTTCCTGTACAAGGTATTCATTGTAAAGAAACAGAGATGCATGAAAAGGTAGTAGATTTAATAGACCATTTTCGTCCAGACATCTTAGTAATCACAGGGCACGATGCATATACAAAAGCAAAAGGAGTAAAGGGAGATTTAGCAGCGTATAGGCATTCAAGGCATTTTGTACAGGCTGTTCGAGAAGTGCGGAAAAAATATCCATCACTAGATCAACTCGTTATTTTTGCTGGGGCATGTCAATCACACTTTGAAGCATTAATTCGAGCTGGTGCTAATTTTGCTAGTTCTCCATCTAGAATTAATATTCATGCACTAGATCCTGTATATGTGGTTGGTAAAATTAGTTTTACGTCATTTATGGAGAGAGTCAACGTATGGGATGTTGTACGTAATACGATTACTGGCGAAAAGGGACTTGGTGGAATTGAGACGAGGGGCATTTTACGAACTGGATTACCCTTTCAACATTATGAAGAATAAGCAAGGTACATATGTATCTTGCTTTTTTGTGTGGAAAGGATTTAAATCTGCTTGGATAAAAATAGACAAGAACGCACAGACTACATAATGATACTTTTACAATATAGTATTTCTTCTATCTATTCGAACGCATAATGCTTTTATAATGATATTGTCTGTGAGTTGCGGTTAATAATTGGGATAGATATATCGTGTTTTAAGTGTTCAATCTAAATTACAGCGAGGTGTAACGAAGTATATGTCAAAACGTTTAGATGAAATTAAAAGCGAATTAGATCACCATCTTGGACAGAGACTGATGTTAAAGGCAAACAGTGGGAGAAGAAAAACGGTAGAACAATCAGGTGTACTTGCAGAAACGTATCGTTCTGTTTTTGTTGTACAACTGGATCAGCAAGAAGACGCGTTGCAACGTGTATCGTATAGCTATGCGGATGTTTTAACAGAGACAGTAGAGTTAACATTTTATGGTGAACCTCATAATGAAGTGATTTTATAATTTATGTATCGTTACATATATTCCCACAAATGAAAAGCTATATTATTTTGCATACTAATTATACCGTAGCAAAATAAGGAGGGACTCTGCATTGAGTAGACGAAGAGGTGTCATGTCAAATCAATTTAAAGAAGAGCTTGCAAAAGAGTTAGGCTTTTATGATGTTGTTCAGAAAGAAGGCTGGGGCGGAATTCGTGCGAAAGATGCTGGTAACATGGTGAAACGTGCTATAGAAATTGCAGAACAGCAATTAATGAAACAAAACCAGTAGTTGTAAGATACTTTCTATGCTACGGTAGCCGAGGAGTGATTCCTCGGCTTTTTGTACTATAAAAGGTGCCATCATTTTACATAAGTAGTTTCATTCTGAATGCTTTTCGTTATAATTAGGGAAGTGTCATCGTCTTACTATAAATTTATGGTAAAATAAACGATAAAAGATTGAGTACATAGAGTGGGTGAATAGATTGAAGCTACTAGTGAAAGCACCAGCAAAGATTAATCTGTCGTTAGATGTACTGGGAAAAAGACAAGACGGATATCATGAAGTGAAAATGATTATGACAACAATTGATTTAGCGGATCGTTTAGAACTAATGGAATTAGCAGAAGACCGTATTGAAATTTTATCCCATAATCGGTATGTCCCAGACGACCAAAGAAATTTAGCTTATCAAGCAGCGAGATTATTAAAAGAGAAGTTTAATGTGAAAAAAGGCGTATCTATTACTATTGAAAAAACGATTCCAGTAGCAGCTGGATTAGCAGGTGGAAGTAGTGATGCAGCAGCGACATTACGTGGCCTTAATAAATTATGGAATTTAGGGCTTACAATTGACCAATTAGCAGAGCTTGGTGCAGAAATTGGGTCAGATGTATCGTTTTGCGTATATGGTGGGACAGCAATTGCCACTGGAAGAGGAGAACAAATTGAGCACATAAAAACTCCACCTTCTTGTTGGGTTATTTTAGCAAAACCTCATATTGGTGTATCTACTGCTGATGTGTATGGAAATTTAAAATTAAATCGAGTTACACATCCGAATGTAGATAAAATGGTTGATGTCATAAATGCTGGGGATTACAAAGGGATTTGTGATACTGTTGGTAACGTTTTAGAAGATGTAACGTTTGCGATGCATCCTGAAGTTGCACGTATTAAGGCACAGATGAAGCGATTTGGGGCAGATGCTGTTTTAATGAGTGGAAGTGGTCCAACTGTATTTGGTCTTGTGCACCATGATTCGCGAATGCATCGTATATATAACGGATTAAAAGGATTTTGTGAACAAGTATACGCAGTACGTTTATTAGGAGAGCGAGAAACGCTTGAATAAAGACGTATAATACGTTATGATTTGTTTAGAATATTCGTGATTTGAGGTGAGAGTATGAAAATTAGACGAAGTACAAGATTAGTCGATATGACGTATTACTTGTTACAAAACCCTCGTCAGCTAGTTTCTCTCACTTTTTTTGCTGAAAGGTATCAATCAGCTAAGTCTTCCATTAGTGAAGATTTAGTTATTATTAAGCAAACGTTTGAACAACAAGGGGTCGGCACATTGCAAACGATACCAGGAGCAGCAGGAGGAGTGAAATATATACCGTATATAAGTGAGGAAGAGGCAGATCTAATTATTGGTGAGCTTTGTAGCTTATTTGAGAATCCAGATCGCATTTTGCCTGGTGGTTACTTATATATGACAGATCTTTTAAGTAATCCTCGTCATATTAATGGCGCAGGTCGTTTGTTTGCTTCTGTTTTTGCTAGGCAACCAATTGATGCAGTTATGACGGTGGCAACAAAGGGAATTCCACTTGCTTATGCAGTGGCGAATTACTTAGATGTACCGGTAGTAATTGCAAGGAAAGACAATAAGGTAACAGAAGGACCAACTGTTAGTATTAACTATGTATCAGGTTCTTCTAAGCGCATTCAAACAATGACATTAGCGAAGCGTAGCCTTCCAGAAGGATCTAATGTTTTAATTATTGATGACTTCATGAAAGCTGGCGGAACCATTCAAGGTATGATGAGTATGTTAGAAGAGTTTAAAGCTAATGTTGTTGGTATTGGTGTATTAGTAGAGTCCACAGATATTGAAGAAAGACTAATTAATAACTTTGTATCATTAATTCGTTTATCAGAAGTTGATGTCAAAGAAAAAGCGATTCAAGTGGAAAAGGGAAATTATTCATTGGCACCATTTGATGAAGGGCTTGTAGAGGCTGAGTAAAAGGGTAAAGCAAATAGCTTTATCTTTTTTTTATTCTATTTATAAATTATAAAATAGATGGACAAACTGCTTTTCGTGCACTATTTTTAAAGAGTAAAAATAAATAATAAAAGGGTGAAAGATATGAAAGTTGTTCAAACAAACAATGCACCACAAGCAATTGGACCATATTCACAAGGGATTATTGTAAATAATATGTTTTACAGTTCAGGACAAATTCCGTTAACTGCAGGTGGAGAGCTTGTAGCAGGAGATGTGACAGTACAAACAGAGCAAGTATTTCAAAATTTACAAGCAGTATTAGAAGAAGCGGGTGCTTCATTTGATACAGTAGTAAAAACAACAGTATTCTTAAAAGATATGGATGATTTTAATGCTGTTAATGAAGTATATGGCTCTTATTTCTCTGCTCATAAGCCAGCTCGTTCTTGTGTACAAGTAGCAAAATTACCGAAAGATGTTTCAGTTGAAATTGAGGTAATTGCCCTAGTTAAGTAATTCTTTGTAAGCGATAACCTCCACTAATCTCTATATTCAATTACATTAAAAATTTTTATCTTAAAAATTTTTAAAAAATTAAAGGGAAATTAGAAATTTTGTGGAATTTATACAAATATATCGCTTATTTAGAAAAGGGTGGTGAACACAAGATGGAAGTGACTGACGTAAGATTACGCCGCGTAAACACAGAAGGCCGCATGAGAGCAATTGCCTCTATTACTCTAGACCATGAATTTGTTGTTCATGATATTCGTGTAATTGATGGTAATAATGGATTATTTGTAGCAATGCCAAGTAAACGTACTCCAGATGGAGAATTCCGTGACATTGCACACCCAATTAATTCTGGTACACGCTCTAAAATTCAAGATGCGGTTTTAACAGAGTATCATCGTTTAGGCGAGTTAGAAGAGGTTGAGTTTGAAGAAGCGGGTGCTTCGTAAAATTCGAATGAAAAGGGCTTTTTAGAGAAAGCCCTATAATTTTGCAACAAACTCCTGTAAGCATTTACAGGGGTTTGTTTTTTTGTGTTTATATATATACATTAAGTTTAGAAAATTCTAAATTAAATAAAATAAAGAGGGAACTTCTAATTTTTTCAAAATCATTTTAAATAGTATAGCTTAATTCTTAAAAAAGATACTAAAGAGTAAAACATCTTATAAGAATTATGGTAAAATTTAATAGTTAAAATGTGTTTCTTGAAATATATGATGATTTAGGATAATATCGTTAATGGATAAATAGGTTGCGATGGAGGGTCTATATGTCAAACAGATTTGCAGTGATTCTAGCTGCAGGTAAAGGCACACGTATGAAGTCTAAGCTATACAAAGTGCTTCATCCTGTATGTGGAAAACCTATGGTACAACATGTTGTCGATCAAGTATCTCAATTAGGATTGCAGAAACTTGTAACAGTCGTAGGACATGGTGCTGAAATGGTACAAGAACAGCTAGGAAACGTAAGTGAGTTTGCATTACAAGCAGAACAACTTGGTACAGCGCATGCTGTAGATCAAGCTGCAAGTGTACTTGCAAATGAAGAAGGAACAACTTTAGTTATTTGTGGCGATACGCCGCTAATAACTGCTGAAACGATGGAAGCATTGCTTCAGCAACATAAAGAAGCAGGGGCAATGGCAACGGTGCTAACAGCTTACATAGAAGAACCTGCTGGATATGGTCGTATCGTTCGTAATGAGAATGGTCATGTTGAAAAGATTGTTGAGCATAAGGATGCAAATGAGAAAGAATTAGCTATTAAAGAAATCAATACAGGTACGTATTGTTTTGATAATAAAGCTTTATTTGCTTCACTTTCTAAAGTTTCAAATGATAACGTACAAGGTGAATATTACCTGCCAGATGTTATTGAGATTTTAAAAAATGAAGGTCATATTGTATCGGCTTATCAAACAGAGCACTTCGATGAAACGTTAGGTGTTAACGACAGAGTCGCTCTATCGCAAGCGGAAATTATTATGAAAAACCGTATCAACCGAAAGAACATGGTAAATGGTGTTACAATTATCGATCCAAGTAACACGTATATTTCTGCTGATGCAATTATCGGTAGTGATACAGTTCTTCATCCAGGAACAATTATTGAGGGAAACACTGTAATTGGTTCTGATTGTGAAATTGGGCCGCATACAGTAATTCGCGATAGTGAAATTGGAGATCGTACGACAATTCGTCAATCTACTGTACATGATAGTAAACTTGGTACAGAAGTATCGGTTGGTCCATTTGCACATATTCGCCCAGATTCAGTTATTGGAGATGAAGTACGCGTTGGAAACTTCGTGGAAATCAAAAAAACTGTTTTTGGTAATAGAAGTAAAGCTTCACACTTAAGTTATATCGGGGATGCACAAGTTGGAGAAGACGTGAATCTTGGTTGTGGTTCAATTACGGTGAACTATGACGGTAAGAATAAATTCAAAACTGTGATTGGTAACGGGGTATTTATTGGATGTAATTCAAACCTTGTTGCTCCTGTAACAGTTGAAGATGGTGCTTATGTGGCAGCAGGCTCTACAATTACAGAGAATGTTCCATCAAAAGCATTATCTGTAGCACGTGCACGTCAAGTTAACAAAGAAGACTATGTTGATCAATTGCTGAATAAGAAAAAATCATAATGTGGAGGGTTAATCTAGATGTCGACTCAATATCTAAATTCTAATTTGAAAGTATTCTCTTTAAACTCTAATAAGGAACTTGCTGAGCAAATTGCAAAGCACATTGGAGTAGGACTAGGAAAATGTTCTGTTGATCGTTTTAGTGATGGAGAAGTTCAAATTAACATTGAAGAAAGTATCCGTGGTTGCGATGTATTCATTATTCAATCTACAAGCTTCCCAGTAAACGAACATATCATGGAATTACTTATTATGATCGATGCATTAAAGCGTGCATCTGCAAAAACAATTAATATTGTTATTCCTTACTATGGTTATGCGCGTCAAGACCGTAAAGCGCGTTCTCGTGAACCAATTACATCGAAACTTGTAGCAAACTTGCTTGAAACAGCAGGTGCAACTCGTGTAATCACTCTAGATTTACATGCTCCACAAATTCAAGGGTTCTTTGATATCCCAATCGACCACCTAATGGGTGTACCGATTCTTTCAGATTACTTTGAAACAAAAGGTCTTAAAGATATCGTAATCGTGTCACCTGATCACGGTGGAGTAACTCGTGCTAGAAAAATGGCAGATCGCCTAAAAGCACCAATCGCTATTATTGATAAGCGTCGTCCTCGTCCAAACGTATCAGAGGTAATGAACATTATCGGTAATATTGAAGGTAAAACAGCAATTTTAATTGATGACATCATTGATACAGCTGGTACAATTACATTAGCAGCAAACGCTCTTGTTGAGAACGGTGCTTCTGAAGTATATGCTTGCTGTACACACCCAGTATTATCTGGTCCAGCAATTGAGCGTATCCAAAACTCAAATATTAAAGAGTTAGTTGTAACGAACTCTATCGTATTACCAGAAGAGAAGAAGATCGACAAAGTACATGAACTTTCAGTTGCTCCACTAATCGGAGAAGCAATCATTCGTGTATACGAAGAAGAATCTGTAAGTGTATTATTCAATTAATTGGATAGAATGAGACGTAACCAAGATTGGTTACGTCTTTTCGTATCGAAAAAAGAAAGTAGTGGTACAAGAATGAAATTGATAGTAGGACTTGGGAACCCGGGTAGAGAATATGAATTAACAAGGCATAATATTGGATTTATGGCAATTGATGAACTTGCAAAGCGTTGGAATATTTCTTTAAACGAACAAAAATTTAAAGGAGTATTTGGTGCAGGATTTGTTAATGGGGAAAAAGTAATCTTATTAAAGCCACTTACATATATGAATTTATCTGGGGAAAGCATTCGTCCGCTTATGGATTACTACAAAATTGATGTAGAGGACTTCGTTGTTCTGTACGATGATTTAGACATCCCAGTAGGTAAATTACGCCTTCGTATGAAAGGTAGTGCTGGTGGACATAATGGTGTGAAATCAACAATTTCACATTTAGGAACACAAGAGTTTCAACGTATCCGCATGGGAATTGATCGTCCGAAAAATGGAATGAAGGTAGTAGATTATGTATTAGGACGTTTTACATCAGAAGAAATTCCTGATGTTAATTATTCAATTGAAAAAGCAGCAGATGCATGTGAAGAATGGTTAAATAAACCTTTTCTTCAAATCATGAATACTTTCAATAGTTAAGGATATGATTGAGAATATTTTGTTTTATTTTTACCCATACTAGCAGTAATTGGATTTTTAGGAGGCTAGTATGGAAGGATATTATTATTGCAGACATTGCGGGAGTAATGTAGGCTCCGTTACTGCAGAAAAAGTGTATAGCGACGTTTTATTTCAACTAACAGAGCAAGAAGTAGTAGAGATGATTCATTTTCATGAGAATGGAAATATATATATACAAACGATTTGTGAATCGTGTCAAGAAACGCTCGCATCTTATCCTGAGTATTATGAATATGAAAAATTTCTGCAATAAAATGTTGTCGCTTTGGCATGTCCAAAGCATTTTTCTGTTTTCTTTTTCCGAAATATTTGCATAAAATATAGTGGCTTGCTCTTTATGTTGAGAGGGGTTTTGAAAATGATAGGTTTATTAGAGCAATTTTATAAAAATGAAGAGATCCAATCGGTTATTAACGGATTAGAAGATGGTTTAAAAGAACAACTTGTATCAGGTATGGCAACCTCTTCTCGTTCGTTGTTAATGGCGGCCTTATATAAAAAAACAAAAAAATCACAACTTATTGTGACGCATAATTTATATCAAGCACAAAAAGTACATGAAGATTTAGTAGCGTTACTTGGTGAAAAGGATGTGTGGCTATACCCAGTAAATGAATTGATAGCATCAGAACTTGGTGTTGCAAGCCCAGAATTGAAGGCACAACGCATTGAAGTATTAAATCGTTTAGCTGCAGGAGAGAATGGGATTATTGTAGCACCAGTTGCGGGGTTACGCAGATTTTTACCAATGAAAGAATTGTGGAAGCAAAGGCAAATCGAAATCAGTCTAGGGCAAGAGATTGATTTAGATACATTCTTGCATACTTTACATCATATTGGCTATGAGCGTAAGTCGATGGTAGAAGCTCCTGGGGAATTTAGTTTGCGCGGGGGGATATTAGATATTTATCCACTAACTGAAGAGTTACCAGTTCGTATTGAATTCTTCGACACAGAAGTCGATTCTATTCGATTATTTGATGTGGATGAACAGCGCTCTCAAGATAAAAAAGAAAGCGTTAGATTTGGTCCAGCAACGGAGTTTTTATTTTCACAGGAAGAACTGAAATCGGGGATTAAGCGTCTTGAGGAAGGTTTAACTAAGACGATGCAAAAACTTTCCGATGATAAATTAAAGACTACGGTGCTTGAAACGGTAAGTCATGAAATTGAGATGTTAAAAAACGGGCAAAGTATAGAACAGATGTTTAAATATTTATCTATTTTCTATAACGAACCTGCTAGTCTGATAGATTATTTACCAGAAGATGGTGTTGTAATTTTAGATGAGATTTCCCGTATTCAAGAAACAGCATCACATCTTGAAACGGAAGAAGCGGAATGGTATATATCACTTCTTGGTGAGGGAACGATTATTCAAGATTTATCTTTCTCCCATTCGTTTGAAGAATTTCTTCATCATAAAAAAAGAAGCTTTGTATATTTAACGTTATTCTTACGTCATATAGCACATACACATCCGCAAAACATTGTGAATGTAACATGTAAAACGATGCAAGATTTCCATGGACAGATGCAGTTGTTGAAAACTGAAATTGATAGATGGAACGAAGGGCATTTTACGACGGTTGTGCTTGGCACAGATGATGAACGTGTAAAAAAACTACAACATATTTTAAGTGATTATGATATTGAGGCGGATATTGTAGAGGGCACAGATATATTATTGCCTGGAAGGTTACAAATTGCTGTAGGTGATTTACATGCAGGATTTGAAATGCCGATGCAAAAGCTTGTTGCCATTACTGAAAAAGAGCTTTTTCATAAGAAAGTTAAAAAATCACAACGTAAGCAAAAGTTATCTAATGCTGAACGTATTAAAAGTTATTCGGAATTAAAAGTTGGGGATTATGTAGTCCATGTAAATCATGGGATAGGTAAATTTTTAGGTATCGAGACATTAGAGATTAATGGTGTTCATAAAGATTATTTAAATATTAAATACCAAGGTAATGATAAGTTATACGTTCCAATTGAACAAATTGACCAAGTGCAAAAATATGTAGGATCTGAAGGTAAGGATCCGAAAGTTTATAAACTGGGCGGAAATGATTGGAAGAAGGTCAAAACGAAGGTTGAAAAATCTGTACAAGATATTGCGGATGACCTAATTAAACTATATGCCGAGCGCGAAGCTTCAAAGGGTTATGCATATACACCAGATACGGCAGAACAACAAGAATTTGAGTCTTCTTTCCCGTATCAAGAGACAGAGGATCAACTACGTTCTATTGAAGAGATTAAAAAGGATATGGAACGCGGACGTCCAATGGATAGGCTTCTTTGTGGTGATGTAGGATATGGCAAGACGGAAGTGGCTATTCGTGCGGCGTTTAAGGCAATTATGGATGAAAAGCAAGTTGCAATTTTAGTGCCGACAACGATCCTTGCACAACAACACTATGAAACAATTCGAGAGCGTTTTCAAGATTATCCAATCAATATAGGATTGTTAAGTAGATTCCGTACGAGAAAACAGCAAAATGAAACGATTAAGGGCTTAAAAGATGGCACGGTAGATATTGTAATCGGAACGCATCGTATTTTATCTAAAGATGTTACTTATAAAGATTTAGGTCTTCTTATTATTGATGAAGAACAAAGATTTGGTGTAACGCATAAAGAAAAAATTAAACAATTAAAAGCGAATGTTGACGTATTAACATTAACGGCAACTCCGATTCCGCGTACGCTCCATATGTCTATGCTTGGTGTGCGTGATTTATCTGTTATTGAGACGCCGCCGGAAAATCGTTTCCCGGTTCAAACGTATGTAGTAGAGTATAATCCAGCATTAATGCGAGAAGCGATAGAGCGAGAGCTTGCAAGAGGTGGTCAAGTTTACTTCCTATACAATCGTGTAGAGGATATCGAACGAAAAGCAGATGAAATTTCGATGTTAGTTCCAGACGCGCGTGTAACGTATGCACATGGGAAAATGAACGAAAGTGAATTAGAGTCTGTTATGCTATCGTTTTTAGAAGGGCAGCATGATGTTCTTGTAAGTACAACAATTATTGAGACGGGTGTAGATATTCCGAATGTAAATACGTTAATTGTATTTGATGCAGATCGTATGGGATTATCGCAGCTGTATCAGCTTCGTGGGCGTGTTGGACGTTCTAATCGTGTTGCATATGCATACTTTGCATACAAACGAGATAAAGTGTTATCAGAAGTTGCAGAGAAGCGCCTGCAAGCAATTAAAGAGTTTACAGAGCTTGGATCTGGTTTCAAAATTGCGATGCGAGACTTATCAATTCGTGGTGCAGGTAACTTGTTAGGAGCCGAACAACATGGATTTATTGATTCTGTCGGATTTGATCTATATTCTCAAATGTTAAAAGATGCAATTGAACAGCGTAGAGGAACAGACGGAGTTGAAAATACAGTTAATGTTGAAATTGATTTAGAAGTCGATGCATATTTACCAGATGCTTATATTTCAGATAGTAAACAAAAAATTATGATGTATAAACAATTTAGAGGTGTTTCTGCAATTGAGGATATTGAAGAGTTGCAGGAAGAGATGATAGATAGATTTGGTGATTACCCGCAAGAAGTTGGTTACTTATTACAAATTGCAAATATTAAAGTATTGGCAATGAAAGAACAAATTGAATTAATTAAGCAAAATAAATTTGAAGTAACAATTCTGTTTTCAGAACAAGCGAGTCAAAATATTGATGGCGGAAAATTATTCATGCTCGGAAATAGTTTTGGACGTATGATCGGTCTAGGAATGGAAGGATCACAATTGAAAATCGTCATGAAAACAAATGGCTTAGAGACATCGAAGTGGTTAACAATTGCTGAAAATTTATTAAAAGGCTTGCCAGAAGTAAAAAAAGAAGTCATAAATGCCTAATATTAGATAAAAAAATACAATTCGACGTGCATAGAAGAACTAATGTGTAAAATACTATGTCTAACAGTTGGTGATTTTTACATGAACAGGTAAATTCACCACTTTGATCATCAGTAGAAAGTGAGGCAGCATTAGAATGAAAGCAACTGGAATCGTACGTCGAATTGATGATTTAGGTAGGGTAGTAATCCCGAAGGAAATTCGTAGAACTTTACGTATTCGAGAAGGTGACCCGCTAGAAATATTTGTTGATCGCGATGGAGAAGTAATTTTAAAGAAATACTCTCCAATTAGCGAATTAGGTGATTTTGCAAAAGAATATGCAGATGCTTTATATGATAGCTTAGGACATAATGTGCTTGTATGCGATCGAGATTCTATTATCGCAGTATCAGGCGTATCCAAAAAAGAATACTTAAATAAAAGCGTTGGAGATCTAATTGAAAAAACGATGGAAGAAAGAAAGTCCGTTATTATGACGGATGAAAGTGATATTTCCATTATTGATGGTGTAACAGAAAAGGTTCATTCTTATACAGTTGGACCGATTGTTGCAAATGGAGATCCAATTGGGGCTGTCATTATTTTTTCAAAAGAAGCAATTATAAGCGAAATAGAGCATAAAGCGGTCAATACTGCTGCCAGTTTCTTAGCGAAGCAAATGGAGCAGTAGGGTTGTATGATTTTAGAAGTAGCAATTTTTCCAAATTATGACATTTCTTATTGAGAAATCAATTATTCGGAGATATATGTATATTGAATGAAGGTAGCGCTTTGCTACCTTTTTTCGTTGAACATTTCCAGCGTTGCACGGACGTATTATTACTCGTGTAGGTAAGGAAGCTTGTCCTTTTCTTTATGTTATAATACGAGGGGTGAGAATAGAAAAAGGAGTTTTCTTGTATGGAATCGAAGAAGTATCAAGCCTTTTGGCGTGGGGCTATTATATTAACAATCGCAAGTTTTGTTACAAAGGTATTAAGCGCTTTTTACCGTATTCCATATCAAAATATAGCGGGTGATATTGGTTTTTATATTTACCAACAAATTTATCCGTTTTATGGATTTTGTTTAATTTTAGCTACTTATGGATTCCCCATTATAATTTCAAAAATGGTTGCAGAACGATTAGAGCGAGGGAAACAACAAGAAGCAAAAGAAATTATTTGTGTATCTTTTTGGTTTTT
This sequence comes from Bacillus sp. F9_6S_D1_P_5, assembly GCF_054823925.1. NCBI lineage: Bacteria > Bacillati > Bacillota > Bacilli > Caryophanales > Bacillaceae > Bacillus > Bacillus sp. F9_6S_D1_P_5. The sequence goes on along the minus strand of NZ_JBTREW010000031.1, from coordinate 23,170 downwards.
ATTAGGAATTGGCTTCATAGGATTTTTTACATTGTTCTTTGGTGCCGAAGCAATTGCAACAGCCATGGGTGATATACACTTAGATAAGTTATTACGTGTTATTTCATTTTCATTCATATTGATGCCGTTTTTATCTGTAGCAAGAGGATATTTTCAGGGGTTCAATAATATGATGCCAACAGCTGTTTCGCAAGTGATAGAACAAACGATTCGTGTTTCTATTATTGTATTTTTATCTCTGTTCCTAATTGCTCACGGATTTGATTTATATACAGTTGGTGCAGGTGCTATGTTAGGTTCAATCGCAGGCGGACTGATTGGGATTATCGTACTTGTACTTTATATGCGTCATGACTTTCGTTCTATATTCTTCAAAAGTGTAAAGAGAATTAAGGGGAAAAAGAGAATCATTAAAATTCTGTTTTGGCAGGGATTGGCGATTTGTGTTAGTAACTTAGTGCTTATTTTTATACAAATGGCTGATTCTGTTTCCTTCTATTCTTTACTTATTGGGGCAGGAGAGCCAGCTGAAAGTGCAAAGGTATTAAAAGGTGTATATGACAGAAGTATCCCGCTTATGCAATTAGGGACTGTCGTGACAACTTCTTTCTCGTTGTCGCTTATTCCAATCATTACAGCTGCGAAGGAAAGAGGAGATCTTTCCTTTATTCGAGAAAAGGTAAAGTTAGCAATGAAAATAACATTTGTTATTGGATTTGCAGCGGCCATTGGATTAACTTGTATTATTCAGCCTACGAATATTATGTTGTTTGAAAATAGTGACGGATCAGATGTTTTATCCGTTTTATCTTTATCTATTTTATTTAGTTCATTGTCGATTACAACTGCTTCTATTTTGCAAGGGTTAGGACAAACATTAAAACCAGCAATATTCGTTATATTTGGGAGTTGTTTAAAGTTAGCTTTAAATTATATATTAATGCCGTATTTTGGTGTGAAGGGAGCTGCAATCGCAACACTAGTTGCGTTAATTGTAATTTCTGTGTTAAATAGTGCATTACTTATGCAAGCTGTATCTGAATCACTCATCGATAAGCGTAATATGTTAGGTGTAGTTATTAGTGGTATCGGTATGGGATTTGTATTAATAATGTTTATGCGTGTGATGCAAATGTCTGGATTAGTAATTGATACGGAACATAGAGGAATTGCGACGATTGAGGCATTGTTAGGTGTAGCTATCGGCGGATTGGCATATATGTTTTTAATTTTAAAATTACGTGTATTTACAAAAGCGGAAATAGGAACCGTGATGAAAAAAGAGAAAAAAGAAGGTTCATTGAAGAAGAGTGGATAGAGGTGGCAGGTTGTGAGTGGAATCATTACTATTTTAGGATTAGGTGCTGGTGAGTTAGATCAGTTAACGATGGGTGTATATCGAAAAATAAAAGAAGCAGATCACATGTTTGTTAGAACGAAGGAACATCCCGTTATAGAAGAATTGGAGAAAGAAGGTATACAATATACAGCCTTTGACAGTGTATATGAAGCACACGATACATTTGAAATTGTATATGAAACAATTTCGAATACATTAATAGAACAAGCTGAAGGCACAGAAATCATCTATGCCGTTCCAGGGCATCCGCTTGTAGCGGAAAGAACGGTTCAGCTATTGTTGGAAAAAGGCGAAGTAGCGAATGTTGAAGTACGCATTGAAGGTGGACAAAGTTTCCTTGATCCGATGTTTGCAAGTCTAAAGATTGATCCGATTGAAGGATTCCAATTAATTGACGCAACATCATTTGAAAGAGGACAATTAGAATTACGTCAACATTTAATCTTTTGCCAAGTATATGACGCATTCGTTGCATCTGATGTGAAATTAACATTAATGGAGATGCTGCCAGATGATTATGAAGTATATATCGTAACAGCGGCAGGGACTTCATTTGAACAAGTTAAAAAGGTGCCGTTGTACATGTTAGATCATGAAACGGAGTTGAATAATTTAACGAGTGTATATGTACCACCAGTTCAGGAACGTGCGTCCTTGTATCAACAGTTTGATGTGCTTAGAGAAATTATTGCAGACCTTCGCGGACCGAATGGTTGCCCGTGGGATAAAAAGCAAACACATCAATCTTTAAAGAAGTATTTAATTGAGGAAGCTTATGAAGTGTTGGAAGCAATTGATGAAGAGGACGATGATCACTTAGTAGAAGAACTGGGTGATATATTATTACAAGTTATGCTGCATGCCCAAATCGGAGAAGATGAAGGTTGGTTCTCTATAGACGATATTATTCGAACTTTATCTGAGAAAATGGTTCGTCGCCACCCGCATGTATTTGGGAATACAGATGTAGATAATGCCGATGAAGTAATTGCCAATTGGGAAGAAATTAAAAAACAAGAAAAAGGATTCGTGAAAGAATCTGTTTTAAATGGAGTTCCAAAAAGTTTGCCACAGTTACTACGTGCTTATGAAATCCAGAAAAAAGCTGGCAAGGTTGGTTTCGATTGGGTTGATGTACAACCGATGATAGAGAAAGCTTTAGAAGAATGGCAAGAATTCCAACAAGAAGTTACAAACATGGATGAGGCGAAGATGTTAAGTGAATTTGGCGATTTACTATTTGCGTTTGTTAATATAGCTCGTCATTATAAAATAGATCCAGAAGAAGCGTTACGTTCAACGAATGAGAAATTTTTCGGTCGTTTCTTATACATGGAAGCCAAGGTAGCTGAAATGAATAAAGAGATGCAAGATTTATCATTAGAGCAGTTAGATGTTTTATGGGAAGAGGCAAAACAAACAGAGCGTAAATAGGGGGATTTAATATGCGTCTAGATAAGTTTTTAAAAGTATCACGTTTAATTAAAAGAAGAACATTAGCAAAAGAAGTAGCTGATCAAGGAAGAATATCAATTAATGGTCAAGTGGCGAAAGCGAGTTCTGATGTGAAAGTTGCTGATGAATTAACAATTCGTTTCGGTCAAAAAATAGTAACTGTAAAAATAAACGAATTGAAAGAAACGACTAAAAAAGAAGATGCAGCAAATATGTATAGCTTAGTTCGCGAAGAAAAAATAAAGGCTGAAGAAGGCTTGTTCTAAAATCAATTATCTCTTCATACATTACTATTAGCTAGTATAAATGTATGGGGGGATTTACGTGAATAATAGTTACTCACCTATGTCTTCTAATCAACAAAATGTTTCTGTAGAGCATGATATTATTATGCGTGGCAGGCGTGTAATTGATATTACCGGTGTAAAGCAGGTAGAGAGTTTTGATAGCGAAGAGTTTTTACTTGAGACCGTAATGGGCTTTTTAACAATTCGTGGTCAAAATTTGCAAATGAAAAATTTAGATGTAGAAAAAGGTGTTGTATCGATTAAAGGGAAAGTTCATGAGATGCTGTATATTGATGAGAATCAAGGGGAGAAAACTAAAGGATTCTTTAGTAAGTTGTTTAAATGAGTTTAACAATTCAGTTGTATACGATGCTCTCAATGATCGGAATGGGTGCTTGGATTGGAGCGTCTTTAGATACATACCAACGATTTTTAAAACGTCAGGAACGTAAACGTTGGCTTGTATTTATACATGATATACTATTTTGGATAGTCCAAGCATTATTCGTTTTTTACGTATTGCTTCTTGTAAATGAAGCTGAACTACGTATATATGTATTTTTGGCATTATTATGTGGTTTTGCGGCATATCAAAGCTTATTGAAAGCACTATACATGAGACTGTTAAATTTTCTCATCTATATTTTTGTGCAAACAACACACTTTTTTGTTCAAATTATAAAGCTACTCATGATAAAACCTGTTATTATTATAGCGCAGCTATTTATTGCATTTATATTATTCTTATTTCGTATACTGCTTTCAATTGGACATGTGTTATGGAAAATGGTGATTTGGATATTACTTTTCATATGGAAAGTTTTTTTCTGGCCTGTTCGATTTATTGCTTCGCTCATATGGAAACTTCTCCCTAATCATGTTAAACTTTTTATAATGAAACATGTAGGGTTCCTGCAATATATAGCAAAATTGAAGGGACATATCTTCCAATTATGGGAGCGTATAAAAAAGAAGTTAGGGGGACCTCGGAAATGAGGGAACTGAGACAAAGAACAATCGAAAAACAGAGTCCAAATCCTGTTAAAGAGCATATAATACAAACGGATGAGAACAGGAAGCGACTTTATCGCCGTTTAGCGGTTTTTCTTGTCTTTGCTTTTACAATTATTGCGAGTATTAGTGTAACGTTTTATCAACAAAACAGTTCCATTAAAGCAAAAGAAGCAAAAGTTAAGGACATGAAAAAAGAACTGGATTCATTAACGAATAAAGAAAAGAGTCTAAAAGACGAAGTTCAAAAGTTAAATGATGAAGAGTACGTATTAAAGATTGCTAGAAGGGATTATTTCTTCTCTGGAAAAGGGGAGATAATTTTTCCTGTTTCTAAGTAGAGTATGTCTTATTGACACTATATTTTAGGATTATATATAATAAAGTAAAATTTGACTTTTTAACCACTAAGGAGGAGCATTTTTTTTATGTCAATCGAGGTAGGCAGCAAGTTACAGGGTAAAGTAACAGGTATTACAAATTTTGGGGCTTTTGTGGAGCTGCCAGAAGGCTTAACGGGTCTTGTTCATATTAGTGAAGTTGCTGATAATTATGTGAAAGATATTAACGATCACTTAAAAGTGGGCGACCAAGTAGAAGTAAAAGTTATTAACGTTGAAAAAGATGGCAAGATCGGTCTATCTATTAAAAAAGCGAAAGAGCGTGAAAAAACAGAAGGAGATCGTCCACGTGGTGAATACCAACGCGGTGGCGATCAACAACGTTCTGGACGTCCACAACGTAATCGTTCTTTCAACAGAGATAACCGTGGTGGCGGTAACGACCGCGCTCCAAAAGAAACATTCGAGCAAAAGATGGCTCGTTTCTTAAAGGATAGCGAAGATCGTTTAACTTCTTTAAAGCGTAACACTGAATCTAAACGTGGTGGCCGTGGCGCACGTCGCGGATAATAACAACGTTTAATTCTTAGCATATAGAGAGGTACCCAGGGCGATTGCTCGGGGTACTTTTTTATATGTGAAAATATATTTTAAAAAAGTTTTCAAGATGTGTTGACTTTAAATTATATCTGAGGTAAGATACTAATTGTCCGTTAAATAAGACGACATGGCGGTGTAGCTCAGCTGGCTAGAGCGTACGGTTCATACCCGTGAGGTCGGGGGTTCGATCCCCTCCGCCGCTATATTTAATTTAACGGCCCGTTGGTCAAGTGGTTAAGACACCGCCCTTTCACGGCGGTAACACGGGTTCGAATCCCGTACGGGTCATCCTAAAAAGATCATGCAAATTTGCATGATCTTTTTTTGTTAAATAAATTAAGACATACAACACTTCTACAAAATCACCCTATATTTTCTGAATGTTCGATTAAAATATTAAAAATAAATTACATACTGTGTATATATGTAGAGTTATTTCGAATAAAAAGTCGAACGATTATAAAAGTGAAAACTGTTGTTTTGACAAAAATCCCAATAATCATCTTTTATAATGACAGTAATTAAACTATGCAGGTGGTGTTAAAAATATGCCTAAAGCAGGAAGGAATACTATGAATACAAGTGCATTGGCAATGAATGAAGGTCAGCTTGGAGGAGTAAAGTGGACGAGTAAGTTGCGAATGAAGTTTGAGCAAGTTTTCTTTAGATGGGGATTTATTATTGTTGTTATTGGTTTTCTTTTGGGACGAGCATATATATTAACAAACATTTTACCGTTTGCACTGCCGTTTTTTGCTGCTGTTTATGTTATGAAGCGGGATAAAATGCCGCTCGCGTTCTTAGCTTTAATGGGGGGCGCACTTTCAGTTTCGATAGATAATTTATTCTTTACCTTTGCATCTATTTTTACTTTCTTCATTTATAATATCTTCTTTAGTCGGTTTACACGTAAAACTGTTGGACTTGTTCCATTCCAAGTATTTATCTCCGCATTAACCGCACATTTAGTTGTTGTATATTTTGCACAACAAACTGTCACCATGTACGATTTACTCGTTAGTACGATTGAGGCAGGGCTTAGCTTCGTATTAACTATGATATTTTTACAAAGTGTTCCACTTTTAGTAGAACGAAAAGGTAAACAACAAGCGTTAGAGACAGAAGAAATTGTTTGTTTAATTATATTACTAGCATCTGTTTTAACAGGTACAACAGATTGGTTCGTATATGACGCTTCTATTCAACATATTTTTACTAGATATTTAGTGCTCGTGTTTGCATTTATAGCGGGGGCTGCTACAGGATCTACAGTGGGGGTCGTCACTGGATTAATATTAAGTTTAGCGAATGTCTCCAGTTTGTCTCAACTTAGTCTACTTGCTTTTTCTGGGCTGCTTGGTGGTTTGCTAAAAGAAGGGAAGCGTCTAGGTGTTAGTTTAGGTTTATTAATTGGAACGAGCTTGATTACGCTATATGTAGACAAGCAAACAAACATCGTGACAACTTTAATTGAATCTGGTGTAGCAATTGCATTCTTCTTATTAACACCGAAACTTGTTATGGATCGTATTGCTAAATTTATGCCAGGCACACAGGAACATTCGCAAGATCAACAACAGTATTTAAGAAGAATGCGTGATGTTACAGCGAATAAAATTAACCAATTTGCCAATGTATTTGCTGCTTTATCTAATAGCTTTTCTGTATATGGATATGTGGAGGAGGAAGATAAAGAGACGGAGGCAGATTTGTTCTTAAGTACAATTACCTCAAAAACATGTCAAACATGCTTTAAGAAGGACCAATGCTGGGTAGTTAATTTCGACAAAACGTACGATTATATGAAACAAATAATGAGTGAAACGGAAGAAGGAACTCTGCAGCATAATCGGAAGTTAGTTCGTGAATGGGACAAGCATTGTGTGAGAGGGAAGAAAGTGACGGATTTAGTAGCAGGTGAATTAGATCACTTTTATGAGGGACAAAAATTACGAAAACAAATGAAAGAAAATCGTAGAATAGTAGCAGAGCAACTGCTAGGTGTATCAAAAGTTATGGAGGATTTTGCTAAGGAGATACAAAGAGAACGAGAAAATCATCAAGTACAGGAAGAACAGATTCTGCAAGCGTTTCGTGATTTTGGTGTAGAAGTAGAGCATGTTGATATTTACTGTTTAGATAGAGGAAGTATTGATATTGAAATGTTGATTCCAGTTGCATCTAATGAACATGGAGAGTGTGAAAAGTTAGTCGCACCGATGCTTTCTGATATTCTAAAGGAAAATATTGTTGTTAAACATGAAGAAAAATCTTCTTATCCGAATGGTCATAGCTTAATATCATTTGGTTCAGCGAAAACGTATTCTCTTGATACGGGCTTAGCCACAGCTGCAAAGGGTGGTGGGTTTGTTTCGGGTGATTCTTATGCGATGATGGATTTAAGTGTCGGTAAATATGCCCTTGCTATTAGTGATGGTATGGGAAATGGGCAAAGGGCTCATATGGAGAGTAAAGAAACGGTGAAATTATTACAAAAAATACTTCAATCAGGCATTGATGAGGAAATAGCGATTAAGTCTATCAACTCTATTCTTTCTTTGAGAACAACAGAAGAGATGTTTACGACGTTAGATTTAGCTATGGTAGATTTACGGGATGCGAGTGCGAAGTTTTTAAAGATTGGGTCGACGCCGAGTTTTGTTAAACGCGCAAATAATATTTTGAAAATTGAAGCAAGTAACTTACCGATGGGAATTATTGAGGATGTTGAAGTTGATGTAGTGGGTGAGCAATTAAAAACGGGCGATATTCTTATTATGATGAGCGATGGGATTTTTGAGGGAGCGCAACATGTGGAAAATCATGAACTATGGATGAAGCGGAAAATTAAAGAGTTACAAACTGAAGACCCACAAGAAATTGCTGATATCATTATGGAAGAGGTGATTCGCTCTTGTGATGGTTATATAAATGATGATATGACTATTGTTGTGGCGAAAGTGAAGAAAAATATGCCGAAGTGGGCTACGATTCCAATTGTAGGAATGCAGGCACAATAAGGTGAAATTTCAAGTGTGATATTTCTTTCTAAAAACCTAGGTGAATGCCTAGGTTTTTTGCTTTAAAAGATAATGTTATTATTTTTTTGAATATGTATGGATGATGTAAGATAAAAATGCAATTTTTGTATATCTTTTTTTTGCACAATGTTTGTAAAAGTTGTACCATTATAAACAAGGTAACTAACGTTGCTGTTCTTGTTTAATGAAAGGTGATTACGAAGTTGAAAGATACATTTGTTGAGAAGGTAGATGACTTTGTAAAGCAGCATGATGTATTAAAGGAACGTTCAACAATTGTTGTAGGGGTTTCTGGTGGTCCTGACTCTTTGGCTCTTTTATATTATTTGTTAGAAAAAAGAGCAGCAAAACAGTTTGAAATTGTAGTGGCGCATGTGGATCATATGTTTAGAGGTGATGAATCTCATGAGGACCTACAGTTTGTGCAGGAACTTTGTAAAGGACTGGGAGTTATTTGCGAAACGATAAGGATTAATGTGTCGCAATATCAACAGCAATACGGGATGAATGCACAGGTTGCTGCTAGAGAATGCAGATATGCATTTTTGGAAAGAATAATGAAGAAATATGATGCGAGATACGTAGCCCTTGGACATCATGGTGATGATCAAGTAGAGACGATTTTAATGCGCCTTGTACGAGGGAGTACTCCGAAAGGATATGCAGGAATTGCAGTGAAGCGTCCTTTTCATAATGGGTATTTAATTAGGCCGTTACTTGGAGTAACGAAGGAAGAAATTGTTGATTACTGTCATAAGCTGAAAGTAATTCCACGTATAGATCCAAGTAATAAAAAGGAAGTATATACAAGGAATCGATTACGTAAATATGTTCTCCCTCATTTGAAAGAAGAAAATCCACAGGTGCATGAGAAATTCCAAAAATTTAGCATGCAGATGCAAGAGGATGAGGCGTATTTGCAGGAATTAGCTTTTGAGAAAATGAATAAAGTAATTACAAAAAAAAGTGATAAACAAATTAGCTTATCAATTCCTGCCTTTGAATCCATGTCTATGCCTTTACAAAGAAGAGGGATTCAACTAATATTAAACTATCTTTATGAATATAAGATTCCATCTTCTCTTTCCTCTATACATATTGACAAAGTGATTGAGTTTTTTAAGCGGACACAACCTTCGGGTTCACTTGATTTCCCAGGTGATTTAAAAATTGTCCGTGCATACGAGGAGTGCAGCTTTGGATTTAAACAAGAAATTGTTTCTCCTTTTTTACAAGATTTATCAGTGCCCGGGACAATTACGCTATCGAACGGGGATAAGCTTGTAACAGAGGTGAGCGAAGATATACCAAGTAACATGAATGAAACAGTTTTTGTTGCTAAGTATAATGATATATCATATCCACTTCGTATTCGTTCTAGAGAAAATGGAGATCGCATGTCAATACAAGGTATGAATGGCACTAAAAAGATAAAAACTATTTTTATCGAAGCGAAAGTACCAAGAGAAAAAAGAGAAGAATGGCCGGTCGTTTGTGATGCAAGTGGGAATATTATTTGGTTACCCTTGTTGAAGCGATCTGCATTTGCTATCTCGAAAGAGACAGCAAAGAAGGATAAATATATGATTATTCACTACAAAAGCAAGGAGTCTTCCGGGAGGATAATGAAATGATGAATCAAGATATCGAAAAAGTATTAATTTCTGAAGAACAAATACAAGAAAAGGTGCTCGAATTAGGCGCGGTTATTGCAGAGGATTATAAAAACACAGTACCTCTTGCGATCGGTGTACTAAAGGGTGCAATGCCATTCATGGCAGATTTATTAAAGAGAACAGATACATATCTTGAAATGGATTTTATGGCTGTATCTAGTTACGGTCACTCAACTGTTTCAACAGGCGAAGTGAAAATTTTAAAAGACCTTGATACTTCTGTAGAAGGTCGCGATATTTTAATCGTTGAAGATATTATTGATAGCGGTCTTACGCTAAGCTACTTAGTAGACCTATTTAAATATCGTAAAGCGAAGTCTGTAAAAATTGTTACGTTATTAGATAAACCAACAGGCCGTAAGGTAGATTTGAAAGCGGATTATGTTGGATTTACTGTACCGCATGAATTTGTTGTAGGGTATGGATTAGATTATAAAGAGCAGTACCGTAATCTTCCTTATGTAGGAGTATTAAAACCAAGCGTTTACTCAAATTAATTAAATACAGGCGTCACAATTGTATAGGAAAGTTTTTCTATGTTACGATTTACTATAGTGTTTATGCCGTGAGAGGAGGTTAGGAATGAATCGTATCTTCCGTAATACCATCTTTTATTTACTGATATTCCTAGTAGTAATTGGAATCGTGAGCTATTTTAATGGTTCGACACAAAAAACGACATCAGTTAGCTACGATAAATTCATTACTAAACTAGAAAAAGGTGAAGTGCGTAATGTGCAGCTTCAACCGAAAAATGGTGTATTTGAAGTAAAAGGACAATTTAATAACTCTAGCCAGGGAGAACAATTTGTTACTTATGCACCAAATACTGAGGAATTACAAAAGAAAATTAATGAAAAAGCGCAAGGTGCTGAAGTTAAGTATCAACCAGCAGAAGAAACAAGTGCTTGGGTAACATTCTTTACTTCTATCATTCCGTTTGTCATTATCTTCATTTTATTCTTCTTCTTATTGAACCAAGCTCAGGGCGGCGGTAGCCGTGTTATGAACTTCGGGAAAAGTAAGGCGAAGTTATATAATGACGAAAAGAAAAAAGTTCGTTTCAGAGATGTTGCTGGAGCGGATGAAGAGAAACAAGAGCTTGTTGAGGTAGTTGAATTCTTGAAAGATCCTCGCAAGTTTGCTGAAGTTGGTGCCCGTATTCCTAAGGGTGTTCTATTAGTGGGACCTCCAGGTACAGGTAAAACTTTATTAGCACGTGCTGTTGCAGGTGAGGCGGGCGTTCCGTTCTTCTCTATCAGTGGTTCTGACTTCGTAGAGATGTTTGTCGGTGTCGGTGCATCACGTGTACGTGATTTATTCGAAAATGCAAAGAAAAATGCTCCTTGTATCATTTTCATTGATGAAATTGATGCAGTAGGACGTCAACGTGGCGCAGGTCTTGGTGGTGGCCATGATGAGCGTGAGCAAACATTGAACCAATTACTTGTTGAAATGGATGGATTCGGTGCAAACGAAGGTATTATTATCATCGCTGCGACAAACCGTCCTGATATTCTTGATCCAGCATTATTACGTCCGGGTCGTTTTGACCGTCAAATTACAGTAGATCGTCCAGATGTAAATGGTCGTGAAGCTGTACTGAAAGTACATGCCCGTAATAAACCGCTTGATGAGAATATCAACTTAAGAGCAATCGCAACTCGTACGCCAGGATTCTCTGGTGCCGATCTTGAAAACTTATTAAATGAAGCTGCTTTAGTAGCTGCACGTCAGGATAAGAAGAAAATTGATATGAGTGACATTGATGAAGCGACGGATCGTGTTATTGCAGGTCCGGCTAAGAAAAGTCGTGTTATCTCTGAAAAAGAACGTAATATCGTTGCTTTCCATGAAGCGGGTCACACTGTAATTGGTGTTGTTCTTGATGAAGCTGATGTCGTTCATAAAGTAACAATTGTCCCTCGTGGTCAAGCTGGTGGGTATGCAGTAATGCTTCCGAAAGAAGATCGTTACTTCATGACAAAACCAGAGTTACTGGATAAAATCACTGGTTTACTTGGTGGTCGAGTGGCTGAGGAGATTGTATTTGGTGAAGTGAGTACAGGTGCTCACAATGACTTCCAACGTGCGACTGGCATTGCGAGACGTATGGTTACGGAATTCGGTATGAGTGATAAGCTTGGACCAATGCAATTTGGTAGTTCACAAGGTGGTCAGGTGTTCTTAGGAAGAGACTTCCATTCAGAACAAAACTACAGTGATGCAATTGCACACGAAATCGATGTGGAAATGCAAACGATTATGAAAGAATGTTATGCTCGTGCAAAAGATATTCTTACTGAAAATCGTGATAAACTAGATCTTATTGCGAAAACGTTACTTGAAGTAGAAACGTTAGATGCAGAGCAAATCAATCACTTATGTGATTACGGCAGATTGCCAGAACGTCCAACATCTTCAGCTGATGTGAAAGTAAACATTAACATGAAGAAGGACGATGAAGAATCAGAAGATAAGTAAGAGATGAAGGAGTGACGATAGTCACTCCTTTTTTATTTGTGGAACGAAATGAAGCAGAAAAAGAAATTAAATAAATCTGGTATTAAAAATTGAAATAGAGCGTAATCTTTTTGTAAAATGATGAGGATAGAAAAGCTGATTATATAAGTATGTGTGATATGATGTTTTTATAAGTTTTGTACATACTGCACAAATATAGATTAAATAAGATAAGTGGTGAGAATATGATTTTTGTATTGGATGTAGGGAACACAAATGCTGTACTAGGCGTGTTTGAGGAGGGGGAACTTCGTCAACATTGGCGCATGGAAACAGATCGTCATAAGACAGAAGATGAATATGGAATGCTTGTAAAACAGTTGCTTGAGCATGAGGGTCTTTCGTTTGAAGATGTGAAAGGTATTATCGTGTCTTCAGTCGTACCACCAATTATGTTTGCTTTAGAGCGCATGTGTGAAAAATATTTTAAAATTAAACCGCTTGTAGTAGGTCCTGGAATAAAAACGGGGCTAAATATTAAATATGAAAATCCACGTGAAGTAGGCGCGGACCGAATTGTAAATGCAGTAGCAGGAATCCATTTATATGGAAGTCCGCTTATTATTGTCGATTTCGGTACGGCTACTACATATTGTTATATTAACGAAGAAAAGCATTATATGGGTGGCGTTATTACGCCGGGAATTATGATTTCAGCAGAGGCTTTATATAGTAGAGCGGCAAAACTTCCACGTATTGAAATTACAAAACCAAGTAGTGTTGTTGGAAAGAATACGGTAAGTGCGATGCAATCTGGTATTCTTTACGGTTATGTGGGACAAGTGGAAGGTATTGTTAAGCGTATGAAAGAGGAAGCTAAACAAGAACCGAAAGTTATTGCAACAGGTGGATTGGCAAAATTAATTTCAGAAGAATCGAATGTAATTGATGTTGTAGATTCATTCTTAACGTTAAAAGGCTTGCATATGTTATACGAGCGTAATGCAAATTTACAGCATGAGAAAGGTGAATAAATGAGTATGAAAGATTATTTAGTAAAAGCGTTAGCGTTTGACGGAGAAGTGCGTGCATATAGTGTACGTACTACAAATACAGTAAGTGAGGCACAAAGACGTCATGATACATGGAGAACAGCTTCAGCAGCACTTGGTCGTTCTTTAACTGCAGGTACAATGATGGGCGCAATGTTAAAAGGTGACCAAAAGCTGACGATTAAGGTAGAAGGTAATGGCCCGATTGGTCCTATCCTAGTAGATGCTCATGCAAATGGGGATGTACGTGGTTATGTAACGAATCCGCATGTTGACTTTGAAGGAACAGAACAAGGGAAATTACGTGTATATCAAGCGGTAGGTAATGAAGGATTTGTAACAGTAATTAAAGATATTGGTATGCGTGAGCCGTTTATTGGTCAATCTCCAATTGTTTCAGGAGAATTAGGAGAAGACTTCACGTATTATTTTGCGGTTTCTGAGCAGACACCTTCTTCTGTAGGTGTTGGCGTACTTGTAAATGGAGACGACAGCATATTAGCGGCAGGTGGATTTATCCTTCAAATTATGCCGGGTGCACAGGAAGAAACAATTTCGTTCATTGAAGATCGTTTGCAGAAGATTCCTCCTGTATCAACGTTGATTGAACAAGGGCTTTCTCCAGAAGAGTTACTGTATGCAGTTCTTGGAGAAGATAAAGTAAAAGTATTAGAAACGATGGATGTTCAATTTAATTGTACATGCTCACGCGAACGTATTGAGAGTGTGTTGATTAGTTTAGGTAAAACAGAGTTAGAGCAAGTTCGTGAAGAAGAGGAAGAGACGGAAGTTCATTGTCATTTCTGTAATGAGAGATACAAGTTCTCTAAAGAAGATATTACAAATTTAATTGAGAATTTGTAATAAGGAAATTAAGGGGATTCACCCCCTAAATACATTGACAAACAGGGAATTTTCTGACAAAATCTAAATATAGATAAAACCAATAAAAATACTCGGTGTTAGGAGTGACAGGAATGCGAGTGGCACAATCAGTTTCAGAATTAATCGGGAAAACGCCGATCGTTAAGTTGAACCGCATCGTAGAATCAGACAGCGCAGATATATACTTAAAATTAGAATTTATGAATCCGGGAAGCAGCGTTAAAGATCGTATTGCATTAGCTATGATTGAAGATGCTGAAAAAAAGGGATTATTAAAAGAAGGCGATACAATCATTGAGCCAACAAGTGGTAACACAGGAATTGGTTTAGCGATGGTAGCGGCTGCTAAAGGATATAAGGCGATTTTAGTAATGCCAGAAACAATGAGTATTGAACGTCGTAATTTATTACGTGCTTACGGTGCGGAATTAGTATTGACTCCAGGACCTGAAGGAATGGGTGGAGCAATTCGTCAAGCGACTGAATTAGCAAAAGAGCATGGCTACTTTATACCACAACAATTCAAAAACCAATCGAATCCAGAAATTCACCGTTTAACAACAGGTCCGGAAATTGTTGAACAAATGGGTGGCCAATTAGATGCATTTATTGCAGGTATTGGTACAGGTGGAACGATTACTGGTGCTGGTGAAGTACTGAAGGAAGCGTATAAAGATATTAAAATTTATGCAGTAGAACCTGCGGATTCACCAGTACTATCTGGTGGGAAACCAGGTCCACATAAAATCCAAGGAATTGGAGCGGGATTCATCCCAGAGACGTTGGATGTAGAAGTATATGATGAAATTGTTCAAGTGAAAACAGAACAAGCGTTTGAATATGCGAGAAGAGTGGCGAAAGAAGAGGGTATTTTAGTCGGTATCTCTTCTGGAGCAGTTATTTATGCAGCAGCAGAAATTGCGAAAAAGTTAGGTAAAGGGAAAAAGGTACTTGTTATTATCCCAAGTAACGGTGAACGTTATTTAAGTACACCACTTTATCAATTTGAGTCTTAATTATATGCGATTGAAAAAGCATCCTTGAAAAAGGATGCTTTTTCTTTTTGGATTGGAAATAGGAAAAGAGTGAATGACTAGAAAACTTCATGTAAAATAAGATGTAGTATAATTAATTTATTTTCACTAGCCTTCGAGTATAACCCTTCTGCATACATAACAAATGTAGTTTGAAGTGGCTACTTTCAGAGGGTGGGATAAAAGAAGACGGGGTGTTGATATGCAACGAAGAAAATCTTTAGCGCTTTCTATTCCATATCAGTTAGATTTCTTTAAGCAATATAAATTTCTTTCTAAGGATAAACCGCAACATATTTTGTTAGAGAGTGGACGTGGCGGCCGTTATAACATTGTGGGGTTGAATCCAGTAGCGGTAATCCGAGGGAAGGGTGAAACGTTACATATAAGTGAAAGTGGTAAGGAAACAATAAAGCAAGGAAATCCATTAGATTTAATGCAGGAATATATGGAGCGATGGAAAACGGACTATAATCCGGAGTACCCGCCATTTCAAGGTGGTGCAATTGGTTACTTTAGTTATGATTGCATCCGTTATATTGAAAAACTTCCTTCTCTTGCAGAGGATGACATTAATATACCTGATATATTCTTTTTATTATTTGACGATGTATTTGTGTATGATCAAGAAGAAAAAGTATTATGGATTATTACACATTATGTAGATAAGTATGAAGAGGCACAAGAGCGATTAAATGAGTGGAAGATTCTTTGGGCGACAGAAGCGCCGGAATTGACTATACCATTTGCGTGCCCTGAAAAGAAAAGTGAAGCAGTTGCTTTTACTGAAGAAAGCTTTATGAAGGCAGTTGAATGTATTCAAGAATATATTGGGGCTGGTGATGTGTTCCAAGTAAACTTGTCGACGAGACAAGAAAGGACGTTACAAACACACCCGCTAGAAATTTATACAAGTCTTCGTGAAATTAATCCATCTCCATATATGGGTTACTTGGAGCTTGGGGATTTTCAAATTGTTAGTGGATCGCCAGAGTTGTTAATTAAGAAACAAGGAACCGAAGTAAGTACAAGGCCAATTGCTGGGACGAGATCTAGAGGTTCAAATGCGCAAGAAGATGAAGCGTTAGCAAGAGAATTAATTGAGAACGAAAAAGAAAGAGCAGAGCACGTCATGCTTGTAGATTTAGAACGAAATGATTTAGGGCGCGTTTGTAAATATGGTACGGTAGAAGTAGATGAATTTATGGTAATTGAGAAATACTCACATGTTATGCATATTGTTTCTAATGTGCGTGGTGAAGTGGAAGAAGATAAAGATGCTTTTGATTTAGTGAAGGCTGTATTCCCTGGGGGGACAATTACTGGTGCCCCGAAAATACGTACGATGGAAATCATTGAAGAATTAGAACCTGTTCGCAGAGGGATTTATACAGGTTCAATTGGTTGGATCGGTTATTCTGGAGATACAGAATTGAATATTGTAATTAGAACGCTTCTTGCTAAAGATGGAAAAGCGCATGTACAAGCAGGAGCGGGGATTGTAATTGATTCAAATCCGGAAAATGAATATAAAGAGTCGCTAAAAAAGGCGATTGCTTTATGGCGTGCAAAAGAACGTAGCGAAGAAACGGTTAGGTGAGAGAAATGATATTAATGATTGATAATTATGATTCTTTTACATTTAATTTAGTGCAGTTTCTTGGAGAACTTGGACAAGAGCTCGTTGTTAAACGTAACGATGAAGTGACTATTTCGGATATTGAGAATATGAAACCAGATTTTTTAATGATTTCGCCAGGTCCATGTAGTCCGAATGAAGCAGGAATTAGTATGGAGGTTATTCGATACTTTGCTGGAAAGATTCCGATTTTTGGGGTTTGTCTAGGACATCAATCTATTGCGCAAGTGTTTGGTGGAGAGGTTGTTCGTGCCGAGCGATTAATGCATGGGAAAACGTCGCCTATGCATCATGATGGAAAGACGATTTTTTCGGATATCCCTAATCCATTTACTGCGACGCGCTATCATTCCCTTATCGTTAAGAAAGAGACGTTACCGGAATGCTTAGAGGTAACATCTTGGACAGAGGAAGGGGAAATTATGGCGCTCCGTCATACAACATTGCCGATTGAAGGTGTACAGTTCCATCCGGAATCTATTATGACTTCTCACGGGAAAGAGTTATTGCAGAATTTCATTCGGAAATACAGTCCAAGTGTGACATCATGTTAATTTACGTAAATGGTCAGTATGTAGAAGCGAATGAAGCGAGAATTTCGCCGTATGACCATGGTTATTTATATGGTCTTGGAGTTTTTGAGACGTTTCGTATTTATAATGGTCATCCTTTCTTATTGGATGATCATTATGACCGTTTAGTAGATGCGCTGGATACATTGCAAATTAAATGGGCGATGACGAAGGATGAAGTAATGCTTATTTTGCAGAATTTACTCGTTAAGAATGAGTTAGAGCATGCATACGTCCGTTTTAATGTATCAGCGGGTATAGATGAAATTGGATTGCAAACGGAAATGTATGAAGAGCCGTCTGTTATTGTTTTTATAAAACCTTTAGCAGCCCCGGGAGATGTAGTGGAAAAAGAAGGGGTTATTTTAAAACAAGTGCGTAATACACCAGAGGGTGCATCTCGCTTGAAGTCTCACCATTATTTAAATAACATTTTAGGAAAACGTGAAATTGGAAATGTTGCAAATAAAGAAGGTATTTTCCTTACTGAAACAGGTTATGTTGCAGAGGGTATTGTTTCGAATCTCTTTTTTGTGAAGGGTAATATTTTATATACACCTTCGCTCGAAACAGGGATTTTAAATGGCATCACTCGTGCGTTTATTATAAAGGTTGCTGAAGAACTAGGCGTAGAAGTGAAGGAAGGTTTCTTTACAAAAGATGAATTGCTTTCAGCTGATGAAGTCTTCGTAACAAACTCGATTCAAGAAATTGTTCCGCTTAATCGTATAGAGGAGCGAGATTTCCCGGGTAAAGTAGGGATGGTTACAAAAAGATTTATGAATCATTATGAAATGCAGAGAGAGAAATTGTGGAGCAGAAATGAATTGCGAAGAGGAGATGTGTAGTTTGAAGTGGGATTATGATTTGCGCTGCGGTGAATATACATTGAACTTAAATGAAAAAACGTTAATTATGGGGATTTTAAATGTAACACCAGATTCGTTTTCTGATGGTGGGAGTTACAACGAGGTAGAGGCTGCAGTGCGCCATGCGAAAGAAATGCGAGATGAAGGTGCTCATATTATTGATATCGGCGGTGAATCTACTCGTCCGGGTTTTGCTAAAGTATCAGTAGAAGAAGAAATAAAGCGAGTTGTTCCAATGATTCAGGCTGTTTCAAAAGAAGTAAAATTGCCTATTTCTATCGATACGTATAAAGCTGAAGTTGCAAAACAAGCAATCGAAGCGGGTGCTCACATTATTAATGATGTTTGGGGAGCAAAGGGGGAACCGAAAATCGCTGAAGTTGCAGCTCATTACGATGTACCTATTATCTTAATGCATAATCGCGATAACATGAATTATCGTAATTTAATGGCTGATATGATTGCTGATTTATATGACAGTATTAAAATTGCTAAAGATGCTGGCGTGCGAGATGAGAATATCATTTTAGACCCAGGTATCGGTTTTGCTAAAACGCCTGAACAAAATTTAGAAGCGATGCGTAATTTAGAACAGTTAAACGTACTAGGTTATCCTGTTCTCCTAGGTACTTCAAGAAAATCCTTTATTGGGCATGTACTAGATTTACCGGTAGAGGAACGTCTTGAGGGAACGGGAGCTACCGTTTGTCTCGGTATTGAAAAGGGCTGTGAGTTTGTTCGTGTTCACGATGTGAAGGAAATGGCGCGTATGGCTAAGATGATGGATGTGATGATTGGTAAGGAGGTAAAGTAATTGGATAAAATTTATATTCATGATATGGAGTTTTACGGTTATCATGGTGTATTCCCAGAGGAAAATAAATTGGGCCAGAGATTTAAAGTGGACTTAACGGTAGAATTGGATTTGAAGCAGGCAGGAGAAAGTGATGACTTAGAGCATTCTGTCAATTATGGAGAGCTTTTCGAATTATGTAGGAAAGTTGTTGAAGATAGAACGTATAAGCTTGTAGAGAGCATTGCTGAAAATATTGCTGCAGATATATTGAAACAATATGAGAGTATTTCAAGATGTACAATAAAAGTGATTAAACCAGATCCACCAATACCAGGACATTATCGTGCTGTAGCAGTGGAAATTACGAGAGAACGTCCATGAATAATATAGCGTACATTGCATTAGGCTCAAATATTGGAGAGCGTTATACGTATTTAACTGAAGCGATTCAATTTCTAAATAAAAATCCTTATATCCAAGTTGAGGATGTTTCATCTGTATATGAAACGGAACCAGTTGGTTATACTGACCAAAGTTCCTTTTTAAATCTAGTTATAAAAATTTCTACCAATTTATCACCGCAAGAATTATTGAAAATCACGCAAAAAGTAGAAAACGACCTAGGAAGAAAAAGGGAAATAAGGTGGGGTCCGAGGACTATCGACCTTGACATTTTACTATATAATCAAGAAAATATTGAAACAGAGAATCTTATTGTTCCGCATCCGCGGATGTTCGAAAGAGCTTTTGTTATCGTTCCGTTGTTAGAAATTAATCAAGATATAAAACAAAACATTTCACGTTCACAAGTAGAAGAAATGAAAAGGCGAGAGGGAGTAACGGTATGGAAGCAGAAAAATGGGGAAGACGCATTCGTGCTTTTCGAAAGCTAAAAGGTTATACGCAAGAAGGTTTTGCGAAAGAATTAGGGGTATCTGTATCTGTTTTAGGTGAAGTTGAGAGAGGGAATCGATCGCCTTCCCAAGATTTTGTAGTAGAAGTTGCTAAAGCGTTAAAGGTCTCGATAGATGAGCTAATGCCAAAGTGACCATGAAGGAAGGAGTAAATCGAGTGTTAAAAATCGCAAATATTGAGATGAAAAACCCGGTTGTATTAGCACCGATGGCGGGCGTGTGTAACTCTGCATTCCGTTTGACAGTAAAAGAATTCGGTGCAGGTCTAGTTTGTGCCGAAATGGTAAGTGATAAGGCGATACTATTGAACAATAAAAGAACATTAGATATGTTATATATCAATGAGAGAGAAAAGCCATTAAGTTTGCAAATTTTTGGTGGAGAGAAAGAAACTCTTGTAGATGCTGCGAAATATGTGGATCAATATACGACAGCGGATATCATTGATATTAATATGGGTTGCCCAGTACCGAAAATTGTTAAGTGTGATGCAGGAGCAAAGTGGCTGTTAGACCCGAATAAAATATATGAAATGGTAGCGGCAGTTGTAGATGCTGTAGAAAAACCAGTTACAGTTAAAATGCGTATTGGTTGGGATGAGGATCATATTTTTGCAGTCGAGAATGCAAAAGCAGTCGAGCGTGCTGGTGGACAAGCGGTAGCAGTTCATGGACGCACACGAGTACAAATGTATGAAGGGAAAGCGGATTGGGGTATTATTAAGCAAGTAAAGCAAGCTGTAAATATCCCGGTTATCGGAAATGGTGATGTCGCGACGCCGCAAGATGCGAAGCGCATGATTGATGAAATTGGTGTAGATGGTGTTATGATTGGTCGCGCTGCCCTTGGAGATCCGTGGATGATTTATCGTACGGTAAAGTATTTGGAGACTGGTGAATTAATGCCGGAACCGACAGTGCGTGAGAAAATTGACGTATGTATGTTACATCTAGATCGTCTTATTGATTTAAAGAACGAAAGTGTTGCTGTAAGAGAGATGAGAAAGCATGCAGCTTGGTATTTAAAAGGTATTCGTGGTAATGCAACTGTACGTAATGGTATTAATGCTTGTAATACGCGTGAAGACCTTGCGAATGTATTAGGTGCATTTGTAGAAGAAGTAGAAGCGAAACAACAAACAATTCACGTTGGTTAATAGTAGAAAGGGAAGATTGACATTCTTCTATACACTTCCTATAATTACGTGAAAGAAAGAAGAACTGCCAGTTAGTTGCTGGCAGTTTTTCTAGTTGAGTAGAAAATGCTATACTGTATATATTGTAAAAATTAATAGAGCTGGAGTGATATCAATACCATGGATAACATGAACCACGAAGAATTAAATGACCAATTGCTTGTTCGTCGTGAAAAGCTACATAACTTACGTGAGCAAGGAATCGATCCGTTCGGTAAACGATTTGAACGTACAAATGCAACAAATGACTTATTAAGCTTATATGGAGAGTTCTCTAAAGAAGAATTAGAAGAAAAAGAAATCTCTGTTTCTATCGCTGGTCGTATTATGACGAAACGCGGCAAAGGAAAAGCTGGATTTGCGCATATTCAAGATTTACATGGACAAGTTCAAATTTATGTTCGTAAAGATGCTGTTGGAGATGAAGAGTACGAATTATTTAAAACAGCAGATTTAGGTGACTTAGTAGGTATTGAAGGTAAAGTGTTCAAAACGAACGTTGGAGAACTTTCAGTGAAAGCAACGGGCTTTACGCTATTAACGAAATCCCTTCGTCCATTACCGGATAAATATCATGGATTAAAAGATGTTGAACAACGCTACCGTCAACGTTACTTAGATTTAATTACAAGTATGGAAAGCCGTGAAACATTCGTTACTCGCAGTAAGATCATTCGCGAAATGAGAAGATACTTAGATGACAACGGTTATCTTGAAGTGGAAACACCTATGATGCATGCAATTGCAGGTGGAGCTTCTGCTCGTCCTTTCACTACGCACCATAATGCGTTAGATATGGAATTATATATGCGTATCGCAATTGAACTTCATTTAAAACGCCTTATCGTGGGTGGATTAGAAAAAGTTTATGAAATCGGTCGTGTATTCCGTAATGAGGGTGTATCAACTCGTCATAACCCTGAATTTACGATGATTGAATTATATGAAGCGTATGCTGATTATAAAGATATTATGAAACTAACAGAAAATATGGTTGCTCATATCGCGAAGCAAGTACTAGGTACAACAACAATCCAATATGGTGATTATGAAATTAATCTAGAGCCAGAATGGACACGTCTTCATATGGTAGATGCAATTAAAGAACATTCTGGAGCGGATTTCTGGAATCCGATGAGTGTGGAAGAAGCACGTGAACTTGCGAAAGAACACAATGTAGATATTAAGGATACAATGGAAGTTGGTCATATTATAAATGAATTCTTCGAACAAAAAGTAGAAGATAAATTAATCCAACCAACATTCATTTACGGTCATCCTGTAGAGATTTCGCCACTTGCGAAAAAGAATGACGAAGATCCACGATTCACAGATCGTTTCGAATTATTTATCGTTGCACGTGAACATGCAAATGCATTCACTGAGTTAAATGATCCAATCGATCAAAAAGAACGTTTTGAAGCGCAATTAAAAGAACGTGAACAAGGTAATGACGAAGCTCACATGATGGATGACGATTATATCGAAGCTCTTGAGTACGGTATGCCTCCAACAGGTGGACTAGGAATTGGTATTGATCGTCTTGTTATGTTATTAACAAATGCACCATCTATTCGTGATGTACTATTATTCCCTGCTATGCGTCATAAACAAGACTAAGCTTTGGAGATTTCTCCAAAGCTTTTTTTATTTATGTATAAGTAGTAGAGTTTGGTGGTGCGAGAAATTATATTTATATAGAAGAAATGTGCTGTTTTTATAGTTTTTTACTAAGTTAAAAATTTTATTAGAAAAACTATTGCATTTTAATAATCAAACTGGTATATTTATATTCGTTGCCACGAAAGGTAACAAGCAAAACAAACGAAAAACAACTTATTGAAAAAAGTTGTTGACGAAAATATAACGAAATGTTATATTAATAAAGTCGCTTCTGAGCGGCAGACAAGTTCTTTGAAAACTGAACGAAACAAACAACGTGAAACGTCAATTTTTATTTTTAGATGCTAGACAAACTAA
>NZ_JBTREW010000030.1:0-50905 GCF_054823925.1 Bacillus sp. F9_6S_D1_P_5 | reverse complement strand
AAATCTCTCCTTTTCCTCTTTTTTATCAGTGTTGACACATAAAAAGAGGTTCAGACACAAAAATAGGCTGTGGAGAAGACTTTCTCCACAGCCTGGAAAAAGCCAAGGATATTTTCCTTGGCTTTTTTCTATGTAGTTAATTAATCTTTTGAAGTCAAATCATTAGTTACAGCATGATCAGCATCTTCAATAGCGGTTTCTGGCATTCCGTATAATCCGTTCATTGCTTGTTCTTCGATATTAAGATTTGCAGTATTATTATTTTGAATAGGTGTCGTGTTTTCGATAACATTTTCTTTTTTAGTTACATTTTTGTTATTCATGTATGAATCCTCCAAACATCAGTTGATTTATGTATAGTATGTGGTTGGATTTCAAGAAATATGTGAATAGATTTTTGCAGATGTTATATAATTAAATAAAAACTTGAGGATAAATTTAAATTGTAAGGAGTGAATAGCTGTGGTGAAAACAAGAAAGTTAGCCTTCTAAAATAAAATGGAATTTTAGGAGGCTATTAAAATGAGGTTTCATATAATTGACAGAGAAAATTGGAATAGAGAGCAGTATTTTGAACATTATTTAAAGTTGAAATGTACATTTAGTATGACTGTGAATGTTGATATCACGAGGTTATTAAAGGGATTACATCAAAAGGGAATAAAGTTTTATCCCGTTTTTATATATTTAATTTCTAGAGTAGTAAATAATCATAAAGAATTTCGAACATGTTTTAACGATGAAGGAGCTTTAGGATATTGGGAAGAAATGATACCAAGTTATACAATCTTCCATAAAGATGATAAATCTTTTTCAAGTATATGGACGGATTATTCTAGTGATTTTCACATTTTCTATAAAAACTATGAAGAGGACATGAGGTGGTATACTAATGTTCATGGTCTCTTCACGAAAGAAAATATTCCGCTAAATGTTTTTCCGATTTCTAGCATACCTTGGACTAGTTTTACTGGATTTAATCTAAATATTAATAATGATGGTGATTTTCTATTACCGATTATAACTTGTGGGAAATATTTTAATGAAGAGAATAAGGTTATGCTACCAGTTTCATTACAAGTACATCATTCGGTTTGTGATGGATATCATGCGAGTCGATTTATAGAGGATTTACAGAAGTTAAGTAATAGTTGCAACGAGTGGCTTAAGTAATATCTAATTTTTAATTATACACAATTGAAAATGAAAAAAGAAGAGAACATGTTTATATAGCATGGTCTCTTTTTTTCATTAATACTAATAAATAGTGGAAGATATAGGTTGATTTGTAGTTTAATAGTAAATAGGACTATCGATTTTAATTTTCTGTATTTTACATCTATTTCGTTCGCAAAACTTATTATTTTGTAACAATGAAGGGGAAAACAAAAATGACAATAATATCTATAGAAAAAGCTACAATTTTAGATGCCGAAAAGTTAACAGAAATAATGACAAAAACATTTGATGAAGAAGCAAAACGATGGTTATGTGGTCAAGATGATGTTATTGACTATAACATCCAACCACCAGGATATTCTTCAGTTGAAATGATGAAATATTCGATTGAAGAATTGGATTGTTACAAAGTGATAATGGATGAAAAAATAATCGGGGGAATTATAGTAACAATCTCTGGTAAGTCATATGGCCGAGTTGATCGTATTTTTGTAGATCCTGTTTATCAAGGAAAAGGAATTGGATCACATGTTATTAAATTAATAGAAGAGGTATATCCGAGCATACGGATTTGGGATCTCGAAACATCTAGTAGACAAATAAGTAATCATCATTTTTATAAAAAATTGGGCTATGAAATCATTTTTAAATCTGATGATGAGTATTGTTATGCAAAAAGAATCACTGTAAAGTCAGCTGAAGAGAACCAAATTAAAAATAAAGATTTGAAAAATAGCCAATACGAAAACTGTAATCTAGCAAATACAGAGTATTATCAAGTGAATGCAAAAAGCAGCTCATTCATTGGGAGTAATATAATGTATTTGAATATGAGTAATTGTAATGTAAGTCAATCAAAATTTAGAAATATAAATTTTAGAAGTTCTTTATATGCCGATTTAAATCTTTCGGGTAGTACATTTAATTTTGTGACTTTAGGTGGGGTTCAATTTAAAGATACAAGTCTTGGAGAAGATAAACATCCTATTTTATTTAATAGATGCGATTTAGAAGGTAGTACGATTAGTAATAGTAATCTGAAAAATATGGAAATAGAAAATTGTGATATATCCGGTATGAAAATAAATGGTATTCCAATTGAAAATCTACTTGAGTTATATAATAAAGTAAAAAGTTAACCTGTATGTGGAGTAGATATGCTGTTCGTAAATCGGGTTTTATACTGAAATAATTGTGTAAAAATAACACAAAGAAACACAGAAGAGAAGGGGTTTCACCTAGAGGGCTAGAATGGAAATGTATTGTAATGAATATGGAGGGAAGAAATTATGGGGATTAGAGTAAGAGCGGTAGAAATTCAAGATGCTAGAGCCATTCATCGTATATGCATACAAGATGACGTTTTACCTTATATGGTTTTTTTACCGAGCATGCGTGTGGATGCGATGGAAAATAGAATTCGTAATTTAGCGCCAAATCAATATGAATTTGTTGCAGAGTATGATGGAGAAGTTGTTGGATTTGTTGGGTTAACCCAAAGTCCTGGACGTAGATCTCATTCGGGTGATTTGTTTATAGGGGTAGATAGTGAATATCATAATAAGGGCATTGGAAGGGCGCTTCTTACAAAAATGCTTGATTTGGCTGATAATTGGTTAATGTTAGAGCGAGTGGAACTAGGTGTTTTAGAAACGAATCCGAAAGCGAAATCGCTATATGAAAAATTCGGATTTGTAGAAGAGGGAGTAAAGATAGGGAATTTGAAGGCTCACGGAAAGTTTATTAATGAAATTATGATGAGTCGTTTTAGACCTGATGGTTTAATCGTACATAACGGATAGTGAAAAGCATGACAGTATAATGTCATGCTTTTTATTTGTTAGTTGTGATTAGGCAGTTTTGGTTGCATTAAAAATAATACTAAACCAATGAAAATAATTGAAATACCTAGTGCTTGTTGTATTGAAATAGCCTCATTTAATATAAAGTACGCTAATATACAAGTTCCAATTGTTTCTCCTAAAATACTCATAGAGATTACAGTAGCACTCATCCATTTTAATAACCAATTGAATATTGTTTGACCTAAAATCGTTGCAACAAACGCTAAGCCAATAAAGCATAGCCAAGTTTGTGTAGAGTAGTGAATGAAAGATTCATTTTGCATATAAGCAAATATACCGAGAAAACAGGCGCTACTTCCATAACTAATTACCGAATACGGAATAAGTGATACATCTTTACGAACATGTTGGCTAATGAAAAAGTAAGCTGTAATAATTCCGGCAGCAATAAACGCTAAAATATCCCCGTATAAAGCTTCTCCACTAATTTGGAAGTCTTGCCATCCGATAACGATACTTCCTGAAATAGCGATGAGGCAACCAATAATCGCTCCTTTTGTAAATCTCTCTTTAAATAGAAAGTAACCACCCATCATTGAAAATAAAGGTTGTAACGTTACGATAACTGTAGAACTTGCTACAGAAGTATATTGTAATGATTCAAACCAAAGTACATAATGTGCAGCTAAAAATAGCCCAGATATGAATCCGAATCCCCATTGTCTTCTTGTTACTGTTTTTATCTCGTTTCGATTATTTTTATTAAAAAGTAACAAGGGTAACAGAATTAGTGCAGCAAAGAATAATCGATAAAAAGCACTGATAGCAGCAGGAGCATCTGCTAATTTTACAAAAATTGCTGAAGTTGATAGGGCGAATACGCCGAAAAATAATATGCAATATGAAAGAATAGGTGATTTCACAGTTTGTCCCTCCAATAGAATGTTTATTATAATGAACTTGATACGATATAATGTACAAAGGTTAGTATATAAGTCCCTGAGAAGTTAGGAAAGGATTATTTGCCTTTGTTTACTATGTCAGCACAAATGTAATGAAACATGCAATATGATGGACGAAAGGAAGTTTTTACAATGATACATGATAGACTCGGACAAACTGTATTAAGTTATCGCAAGAAAAATAATATGACGATTCGTGAATTTGCTGATTATGCCGGGATTAGTACTTCATTAATTAGTCAAATTGAACGAGGATATGCGAATCCTTCTTTAAGTGTATTGGAATTAATTGCGAAAGCATTAAATGTACCACTATTTACACTTTTTATTAATGAAATCGATACAGATTCACTCATATCTAAGAAAAAAGATCGAAAAAAAGTATATCGAGAAAATAATGATCACATTGTATATGATGTATTAACACCAGATTTTATGAAAGCGCGTATTGAAATGTTAATGATGGATTTAAATAAAAAAGCAATTACAACGGAAAGTCACTATTCACATGAAGATAAGGAAGAGATTGCTGTTGTTATGAAAGGGGAAGTGTATGTGGAATTAGAAGGAAAAGAGTATTTTTTAGAAGCAGGTGATGTTGTACGTATTCCGCCAAATGTGAAACATCGTTTTTTAAATAAAAGTGATGAATCTAATCATATTTTATTTGTATTGACGCCATCTTTAGGATGAGTATAAAGTGATGAGGGATAAAAAGATGGAAAATAAAACTGTTTTAAGAGATGGCCTTTCAATTATTTCTCAATGTAAAAGACAAACAAATGATATTTGGCATGCACATTTCGGAGCAGCTGCAATTGCTAGTTATTTTTTCATGAAAGATAATAATATGGAAGAAAAGATAACACGTAGTATGTATTCCCAAACGAAAATGATGCTAAGCAAGCATAACTTAGGTGACATCATCGCTCAAAAAGAAGAAATTGATTTTAAAATCGCTGAAAGAATGATTATAGAATCATTGGAACAAACAATTGATGAACTTCATTGGGTGGGGCATAATGTCATTTATGCTGCATTAAGTTTATTAGCTATAAAAGAGTTACAAAAATGGGGAGATAATCAAGAGATTGAAGGGATTACTAATCTTATATTATCGTTTCGAAAAACAATTCCAGGTAGATCATGGATTGGTTTTACAACAAAGGAAGTAAAACAATTACATATAAATGATGAGATAGTAAATGAATTAAGAAATCCGAAACAATTATCTAAGTTTATTTTAAAGGAGCTCTCGCAATTTAATATTATTTATAGAGCGGAAGCACACCATGATTTAATTGGTCATTTACTTACTTTTTCTCATGCAATTAATATAATGTATGACTTAGGGCATAGTGATATATTTCATCGAGGGATACGCCCACTGTTAAAGCTAGTATACGTGTTACGTGCTAGTCAAAATCTTATGCCGAATACTGAAATAAACTTGCACTCACCTATAGATCGTTTACCTTTAATCGAATCTAGACTTGCTCATGTATTACCAACAGAAAATCAATTTTGGCTAAAAGACTATAGTGCATTTGATTGGGATTTCGGACATGTCTTTAAATTTTCATATAGTTACTTTGATCATATTAAGAGGGCTCCAAAATATAAAGATATAACATTAGAGAAATTTCAATTTATTATTAATACGTAGTGAAGTTTAATGATTTATATAAAGGACTCAATTTAAATTTCTTGTTGATAGTATATTATTTTAATATTTGTAAGATTTTACATATGTATTTTACTTTTACTAATTATGTAAATAGGCTATACTAAAATACATACATTTTAGTATTGGAGAGAGAAGTAAAACGACATGGAATTAGTGAAATTGGAAAAAGTAATTGAAATAAAGAAAGAAGAACTTTTTTATTTAGTATCGGATTATGGAATTCAACATGAAAAAGTATTGGAATTAAGCCAAGAATTAGACAAACTGATTAATTACTTTATGTTTTTAAAATAGAAAGAACTATGACATGATGTGAAAATGTTATAGTTCTTTTTTATTTGGAAATTCAAATGTATATTCTATATACTAATAATAGATAGAATATTCTGTTTCAAAGAAGGGGGATATATGATATTACATACGCACATTTCAGGTGAAGGGGAACCAATGGTACTATTACACTCTGGTGGTATGACAGGTTTAGTAGAATATGAAGAGCAGGTAGCATTTTTTCGAGAAAAAAATTATCAAGTCATTCGTCCTGATTTAAGAGGGCATGGAAAGTCAGGGGGGACATTGGAGAATTATTTCCTAAGTTCCGTAAAGGATTTACATGATACGTTAATGCATTTACAAATTGATAGATGTCATATAGCTGGTGTTTCACTAGGAGGATTAATCGCTTTACTATTTGCCAAAAAATATCCAGATAGAATGAGAACATTAACTTTTTCAGGTATCTTTCCAATTAAGAGAGACAATTGGGAGGAGTCTCAGGAGTATGAAGAGAATTGTCATCAGAAACTGATGGAAAACGAAGAAGTAGTAACGTATATGAATCAAATTCATGAAAAAAGTGATTGGAAAGCATTGCTGGAATCGTGGCAAGTTAAAGATTGGTACCCATTCGACGAAACTGGTGATGTAGCTAATCTTCAAGTACCTACACTTTGTATTGCTGGGGGAGATTCAGAAGATGAAGTTGTAGCTGCTACAACGTTCAAACAATTAAATAACAATATTCATATTGCTGTTATTCCATTTGCTGGTCATCTAGTACATAATGATCAACCAGGAGTTTATTCGAATATATTGTCTAATTTCTTACAGAATGCGCAAGCTGCTAGTCGAATATAAGGACTTTTGGGTATAATAAGAAAGGAATTATTAATTGTATCGGTTAGGAGCGCAGCACATATGAAAACAGTTGTTGTTATCGGTGGAGGTATAACGGGACTTTCTACTATGTTTTATTTAGAAAAATTCAAAAAGGATAATAATATAGATTTAAATTTAATCCTTGTAGAAAAAGAAGAGTGCTTAGGTGGTAAGATCCATAGTGTAGAAGAAAAGGATTTTATTATGGAGTCAGGAGCAGATTCAATCGTTGTTCGTAATGAATATGTTATGCCGCTTGTGAAAGATTTAAATTTAGAAGAAGAAATGGTGTATAACGAAACGGGTATTTCTTACATATATTCTGATAATACTTTACATCCAATCCCTTCTGATACTATATTTGGAATACCGATGAGCGCCCAGTCATTATTTAGCAGTACATTAGTATCAACGAAAGGGAAAATTGTTGCTTTAAAAGATTTCATAACGAAAAATAAAGAGTTTACGAAAGATACTTCACTTGCTGTATTTCTAGAAAGCTTTTTAGGGAAAGAGTTAGTGGAAAGACAAATCGCCCCAGTGCTTTCAGGTGTATATTCCGGTAAATTGAATGAACTTACTATGGCATCGACATTACCGTATTTACTGGAGTATAAAAATAAATATGGAAGTATTATTAAAGGTTTTGAAGAGAATAAAAAACAGTTTCAATCAGCAGGAAACAAAAAGTTCGTATCATTTAAAGGTGGCCTATCTACGATTATTGACCGTTTAGAAGAAGTACTGGCTGAGACAGTAGTTAAGAAAGGCGCTATAACGACAGCTGTAAGGAAACAAGGTGATCGCTATGAAATCTCCTTTGCAAATCATGAATCGATCCAAGCTGATTATGTTGTTGTAGCAGCTCCGCATGATATCGCAGAAAATTTGTTGCAGTGTAATGAGTTAAATGAGCAGTTTCATACATTTAAAAACTCATCTCTTATAAGTATTTATTTAGGATTTGACATATTAGATGAACAATTACCGGCGGACGGTACAGGATTTATCGTAACGGAAAACAGTGATTTACATTGTGATGCTTGTACATGGACAAGCAGGAAGTGGAAACATACATCTGGAAAACAAAAGCTATTAGTAAGAATGTTTTATAAAAGTACCAATCCAGTATATGAAACGATTAAAAATTATAGTGAAGAAGAATTAGTACGAGTCGCTTTATATGATATTGAAAAGAGTCTCGGAATTAAAGGTGAACCAGAAGTAGTTGAAGTTACAAATTGGAAAGATTTAATGCCGAAATATCATTTAGAACATAATCAAGCGGTTCAAACATTACAAGAAAAAATGGCGGATCTTTATCCGAATGTATACTTAGCCGGTGCTTCATATTACGGTGTCGGAATCGGTGCGTGCATTGGAAATGGCAAGAACACTGCAAATGAAATAATCGCAACATTAAATGAATCGTCAAAATAGAATACATATATAAATAAAACGTCCCTCCAGTATATTGGACGGACGTTTTATTTATTTCACTTGAATGGAGATTTTTTTATTAGTTGTATTATTTTCAGTAATCGTTAATGTAATGTCCCCGGACTCTTTAAATGAATAGGAGGAGAGTTGATAAAGTTCTTTTATACCGTGTTTTTCTTTTAATGTATTAGCAGGAAGTAACGTTATGTTCGGTTTCCATGATTCTTGTTTTCCTGAAGGATAGTTTACTATTATTTCTGGATTATTTAATTGCATTTGTTTCCAAGATGCCAAATGTAGTTCAACTTCTTTATGTTTTTTTAGTAACTCTTCTGAGAAATATCCAACCTCTCCAATATTACCGAAAACAGTAAAGTTTTGATTTTGTAGTTTGATATCTAAATGTTTAGGTTGATATGTTGCTGCGTGGTAGATTCCATAGGAAAGTGAAAGAGTTGCGGCAATTAAAATGGTGATTGAAAATGTTTTAAAGCTATTGCCTTTAAAACTAGTCATCATGAATGAGTTTGGAGCGAACTTTTTTGCAAATAAAAATATGAGTAATATGAGTAAGAGGGATAAACCGATGAATATATACATAGAAAATATACACCTCCATAACAAATTTAATTTTAACTATATTTTACCATAAATGTATGGTGTAGGATGTTAATTTAGAAGGGAAAAGTGAGCAAGGAATCGAATTAATAAGACATATTACTATGAGCGGAGTGATGGAAATAATACAATTAATTTTAAAATTAGAGAATAAAGAGATGGTCATACTATTTTGATCATCTCTTTATTTTTTTAATCATATAAAAGCAAGAAGGGTTACTCTTAGTTCATATTGAATTAAGAGAATAAGCTTCTCTTGAAATATTTGATTAATGGGACATTAAGGACTTTCCTAATTATAAATATTTTTTCTGCTATAATGAATAAGTAGAAAGAAAGGAATGATTCTATGGCATTTCCTATATTAGAAACTGAACGTTTACGTTTAGTTGAAATAGAACAATCTTATTGTCAAAAAATATATGAAATCTTTTCATTAGATGAGGTAACATGTTATTACGGTATGAATTCTTTTACGGAGTTTGGACAAGCTTCACGTATGATTGAATCTTTTTCAAAAAATTATTTCGAGAAAAAGGCGATACGATGGGGAATTGTATTAAAAGAAACTAATACTTTAGTAGGTACAATTGGATTAAATAATTTACAACTATGGAGTAAACGATCTGAAATTGGATATGACTTACATCCTCGTTATTGGGGGAATGGTTATGCATCAGAAGCGGCCGGGGAAATTATTCATTATGGATTTCAAGATTTAGGCTTATTTAGAATTGGAGCTATTACATACCCTGAAAATGTTACTTCTTGTAAAATGTTATCTAAAATAGGGTTTCATAAGGAAGGGTTATTACGTGGATATATTCATCAAGGAAATAAGCAACATGATGCACTGCTGTATTCTATAGTTCGAACGGATGTAGAGGAAATAAATTTATAACAAAAAACCCCTCTTATAAAAGAGGGGTTAAGTAAAAGTTAACCTAACTTAGGTAATAAACGTTCTCCGCTTTTCATACTACTTTTACATAAAGGGCATTTAGGCTCTTCTTCAAATGAAAAGTTCTTTCTCATCCATCCTAAACAATCCTCTGCTTCACATTCCCAAACAGGGGTTTGTTCTGGTGGTACTTCTGCTACATCGTTCTTTCGATTGCGATACATGTAACCACTCCTTTTATGTAAAAAATTTTTGTTATATATTAAAAAGGTTGTTAACCGTGCTGGTAACAACCTTTTTATTGTTTGAATTATAGCTTTACAACGTTTTTAGCTTGAGGTCCACGGTTACCGTCTTCAACTTCGAAGCTAACTTCTTGACCTTCGTCAAGAGATTTGAAGCCGTCGCCAGTGATAGCTGAGAAGTGAACGAATACGTCGTTACCGCCTTCAACTTCGATGAAACCGAAACCTTTTTCGCTGTTAAACCATTTTACTTTACCTGTTAATGTCATGGTAATGCCTCCTAAAATTTAAAAAGATTACAATATGATCGGCCTTATTTGAATGAAAAATAAAAGTTCACATATTATCAAAAACCAATAAGTAGTACAAAATGTTCCTGATTGATACTTGATAATATGCAAAGAAAATATAGTGTTAAATTGACCTTAATTACTATCTTACAACAAATGGTGGGAAATAGCAAGTGCTGGTAATACCAGTAAATAATCTTGGTGATAATAGTAAAACGCACAAAGTCATCTCTTTTATTTATATATTATTCCTAATTTGGGTTTATGCTAAACTAAGAACATTTTTATTGGGAATTTGTATTAGAAAAACGATATGTAGTATTGATATATTTGTTATGGAGGCGAGAATATTGCAATTTACTCAATTTAAAATAATTGAAGCAGCTAAAGAAGGAAGAAAAAAAGTTCATCCGGTATTCGCTGTTATACTTGCAATTGTATTTTTAACTTTAGGTGAATTGTTCATGTTATTTATGTTGTTTTTACCGAAAGCAGAAACACTTTTAATGAAGGCAATTTATAGTGATATTGAGATGATATTAACGTTTGGAGGAGCTATATTTTTTATTTTTTTATGGATTAGATTTGTAGAGAAAAGATCAATTTCATCCATTGGCTTTTGGAGAAACGAGTGGATTAGAAAATATTTGAGAGGTGCATCATTAGGTTTTATTTTCATTTCAATACCAGTCCTGGTCCTTCTATTAACAGGAAATGTACAATTACAAATGCAACAAATTACACCAACAGCTATACTTGGAATTGCGGGGTCTTTAGTTGCTTTTTTAATACAAGGTGCAACAGAAGAAATCGTTGTTCGAGGTTGGTTATTTCCAGTCCTTTCTGTTAGAAGCCGTATATGGATTGGGATTGTTGTTACTTCTTTTTTATTTGGCTTTCTTCATTTACTAAATCCAGGTATTACAATTCTTTCAATATCGAATATAATATTAGTTGGTGTATTTGCAGCTTTTTACGTTTTGAAAGACAGTAGTCTTTGGGGGATATGTGCATGGCATTCCATTTGGAATTGGGCGCAATATAACGTATTTGGTTTTGCAGTAAGTGGAATGGCAATGTATTCTACACCACTTTTTAAACCTGTAACAAACGGATCGGAATTCCTTCATGGAGGTTCGTTCGGAATTGAGGGGAGTATCATAACGACAATATTGCTTTCGATCGCTTCCATTGTTCTATGGAGACAGTTATGGGGCAGAAAAGTGAAGCAAAGAGATTAACTTAATGAAAGTGGGAGAAATTATGGGGATTATAGCGTTTGAGGGAGCGAGCGCGGTTGGTAAGAGCACCACGTGTCGTGAGTTAGAAAAAAATTATGGTGCGTACATTATACCTGAAGTGAATTTATTATTTGAAAGACCAAAAAACGAACATAGAACATGGTATTTTGAAAAACAAGTAGAGCGCTGGGAAATAGCAGTGCAGAAGTCAAAGCAATATGAATTAGTAATACTAGATGGGGATATTTATCAGTCACTTAGTTATAATTGGTGTTTCCATTTTGATATATTTGATCAGCCATTATCTTTAATAGAAAACTTTTATAAAGAAAAGCTGATCAATAAGGAAATTGGTTTTCCTGATCAATATTTTTATTTATATACGAATGATAAAGAACTTAGAAAACGGAAAGAATGTGACAAGACAAAAAGAAGAAGAAACTTTGAAATACATTTACATATATCAAAATCGTTTCAACGTTATTATGAAAATTTAAATACCGTTACAGACGGGTACTGTAAAATGATTGACGCGAAAAGTGTAAAATCGAATGAATTAGAAATTGTAAATAGTTTGAATAGTTTAAATGTGTGTGAAAAGAGCCGTTATGATGTTTCGAGGTTAGATGCAATTACGAAGTGGTTGAAAGAACAACGTGCATAAAAACGACGAGTGCCTTATAAGGCGCTCGTCGTTTTTTTTATGTATTATATATTGAATTTAAAATTTGTAAGTTTGCTTTTTCATTTTTTTAATAGCATTTTTATATTTAGCTAGAAAGAGTTGAGAAGGATAAACTGGGAGTTCACCGCAAATATCAATACCATAGATAGATTTATTCATAATAAGACAATGAATAAATTGTAAAAGTATAGATAGTTTCATATGCCCTTGATCCCAATTTGTAATAGTAACTTTTGGATCTAAAACATCCTTATCAATACTTACATATATTGTTTCTGTATGAATATGTGAAAGTATTGTATGTATCGATACTTCATGTGAGATATCAATCGGAAAAACTTCTACGTATGAACAATCATTAGAATGAATTGTTAGAGAAGAAGGCCCGATAATAATTACTTTCTTTAAATTACCATTATTTCGAAGAGAAAATGATACCCAAGATCCGCAGGAAATAAGAGTCTGTTCATTTGCTTCCTTTAAGTTCATATCAGTATGATGATCAAATAGTATAAGGGTAAAAGGTTTGTCTATTTCTTCTAGTAATAAATAAGATACATAATGATAATTTCCAGAACCGATAAAAGTGATTCCTTTTTGCTCTCTACGACATAACTCCCTTTTTATATGCATTAAAGAAGGGGTCTCGCAATATAGATTTGAGTGCTCTAAATGACTAAAATCAACATCTTCATGTGAATAAGAATGAAGTTTATTTTGTAATAAATATGTATCGTCAAAGTTTAAAAAAGTTAATCCGCTATACAATAAACTCATATTTATTCATCTCCTATATATGTAGGCTAGCATATATTTTTATAAATGAAAAACGAAATGCTTAGAGGTGGATTTGAAATAGGTGGATTATTTTGACAGAATAATCTTTCAATTTGTAAAGAAAAGAAATATAATATAAGGAAATATGTATGTGTTTCAGGAAATAGAAACTATGTAATAAATGAAAATGAGACTTGAAATGGAATTGAGAAAAAAGTAGGTAAAGAATAACTACCAGCCAAAGCTCAGTTAATTCAACAAATAATTAATGTTCAAGTTATTATTTGTGAAAGGAGAATAAATGTAAGTATGAAAAAGATTATTATTTCAGATCTTGATGGGACTTTATTAAGAAGCGATAAAACAATTTCAGAGAAAACTATAAATATTTTAAGGGAATGTAAAAATAATGGAGACGAATTGATTTTTGCTACAGCAAGGCCGCCAAGAGCTATAAAACAGTATATTCCCAACTTGTTAAAGAGTGAGATTATAATTTGTTATAACGGGGCTTTAGTTCTTAAAGGTAATGATATTTTATATGAAATGAAGATTTCTAAAAAAAACATTTTAGAAATCATAGAAATAGCAAAAAAGTATAATCTTCATGAGATTTGTCTTGAAATAGGTGATAAGTTGTATTCAAATTTTGATGTTACTGGTTATTTTGGTAATGTACCATGTGAAATTATGGATGTAAGAGATTTAGACTTTGAAAAAGCTTCTAAAGCAATTATTTGTACTAAAGGCTCAATAAACAAGGAGTTCATTAAAGAATTGCCTCGTGAATGCAAGGCGGTAATTACAGATGACGGGACATTGTGTCAAATTATGCATGCAGAAGTTTCAAAATGGAATAGTATTCAACATGTTTTACAGCACTTAAATCGAGACGTATCTGAAGTAATTGCCTTTGGGGATGACTACAATGATATGGAAATGATAGAGAAATGTGGGATTGGTGTAGCGATGAGCAACGCTGTTGAGGAATTAAAGGCAGTCGCTAAATTTATTGCTAAAAGTAACGATGAGGATGGAGTTGCTACATTTTTAGAAAGTAAAAGTTATGTTTATGTTAACTAGTATGAAAAAAATTGTAGTAAGCAGCGAAAAAAGAGATGCTGCATCTGTTTATGATAAATAGATACTATGAATGGGATACGTGGGAGGAAACAAGCAAGATGAAAACATTATTTAAAATAATAGGTATTATAGCTGGTATGGCGATAATCGGCGTAGGTGTAACATATGGTATGCTGTATTATTTGAATAACAGTAAACCAGCTGCGAAAAAGGCATCTCCAGCCGCTCCAGCAGCAGAAGTACTAGCCGATAGTAATGTAAAAACTGAAGATGCAAAGCTTTTAGAAAATGGCAATCATTCATTACCGAATAGCGGTTTTAATAAAAATTTCAAGTGGACAGATGAGAACATACAGACAGCATTACATGAAATGGCTCATCAAAAAACGAAAGCTGATCAAAAGTGGGGCTATATTTTTATCACACAAGAACGTATTGAAAGTTTACTTGATATTGTAAAGAGTAATGATTTAGTACAAGGAAATACATATGCAGACATTTTAGAGAGATGGAAACAAGGGAAATATGAAAAGATGGACGCGGATCACAATAAGATTTGGAAATTACAAAGCGGGAATTTAGGTGAAGGGAAAGGAGTACTGTCAGAAGCGGAACAAAAAGAGTTAATTAATCAACTGTTTATGCAAAAAGGCACATATTCAGGCAGTAAATTAATTGCAGGTGGGGGACAGGCTAATAAATAAGATAATATTGGAGGAGAGTAATTGCTTTTTAGGCAGTTACTCTTTTTTGTGTGCACTTTTATTCTTTCTCTAGTAAGGAAAGAAACGATTGTAAAACCGGTGAAATCCATCTCGATTTATGATAGATTACATGACTTTGAATAACTGCTGGCGTTTCGATAGGCTGAAAACAGAGTTGCTCTTTTTGACAACTTTCTTGTACAACGATGTAAGGAAGAATTGAAATGCCTAACTCGCACATGACAGATTGTTTAATGACTTCAACGTTGGAAGTTTCAAATGTTTTAGCTGGAATATTCCCGCTTTGACGTAAAAAACGATCTACCATCGGTCTATAGCCGCAGCTTTGTTCCGTAAAGATAAATTGGGTATCGTTTAGTAAACAAAATGGATTAGAGTGTGTTGAGTAATGTGTAGGTAAAATCCATCCAAATGATTCATTACAAAAAGTACGTGTAATAAAATCATTATGTTCCATACTTTCCCCAATTATGAAAATAACATCTGTTTCTCCTTCACGTAGCTTATTCATTGCTTGTTCGTTTGTATTTGTTTCCAGTACGATATTTACTTTCGGATTTTCCTGTTTGTAAGTACGTAATAATTGTGGTAATCGGTACACTGCTAATGATTCGTTAGATGTAATGCTTAATGTTCCCTCTAAATTATCACTATTTTGAGGAATTTCTTGTGCTTTTTCATAAATAGTAAGTAACTCTAGGGCATAAGGATGAAATTGATGACCTGCTTTTGTAAGAAGTACTTTTTTCCCTAATCGATCAAAAAGGGGGAGGTGTAAATCGTTTTCTAATGCTTTCATATGCGCTGTTACAGTAGATTGCGCATAACCTAACGCATGAGCAGCTTTAGAAAAGCTACCATACTTAACGATGGCACAAAAAGTTTTAACATGTCTCATTTCCATAAGCAATCCCTCTTTTATTATCATGATTTGTGAATGATTATATCACATATTTCAATTTTCCAAATGATTAAATTCTTTATAAAATGAAATTATAGAAATATTCATTTAAGTTATATTGGAGGAGAAATGATGATCAAAAAGAGCTATCATGTAGCTGTAGTTGGTGCTACAGGTGCAGTTGGACAGAAAATTATTGAACTGTTAGAGAAAGAAACTAATTTTAATATAGTTGAAGTTACATTGCTTTCGTCAAAACGATCCGCTGGTAAGGTAGTGCAGTTTCAAGGACGAGAGATAATAATACAAGAGGCAAAAACAACTAGTTTTGAAGGTGTAGATATTGCCTTTTTTAGCGCTGGAGGAGAAGTTTCAAAACGATTTGTTAATCATGCAGTGTCTAGTGGCGCAATCGTAATTGATAACACAAGTGAATACCGAATGGCTCACGATGTACCGCTCGTTGTTCCAGAAGTGAATGCGCACACTTTAAAGGAGCATAACGGTATCATAGCGGTTCCAAATTGTTCAGCATTACAGATGGTAACAGCTCTTCAGCCGATACGAAAATCATTTGGTTTAGAACGAATTATCCTTTCAACATATCAAGCTGTATCTGGCTCAGGAATTCATGCAATTCATGAATTAAAAGAACAGGCTAAATCAATGCTTGCAGGTGAAGAAGTGGAGAGTACTATATTGCCCGCGAAAAAAGATAAAAAACACTATCCAATTGCATTTAATGTATTGCCTCAAGTAGATATATTTACAGAGAATGATTTTACATTTGAAGAAGTAAAAATGATTCAAGAAACGAAGAAAATTTTGGAGGATCAAAACTTGAAAATGGCAGCAACTTGTGTGCGTGTTCCAGTTGTTTCAGGGCATTCAGAATCGGTGTATATTGAACTTGAAAAAGAAGTAACTATTGAAGAAATAAGAGCAGTGTTGCTGGATGCACCAGGTGTTATATTGCAAGATAATCCCAGTGAACAGCTGTATCCTATGCCATTATATGCAGAGGGGAAAATAGATACATTTGTCGGGAGAATTAGAAAAGACCCTGATACGCCAAAAGGGTTCCATCTTTGGATTGTTTCCGATAATTTATTAAAAGGGGCTGCTTGGAACTCAGTTCAAATTGCAGAGACGTTAGTAGAGGAAGGTATTATTTAGTATAGAATTACACAAAAATAAGAACTAGGAAACTATAGATTCCTAGTTCTTATTTTTGTGAAAATTTAATATAAATTAGTTTTTATAGAGTTTTTATAAATATCTATCTTATTGGCGGAAAATATTAACGTTTTATGTTCTTCGTTAATAGTAAGATTTATATGAATTGTTACAGGTAGTTCAAGCTTTTTTACTACATCTTCTATAGCGATATACTCATCTTCTGTTTCATTATAGTAAACAACAGATCTAATTGATACCTCTTCATGTTCTATATCAATTTCACACATCATAGAGAATTTTTCGTCATTATGTAAGAGTAATTCGCCAAGTACTATTGAACCGTTTAACTCTTCTGTAAAGTTAGTTGTTGACGCTGGTTTCACCCATGTTTCATCATATTCTTCGTTTTCTTCTTCATCTATTGCCCATTCCCATATTGGGTTTTGTTTCAAATCTTCAATCGTTAATTCATCAATCGGTTTGCAAATACCCATAAATATGTTCTCCTTTTGTAACGTAAAATAAGTTTTTATCACAATAATTAGTTGATTAATTATAAGTAGATTCAATATAGAATTTTCTTCATTTAATATAAAACTACTTTATTTTGAAATAAAGCTATTACGGTAATATTAACAAGTGTCTAGTTATCTATCAAATAATTATTAGAAGAGATTTTTAAATGGGATTGTTTTAAGGGGGGAATAGTAAAAAACATTAAGAATGAATAAAATTCATTTGGTATGATATGGATATAATCAATGCGAGGGGGAAATGTGATGTATGAAGTAAAGGGGTATTTTTCATCATTAAAAGGAAGTCATTATGATATTGGAAAGCAACAAGGGGAGTTTGTGAAAAATCATCCGTACCTTATTCCGCAATTTATACAAAAAGAACATTTAATATCAAATAACTATTGGACAGAATCTAGAAATATATTAAATCAATATTGTCCTGGAATTAATGAAGAAATTGAAGGCTTTTGTGAAGTGTTGAAAATTCCTGCTAAACAAATGATGTATTATTATCAAACATTATTAAAAGCAGGATGTAGTCATTGTGTCGTATCACCTAAAAAAACAGATTCAAAGCACACATATGTATTAAGAAATTATGATTTGTCGCCAAAAATAGATGATATGCGTTTCTGCTCGACACATGTTGAAGGTGCATATGTGCATAGTGGCTTTTCTACTCAATATTTTGGACGAACAGAAGGAGTTAACGAGCATGGGTTATCTGTTACATTTTCAGCATGTGGTCAACCGGTAGGAAATATTGCAGGTTTACGAAAGCCAGTGTTAAGTGGTTTACAATGTTTTGCGGTAATTCGATTATTATTGGAGAAATGTAAAAATGTGCAGGAGGCGAAATCACTTATAGTTGAAATGCCGATTGCAAGTAATATTAATCTAATTGTAGCGGATCCATTAGACGCGGCAAGAATTGAAATATTTGACGGGTATAAATCCATAACCACAATCGATGAGGAAAACCAAGATTTTATCGTATCAACAAACCATGCGATCAGTTTACCTATTCAAAAATTGAATAATAGAAGATTAGAACAATCTATAAACAGATATCACACATTGTATGATCATTTAAATAGAAATGAACAAATGAGTATGGAGTCTTTAAAAGGATTAGTAGAAAAAGAGTATCCTACTGGGCTGACAGTACACAATTATGAAGAATGGTTTGGAACTTTACATTCTGTCTTATTTGATTTACATAATCGTACAATGAATATTTGCTACGGATCTCCACTTTTAAACGACTGGTACTCATTGAAAGTTGGAGAAAGTCTATCTTTTTCTAAGGTGAATGTGAAATTTAAAAATAAAACGTATGCTGACTTTTGGAGAGAAGAGCGTTATTAATTGATTCCAAAAAGAGCAATGGGGTAATATGGTAATAGCGAGGCGTACATACGGGAGGGAATGCCATTGCTAAAAGTTATGTTACCGGTTGTTTTTATCTTACTTGTTGTCGTTTCAATGTATATTACTTACGAAAAAAGAAAAAAAGCAGGGGTAAAAGGATTGAAGAGCGCGTTAACTTCAATTTGTTTCTTTACACTAGCAATCTTAAATTTGTTTGCATATTGGTTTAACTTTGGCGGGATTTTTGTTTGGTTCATTTCAATTGTTTTATTGCTCGTTGGAGCATATTTTACGAAATATATTCCAATAACTAAAAAGGTACATTGACATTTATATGAGTTTAAATATTTTGTTTTGAAAAGAGGTTATTCTACTAAGTCGTTGTGAAACGGGTTCATAGGATAATCTCTTTTGTTCGTTTAGCTTTGTAAAGAGCGTACTGTTCTTTTTAGTTGCTCAATAAATTCTCGAGTTGCAGCACACATATATTTATCTTTTCTGTAAATAAGTCCTATTTCAATTGTGGGAGTAGGATTTTCTATCTTAATAGCTTGAATGCTTTTATTTTGTAAAAAGTCTATATAAGGTTTTGGTAACACTGTAATTCCCATTCCTTTTGAAACCATTTGGATTAAAGATTCCATCGTACTAATTTCTAAAATTGGTTTTGGTTTAAAGTTGAATTTTTGACAATGAGATGTAATTAGTTCGGTTAAAA
Source organism: Bacillus sp. F9_6S_D1_P_5 (assembly GCF_054823925.1). Classification (NCBI taxonomy): domain Bacteria; kingdom Bacillati; phylum Bacillota; class Bacilli; order Caryophanales; family Bacillaceae; genus Bacillus; species Bacillus sp. F9_6S_D1_P_5. Next base: position 31,422 of record NZ_JBTREW010000030.1, on the reverse strand, counting down.
AGAAATTTTTAGGTAATAGAATTAAAGGGTAGTTCTGTAATTCAGCAATAGATACATGATTACGTCCATCTAATCGATGACCGGTCGGTACGACTAATGTAAGTTCACTTTTGTATAGAAGGATAGAAATAATCTCCTTATCTTGCACCGGGAGAAATGTAATGCCAATGTCTAGTTCATTTTGTAATAATTTTTCACGAATATCTCCGGTGCGAAGCCCTAATACAGAAAGTTCTATATTGGGATATAAATGATTAAAATTTAAAATAGTTGATGGTAGTAAATAATTTACGACGGTTAGCAAAGATCCAATTGTTAAGGTACCTTGCTGTAATCCGTTTAAATCTTGAATAGCAGAACGAGCTTGTTCGACTTCATGAAAAATGGTTTTACTATGTAATAATAAAATCCTTCCTGCATCAGTTAAAGATATTTTTTTGCCAATGCGATCGAAAAGTGGCATTCCTATTTCGTGTTCTAATGCACGTATTTGCTGACTTAGAGAAGGCTGTGAAATATTTAATTTCTCAGCTGCTTTTGTGAAATGTAATTCTTTTGAAACAGCTGAAAAATATTCAAGTTGTCGTAATTCGATTGGGATCACCTCAAGTTTAATGATAGGTTATACCTATCATTATTATATAAATAATTGGATTGAACAATGATTTTTCAGGTTTTATAATCATCTTTATATAACAGAGATAGTTGTGAAAATAAATCGAGAAAGAAATTCATGTGACACCTTTAAAGGAGGAGAAAGAATGGCTAATGAATATCAATTATTATCTTTAAATATAGGGTTACCAAAAGAGGTTACATACGGCGGAAAGGTAATTCATACAGGCATAAATAAGAAACAAGTAAAGGAAGCGGTGTTTTTATCCTTTGTAAAATTTATTGGGGATGGTCAGGCGGATTTGGTTCATCATGGCGGAGTAGATAAAGCGGTGTGCGTATATTCGGCGGAACATTATGGCTATTGGGAAAAAGAGTTGAATCAAGGTCTTGTATATGGAGCATTCGGAGAAAATATAACAATTAGTGATATGCGTGAAGAGGATGTTTGCATTGGTGATACATTTCAAATTGGAGAAGCAATTGTACAAGTAACGCAGCCAAGACAACCTTGTTTTAAATTAGCAAAGAAATACAATATTCCAAAATTACCATTATATTTTCAAGAAACAGGATATACAGGGTTTTATTTTCGTGTATTAGAAGAAGGCTGGGTATCACCTGTTGATACGTTAAAGTTAATAAAGTCTGATCCGAAAGGTGTTACAGTAGCATTTGCTAATCGTATTATGCATAAGGAAAAACAAAATATGGAAGGGCTAAAAAGGATCTTAGAAGTACATGCGCTTTCTACAAGTTGGAGAAATACATTTGAAAAGCGAATGAGGGGGGAAGAAATTAATACGAAGGAGAGACTAGAAGGAAAAAAATAATAAAAAATATTTTTTTATAAATGGTGCATTTCTATGAGTAAAAACGAAGTAGAAAGCACTATTTTTATATAATAAACTTATTAATATTCAAAAATCTTAATATTGTTTTATTCGACTTAGTTTCGAATAGTCAAAACATAAAATTAATTAGACTCTTTTTTTATATTTTATGATAGTATATTGATTGGTAAGACCTATTACATTAAGAGCAGGTTATATAACTAAATCTAATTTGATGGAATTAACGTATGGAGGGACAACATGGGGAATGTTGAAATTTTTGAAAAACTTCTTTTAGAAGAACCGAAAAGAGAGCAGTTATTTCCTTTATTTGAAGAAGTGTTTGGAATTACAATTCAAACATTGAATGATTTTTCAGAGAGAGGTTATTGGGATGATACATACAAAGCTTTATCATTTTTACATGACGATAAAGCGATTGCAAATGTTGCGGTATTTTCGCTACCATTGCTAGTAAATGGTGAAAGAATAAATGCAGCGGGCATTCAATCGGTAATGACTCACCCTAATTTTCGTAGACAAGGACTCATGACAAAATTAATAAGTAAAATGATAGAAGAAATTGATAAGAAATGTGAATGTACATTATTGTTTACGGAAAAACCTGAACTATATGCATCATTTGGGTTTAAAGTTGTGCAGGAGTATTTGATGACTATTCTATATGATAAAAAGAATAATAATGATTCCTTACTTAGAAAGTTAGATTATTATATGGAAGAGGATAGAAAGTTAATACATGAAACTATTGATAGTAGCCAAAGGCTTTCAAATAAATTTTCAACATTAAACTTCCATCCTTCGTTTTATTTGAATATGTACAATTCGGAATGGAATAAGAAATTGTATTATTCAGAGAAACTAGATGCTCTAATTGTATATGAAGTAGATAATGAAAAGTTGAAATTATATGGGGTGTTTGCATCAGTAATTCCAGTTTTAGATGAAATATGCGGAGAAATCGCTGAAAGATTTACAGAAATCGAATTTTACTTCTCTCCAGATCAATTAGGGGTTGAGGATGTCCAGTTTACAGAATTACAGTCTAGTAAGTATTTAATGGTTCGAAGTAGTAGAGAGTTGGATTTGAAAGGTTATAAATTCCCAGTATTAGTAGAATTTTAAATGTGCATACAGATGCTTTATTATGGAGGAACTATGAAAATATCATATATACCAGATCATATTGCGCAACTTACTATAATGAATGTACCTGAATATTATAAGCTTAATAACAATCATGCGTTGATTGTCCGCTCGAAAGCCGAAACAGATTTTTGGCTTAAAACACATTATGGTTTTGATGTAATGAATGGTCATGTATTTTATACTGAGATGATGACAGATTTTCAAGCTGAAGTTCAATTGCGTATGAATCCAAATTCAAAATTCGATCAAGCTGGTCTTTTTGTTATGATTTCGGAAAAGTGTTGGCTGAAAACTTCATTAGAATATATTCCAGATGGTCCATCTCATTTAGGAGCTGTCGTAACGAATAATGGATATTCCGATTGGTCCACACAAGACTTTCCAACAGAATTAGCTAACGAGCAACTTCGTTTTCGAATTGTTCGTAAACGTGGTGATTATACAATATATGTGAAGAAGATCCACCAATGGGAACAAATAAGAATCGCTCATTTGATGGAGGATATAGGAAATGAGCCTGTTAAAATAGGTTTTTACACGTGTAGTCCTTCTAAAAATAATGGATTTGAGACTGAGTTTTTAGAGTTTACAACTGAAAAAATATAGATGAAAAACCGTATTCTTTTCATTAAGAATGCGGTTTTTATATTTATATAATACAAAGCACATTTATTGACCGGAAAGTCATAAATGCTTATCATTTAATAATGTTAAATATTAATTTGCATAATATAATAGAGGTAATGAAAAAATCAAAAATTATAGGGCTTAAGTAGAGGAGGGTATGTATTATTAAATGGTAATTTCATAGAAAAAAGGAGATTATGTATGAAATCATTTCGCAAATTATTACAGTATTTAAAACCATACATGTTCTTCGCTATTATTGGACCGCTATTTATGGTACTTGAGGTTGCGATGGACTTGATTCAACCGACTATTATGCAACATATTATTGATGTTGGGATAGCGAATCGGGATATGAATTATGTAATAAAAATGGGGCTTCTTATGATAGGGGCAGCAGCACTCGGTTTAGTTGGAGGACTTGGGTGCATGATGTATTCTACAAAAGCAGCTGTTAATTTCGCTACAGATATACGAAAAGATGTATTTGCGAAAATAGAAACATTTTCTAGTGAAAATCGTGATTCATTTGGAACTGGGAAATTATTAACGATTGTGACAAATGATATTACTTCTATCCAATCGGCGATGACGATGACATTACGTGTACTTGTTCGTGGCCCGCTGTTATTTATCGGAAGTATAATAATTGTTTTTGTAACAGCACGTGAGTTATTTCCTATATTACTCGTAGTCGTTCCAATTTTATTGCTTGCGATTATATTTATTGCAAGTAAAGCAAGCGGGACGTTCAAAAAAGTGCAAGAAGCTTTAGATAAAGTGAATACAAAGTTACAAGAAAATTTATCTGGTGTACGCGTTATTAAAGCGTATGTAAGACAAAAATATGAAATCACTCAGTTTGGAAAAGTGAATACAAATTTAACGAAAATAAACATTCGAGCAGTGCAGCTTATTTCCATAATGATGCCAATTATTATGTTAGTTGTAAGCGGCGGGATTGTCGCAACCTTATGGATTGGTGGAGAAAAAGTATTTAATGGAACTCTTCAAGTAGGAGCTATATTAGCATTTATAAACTATTTGAATATTATTTTAATGTCACTTATGTCTATAAGTATGGTATTTATGCAAATCGCGCGAGCATTTCCGTCTGCGGACCGTGTACAGCAAGTGTTAAATACTGAGGTTGATATTACGAGTGAAACAAATGCGCTTGTACCTAAGCAAATTGAAGGTCAAATTGACTTTAAAAATGTAAGTTATAGTTATACAAAAAATAATGAATATGTTTTAAAAGATATTTCATTTCGCATATGTAAAGGTGAAAAAGTGGGGATTATTGGTTCTACTGGGAGTGGTAAATCTACTTTAGCAAAACTGTTACCCCGTTTATACGATGTTGATCAAGGTGAAATATGTATTGATGGAATAAATGTTAAGGCGTATGATTTACAAAAACTTCGTGCTTCTATAGGTTTTGTACCTCAAAAGGCATTGTTGTTTTCAGGTAGTATAGAAGAAAACTTACGTTATGGTAAAGAAGATGCAACGAAGGACGAACTGGAAGTAGCAGCTTCAGCAGCTTGTGCGACTGAGTTTATTAATAAGCTAGGAGATTCTTATCAATATCATTTAACACAAGGTGCTACGAATTTATCAGGAGGACAAAAACAACGTGTATCAATCGCAAGGGCGCTTGTGAGAAAGCCATCTATTCTTGTATTAGATGATTCAACATCTGCTGTAGATGCTAAATCAGAATCTAACATTCAATCGGCATTAAGAACAGAATATAAAGGAACCACAACGATATTAATCGCCTCTAAAATTTCATCTATAATAGATGCTGATAAAATTCTCGTTTTAGATAACGGTGAATTAGTGGGTGATGGCACACATGAAGAACTGGTAGAACAATGTGAGGTATATCAAGAAATCTATCTTTCCCAAGGTGGTAATTTATATAAAGAAGGTGGGAAAGAACATGCGTAATTTTCAAGGGCAATTTGCTAATAAAGGTGGGCGTAACGCACCTAAGGTGGGTAAAGCTAACAATACGAAAGGAACTGTAATGCGCGTATGGAACTATATGGGCTATCAAAAGGTTGCTCTTACGTTCGTTATATTTTTAGTATTTGTTACGACGTTACTCGGGCTGTTAGGTCCATATTTAATGGGAGTAATTATCGATCAATATATTGTGCCGAAAGATTTAAGTGGTACGGCGAGAATGTGTTTGTTACTTATTGCGATTTACGGTGTAACAGTATTATTAACATGGTTGCAAACATTTGTCATGGTTAACGTTGCATTAAAAACGATACAAAAAATACGACAAGATATTTTTGAGAAAATCCAAACGCTTTCTTTACGGTTCTTTGATGTACGTTCTCAAGGGGATTTAATGAGTCGTGTGACAAATGATATAGATAATTTGAATCAAGCCTTGACACAAAGTGTTGTACAAATTATTTCATCAGCGCTAACCTTTATAGGTGTAACGATTGCGATGTTCGCGTTAGATTGGATTTTAGCGATTGTTACTTTAATTACAGTACCTATTATGTTTTTCGTTACAAAAAAACTAGTTGCTTATAGTGGTAAAAACTTTGCGAAGCGTCAAAAAGATTTAGGAGAATTAAATGGATTTATTGAGGAAGCTATAACAGGAGCAGATGTTACAACGTTATACGGGAAGGAAAAAGAAACCGTACAAAATTTCAATAAAATTAATGAACAATTAAGAGTTTCAGCTACGAAGGCGGATACATTTTCAGCTTTCATCTTTCCGAGTATGAACTTTATTAACAACTTAGGTATGGGACTTGTAATAGGGACGGGATCAATTATGGTTTTAAATGGAATGACAACAGTTGGTGTCATTGCCGCTTTTATTAATTATTCTCGTCAATTTTCAAGACCACTCAGTCAATTTGCAACTTTAATGAATACGATTCAATCAGCAGTTGCTGGTGGAGAACGTGTCTTTGAAATTATGGATGAAGTACCAGAAATCTATAATAAAAAAGATGCATTTATCGTACAAAATTTACAAGGATATGTTGAGCTTGATAATGTTTCATTCGGTTATGAGGAAAATAAAACAATTTTAAAAGAAGTGAGTCTTAAGGCGCAGCCAGGGGAGACAATTGCTTTAGTTGGTCCAACTGGATCGGGTAAAACAACAATTATTAATTTGCTAACACGTTTTTACGATATACAGCAAGGGAAAATTCATATTGATGGAAAAAATATAAAAGATTATGATATTAATTCGTTACGCAGTAAAATAGGAGTAGTTTTACAAGATACGTATTTATTTGCTGGGACGATTATGGATAATATACGTTATGGTCGATTAGATGCTAGTGATGAAGAAGTAATCAATGCAGCTAAGGCAGCATCTGCGCATTCTTTTATAAAGCATTTACCGAATCAATATGAAACAAAAATAGCTTCAGAAGGATCGAATTTAAGTCAAGGACAAAAACAACTTCTTGCGATTGCACGGGCAATTTTAGCAGATGCAGATATATTAATTCTTGACGAAGCAACTTCTAATATTGATACGAGAACAGAATTACAAATACAAGAAGGACTAAATAATTTAATGAGAGGTCGGACAAGTTTCGTAATCGCTCATCGATTGAAAACGATTGAAAAAGCGGATCAAATCCTTGTTATAAAAGATGGAAGTATTTTAGAAAAAGGAAATCATGAATCTCTTATGGAAGATAGAGGATTTTACTTTGACCTGTATACGAGTCAGTTTAAAATTTAATAACAATTTTGAAATGGTGCGGTTTCTCTAAGAAGGAGAAACCGCATTTTTATATTTGTAAAGATAATTAGAAATATAGAATTGAAGTTTTTAGATACACGGATTGTTAGTAAAAACAAGCAACTTCAGTGCCAAATAGAAGAATTAATTTACGTGAAATTGTAATAATCTCAAGAGCCATCTGTGCTGAACAGAGAAGTATTGGAGTTAAGTCTAAAGCATGAGTTAATAATAATAGAAAACTTGTTAGGATTGTAAAGCTCCCCCAAAAGAAACTTTTTGAAGTGTTACGGAAATCTTTTATTAGAGAAAAGAAAGAAAAAAATGCTGTAACAATGAGTATCAAAAATTTATATTTATCTGCCATTAAACCCCTCCTAAAGAACAGTAACTTATATTATAACGTATTTTTCTGTATTACAATAAAAAGATTTCTAAATAAATAGTTTAAATAGATAAATGTCGTAACTTAAAATATTTGTTTTAGAGAATAGATTAGTGCCCTAATTATTGTTTGCTTGAGCTGTACAGGATATTTGACCGGACAATAAGACGAGCTTTGAATATATTAATAAAAAAGGATGTGGAACAATGGCTAGATATAGTTTACATGGAGGTCATAATAGTATTGTACAAGGTGCAAATTATGGGAATCGGAAAGAACACATTATGGATCGACAAGTTAAGGATGCAGTTGTTGCTAAATTAAGAGCTTTAGGGCATACAGTTTATGATGACACTGATGAAGTAGGGACAACACAAGCTCAAAATTTAAATAACATCGTATCTAAAACAAACTCACATGATGTAGACTTAGTAGTTTCATTTCACTTAAACTCATATGATACGAATGCTAATGGTGTTGAAGTTCTGTACTATGACCAACAAGCTTTATCAGCAAAAATAGCAGCGCAACTTTCAAAAGATATTGGCTGGACAAATCGTGGTGCTAAGGAACGAAAAGACCTTTATGTATTAGCGAATACGAAAGCACCTGCAATTTTAATTGAACTTGGATTTATCGATAATGAAGCAGATATGGCAAAATGGGATCCAGATAAGATCGCAAATTCAATTGTGTATGCTTTAACTGGGCAGTCTAGTGGGACAACTCCGCCATCTAAACAAAATATCATTCAAACAGGAGCTTTTTCCCCTTATGAAACACCTGATGTGATGGGAGCATTAACATCCCTTAAAATGACGGCCAAATTCATCTTACAATCGGATGGTCTAACATATTTTATCTCTGAACCAACTTCAGATGCGCAGCTTAAAGGAATGACGGATTACCTTGATCGTAAAGATTGGTGGTATGAGGTTAAGTAAAAGTTTTAGTTTGAGGAACAGTATATTTAAAATACAATCGGCACAAAAAAGAGGATTACTCATTAAAAGTAATCCTCTTTTTATAATTTTATCCCGCATTAACGGGCAGTAAGACCCCCATCCGAAAATTCAGCGGAAGCAAAGAAGTTAGATGGGGGTCGGGCTGATTAAAGTTTCACTTTATTTCGTATGAATTAGATTAGATAAAGGTGACTCCTGCCTTGAAAATTAATAAGTATTGTATGAGAGAGTTTTATTGGTAACACATAGTATTAAATAGAAATTTAGAATTTGAATTTAATTAGCTAAAATTGAAATAGCGCTAAAAATTAATAAAACGGCCATAATGATATTAAATGATTTCGTATGCTTTAATAAAAGTTTTTGAAACATGGAACCAAATAAGCTCCAACTAAATGTACTCATTAAGCCGACTACACCTAGAAATAATGAAAAAAGTAGATAGCTTGAATATGAATTGTAGTACGGGAGAATAAAAGTTGATACTACAGTTAGTCCGAATAGTATCCCTTTAGGATTAACAAACTGAAGGAAAATCCCCACTGTGAATAAATTTTTATTATATTTTTCATCGGGATCTGCACTAGTTTTACTAGTGAGTATTTTAAAAGCTAAATATAGCATATAAGCTACACCTAAAATTTTTAAAGGGAATTCGATTATAGGTAAGATATTGATGAGTACAATATTAAAGAAACTACATAAGGAAGTGAGGATGAAAAATCCGAAAGCGACTCCGAAGCAAAATTGCATACTTCTTTTTAACCCATGTTGATTGGCGTATGTCATAGCTAAAAAATTGTTAGGTCCGGGTGTGAAGCTACTTATAAAAACAAATAACAAAAAAGAAAATATAGGCATTTCAAAACCCCCTAATTATTTGGTGTATGTTATAATGACCGAAAAGAACAATATAACGTGTGCTTTTTATTATACATAATGGTCGTTATATTGTATATAGTGTGGGAGTGTTTCTTATGGAAGAAATTCAACTTATTCTGGCGAAAAATTTAAAAACAATACGAGAGAAAGAAAAATTAAGTTTAGAAAAAGTTTCCCAATTAACAGGTGTAAGTAAAACGATGATTGGACAAATTGAACGTGGAGAGTCAAGCCCGACATTAACAACGATATGGAAAATAGCTAATGGGTTGAAAGTATCTTTTACTTCTTTAATCAATAATCCGCAACCGGATACGAAAGTTGTTTTACGAAATGATGTCCAAGTATTATTAGAAGACAATGGAAGGTATAAAGTGTATCCTTCTTTTCCTTTTCAAGATGATAGGAACTTTGAAATCTATACGGTTGAAATTGAAACGGAAGGAAAATTAAGTTCAGAAGGTCATAAAGAAGGGACCGAAGAATTTATAACGGTATTTGAAGGGGAGTTGACAATTGAAATAAATGATTGTCAATATAAATTAAATAGCGGGGATGCAATGTGCTTTAAGGCGGATAGACCACACTTCTATCATAATTCCGGAAGAACGCTAACTCGGTTAAGTATGACCATCTATTATCCGGTTATATAAATTTATTATTGCATAAAGAATATAAAGAAAAGTGCCCTGATAAACCATCTATAAAAGATGGTTTTATTTTTTGAAATTCATAAAAAAGGACACTCGTTTGAGTGTCAACATAGTATTGCTCTCGCGTATAGGATTGGAGTTTGTTTCTCAAATACATTTTGAGATGGTTCGCATTTAAGAAACTGTCTTCTTATTCAATGTAACATTGGCGGGGGGCAGTGTAAATTGATAATGTATATACGGAAAATTTAGTATAGATAATTTCTACTATGAATATAGTGTAATGTATTTATTATTCCGTATTAACGAGCGGTAAAATTCCTATCTCAAAATTCAGGTCGAGCAAAGAAATTAAGTGGGAGTCGAACTTGATGTAAACACCCAATTGATTTAACTAATTATATATAGGTGATGTACCAAACTCCTACTGATTCAACTTTCGCTTTTTTTACTTAAGTTTTTAAGATGGTGTTTTATAAAAAAAATGAATCATTTTTTAATCGATTCGTATAATTGATAGAGAGACATATGGTGAAGTGAAATTATAATATTAATTTGAAGTTGATATTGTGGAATAAAAAAGTAGAGCCAGGAAGTGAAAGTTTTTGTAGTAGTTATAATAAAGATAAAAAGTTTAATAAAGTAATCACTTGGAAAGTAAAAGAAAATAGCAAATAAGTTATTCTATAATAATAGATTTATAATGATTTGAATGAATAAAAAACATGTGGAATGAGGTATTAAATTGAACCGCAATGACAAATCATCGTTGAATAAAGGTATGATAGGACCTGAAAATATTGGACCTACCTTTCCGGTTCTTCCACCGATTTATATTCCAACAGGAGCAACAGGACCAACAGGAGCAACAGGCATAACAGGGGCAACAGGTCCAACAGGAGCAACAGGCATAACAGGGGCAACAGGTTTAACAGGAGCAACAGGACCAACAGGAGCAACAGGCATAACAGGGGCAACAGGTTTAACAGGAGCAACAGGACCAACAGGAGCAACAGGACCAACGGGAGTAACAGGAGCAACAGGAGCAGAGGGCAAAACAGGAGCAACGGGAGTAACAGGGGCAACAGGAGCAGAGGGCAAAACAGGAGCAACAGGAGTAACAGGAGTAACAGGAGTAACAGGAGCAGAGGGCAAAACAGGAGTAACAGGAGCAACAGGAGCAGCGGGCATAACAGGAGCAACAGGAGTAACAGGAGTAACAGGAGCAGCGGGCATAACAGGAGCAACAGGAGCAACGGGAGCAACGGGTATAACAGGAGCAACGGGAGCAACGGGAGCAACGGGAGCAACGGGAGTAGCGGGCATAACAGGAGCAACGGGAGCAACAGGAGTAGCGGGCATAACAGGAGCAACGGGAGCAACAGGAGTAACAGGAGTAACAGGAGTAACGGGCATAACAGGAGCAACGGGAGCAACAGGAGTAACAGGAGTAACAGGAGTAACGGGAGCGACAGGTTTAACAGGACCGACTGGAGTTATCGGTCCCATAACAACAACTAATTTATTATTTTACACTTTTGCAGATGGAGAGAGGCTTATATATACAGATTCAGATGGGATAGCTCTATATGGAACAACTCACATATTATCTCCTGATGAGGTTTCATATATTAATTTGTTTATTAATGGAATACTTCAGCCACAACCATTTTATCAGGTCAGTACAGGTCAGCTAACTTTATTGGATGATCAACCACCCTCGCAAGGTTCATCAATTATTTTGCAATTTATTATTATTAATTAAAAAAGACAGATTCTTAAATTAATAAAAAGAATCTGTCTTTTTGTTCTACATTAAAATAATTAACATTAAGTGACGATAAATTCGATTGTGATTGGAATTCCGCCGTCTAATGCATCTCCGCCAGGAATTGTAATAGCACCAGTTGGTCCAGTAGTAACACTGGAGTTCACACTAGGTTGAAGAATGCCGTTTACATATAAGTTGTAATACGTAAAAGTGGGAAAAGCAGTTGCAGTAGTACCGGCATCATTTAAACAAGCCGTTGCAGCAATTGCAAAAGCTGCACCTGTTCCTGTTCCAGCTCCTAGTGTAGATGTAAATCTTCTAGATGCCATAAATGGTTGGATGATTGGCAATTCATTCTCACCTCCTAAATTATTTTTGAACAAAATATAGAATAACTTGTCCGATATATTTTATGTGAGTTTTCTATAATAGAAACGGCTTCATGATAATAGAGGGAACAAAATTTTAGTAAAGGTATCATTGTTACTAATCTGAAAAGGCGGTGTTGTTACTTGTTGTTTATATGCTAATGCTTAGTTATTACATACAAATTAAAATGTGCTTTTGGACCTAAGAGATAAACGTGGAAAAATAAAATAAACTCTTAAGTTTAGGTGTTTAATCTAAGCAGTCAATCAGGTCCAACAGGAGACACAGGTCTAGCGGGAGCGACAGGAGCAACAGGTCCGACGGGAGATACAGGAGCAACAGGCCCAACAGGTCCAACAGGTCCAACGGGAGACACAGGTCCAACAGGAGCAACGGGAGCAACAGGATTAACAGGAGCAACTGGTGCAACTGGTGGCGGAGCTATTATTCCGTTTGCTTCAGGTACAACACCAGCTGTATTAGCTAACGCGGTATTAGCTAATACAGGAACCCTCCTTGGATTTGGATTTAGTCAACCTGGCATAGCTCCAGGAGTTGGAGGAGAACTCACAATACTGCCAGGTATTGTAGGTGATTATGCATTTGTAGCACCACGTGATGGGATTATCACGTCGTTAGCAGGATTCTTTAGTGCAACAGCGGCATTAGCTCCATTAGCACCTGTTCAAATTCAGCTGCAAATATTCATCGCACCTGCTGCAAGTAATACGTTTACACCAGTAGCGCCACCTCTATTATTAACACTAACATTACCAGCAATAGCAATTGGTACTACAGCAACAGGAATCCAAGCTTATAATGTTCCAGTAGTTGCTGGGGATAAAATACTGGTATATGTTTCATTAACAGCAGCTAGTCCAATAGCTGCAGTTGCTGGATTTGTAAGTGCAGGTTTAAATATCGTCTAATTCGTTACACTATTTAGTTGAAATTTAAACATTGATTTGTATACAGTCCTTCCTAATTTTATTAGGAAGGACTGTATTTTTTTGGGGGAAGAAGTAATCAATTAAAAATTCACTCAAAAAAATTGTGATTTATGATTTACACTTTATAGCTTCTGGAATAAGTTATATCATTAAAAATTTCTCATAAGCAAAAAAAGATGAATTCTATTAAAAATAGAATTCATCCATTAACCTATACTAGTCAAGTAAATGGTTTATCGTGATTAGTGAAATTTCATTTCTCAAATTAGAAATAAACTATTTGTTTTTATTACAGTTACATCCTTTTTTCTTTACATAGCCTTGATTGGCTAAATCTCTTTGCGATTGGGAATTGGAAGATTGAGAATTGGAAGACTGAGAGGATGTTGATGAACTACTATTTTTATTATAGGAGTAGTTTTTTCGGTAGTTATAATTACTCATAGTACTATCACCTCCAATTAAATATATAAATAGTATATGTATGTACTCTATTAATTGTTACGATAAAAAATCTCCTAGGTATTTTCCGAGGAGATAAATAGTTATTTATTTTTGATATAAATCAATATCCCCAATAAAGAGGGAAATAATAAGAATCATGATAGTATAGATTTTGTTGTTGAGTAGGAGGCAGAGTTGGCTGGCTTTTTATTTCGCGGTTTTGATTACAGTTTGCAGGAGGACCAATTACTGTAGTGGATTGAATAGGGGATACCGCTTGTTTCCATTGTTGTTCATCGAGACAGTAAGTATGAGCCATAATATTAGCGGGAGTTAATCTTAAAATATCAGAACCAAAAATAACTTCTGGGGTTGGGGCGTCGAAAATAGCTAATAAATGAGTGCCATCTGCTGTAGCAATTTCATAATGCCACCACGCTTGTGGGATGTTGGCAACTTGCCCTGGTTTTATCGGTAAGTTTAATATTTGATTAGTAAAAGGATTTAGTAAAGAAACAATAGCAGATCCTGAAATACAGTAAACAAGTTCAGCTGCATTTTGATGAATATGTGGCTCTATAACATTTCCTGTACTTAAATAGATATCTAATAAAGAAGTATTTTCTAACGTATTTAATTGTTTCATGCCAAGTACGTTTATATAATTTTGCGCATCTTTCTGAAAAAAATTACTTTCACTTAAATCATGAGTGAAATTAGTTGAGGGGGAAGTGTAGTCGATATTAGAAGTCATTTGTATTACCCGCCTTTCTATAAGTAAGTTAGGTTACAAAATTAGGGTATGTGTCTAGTCTTTATTTTGTGCAGTTGTCGGTAGCTTAATAAATTCGCTTATTCCATAAAGAATAAGGTATTAAGATTAAACTATATTCGTATTCCCGTTCATACTTTGGATTGATGGAAAAAAGTAATGAAAGTGTTACTTTAAAATTACATCAATCATTTATAAGGAGTGAATGTCCATGTCATTTAGTGAAATGATTAGAAATGAAGTGCTCAGCTGGGCGGGTGTTTCTGAAAAACCGCATCGATTTGGTGGCATTGAAATAAATTATGGTAAGAAGGAACTTGGTCATCTGCATGGTGATAAGTTAGTTGATTTACCATTTCTAAAGTTAAAGCGAGATGAATTAGTGAACCAAGGATTGGTGAAACCACATCATGTATTACCTGAATCAGGTTGGATAAGTTATTATATAAAGAGTGAAGAGGATATTCCATTTGCAATTGAGCTATTCCGTATGCAATATGACCGAATAAAAAAGTAATGAAATAAAGTAGAGTAATAAAAAATTTTTATGTCACATCCCTCCTTAATCGTTCGTCTTGTATGTAGAACGGATAAGGAGGGATTTTATTATGAAAAATTTTGATGTAGCTATTGTTGGTGGTGGGCTTGCTGGATTAACAGCATCTATATATTTAGCGAAAGCTGGAAAGAAAGTTATTGTATTAGAAAAGTCAGGTCACTTCGGTGGTCGAGGGATGACTATAAATAAAAATGGCATTTGTATGAATCTTGGCGCACATGCTTTATATAGAGGTGGAGAAGCGTTGATAACTTTTAATGAGCTCGGTATAAATCTTCCAGGTGGAATTCCATCTACAAAAGCACATGGTATATGGAAAGGGGATATTTTTACCATCCCAACAGATTTTCGCTCTATTTTATCAACACCGTTACTTTCATGGTCTGCAAAAGTACAGTTCTCTCGTCTAATGATTTTTTTAGGGAATTTAGATGTAGGAAAAGTTCCCAAAATGAGTCTAACTACATGGGCGGAAAAGGAAATTAAAGATCCAATGGTTCGGAATATATTTTATGCATTATGCCGAACGACAACATATACGTATGCTCCTACAATACAATTAGCATCTTCTGTACTAAAGCAAATACAGCTTTCTATGAAAGAAGGAGTACTTTATGTAGATGGGGGGTGGGAGACGATAATAACAAATTTAAGGAATATAGCGAGTGATAGTGGTGTGCAATTTCTAGCTAAAAAGCATGTGTTGAAAATAGAGCATTGTGAAGGGAAACAAAGAATACAATGTTTTGACGATGAAGTATTTGAAGCAGGTGCAGTCATTGTAACAACTCCGCCGAAAGAGGCTTGTAAAATTATAAAAGGTGCAGAGGGAACAAGTTTGCAAAAATGGTGTGAACAATCTATACAAGTGACCGTAGCAGCATTAGATATTGGTTTAAAACAATTGACGAACCCTTTGCATCATTTTGCATTGGGGCTAGATCAACCTATATTTTTCACAAATCAATCGAGAGCAGCTAAATTAAGTGAAAATGGATCAATTGCAGTGAGTCTAATTAAGTATCATAACCCTGTACTAAAGCTGAATCAAATTCAAGATGATAAAGAGCAGTTAGAAAATACGATGGAATTGTTACATCCGAATTGGGAAACGGAAGTAGTTGCAAAGCAATATTTACCGAAAATAACAGTAGTACATGATTTTCCTCATATTAACCGTGTTGAAAATCCTGGGCCTAATATACATGAAATGCCAGGTGTTTATGTAGCAGGAGATTGGGCAGGGCATGATGAAATATTAGCTGATGCTGCAGTAGCAAGCGGAAAACGTGCAGCGTTACACATTTTAAAGCAATTCGAAAGTGGGGCAGTACATCATGGAAACGGAGCAGTTATATGAAACGTACCAACCATTATTATTTTCATTAGCATACAGAATCCTTGGGAGTGTTATGGATGCTGAGGATATCGTTCATGACGTTTTTATCTCGCTAAATAATATAGAGGACGTTCAATCTATAGAAAATATGAAAGCATATTTATGTAAAATGGTAACAAATCGTTCAATTGATAAATTACGTTCAGCAGCACATAAACGGAACGTATATGTCGGAATGTGGTTACCAGAACCATTTGTGGAAGAGACTGATGACCCATCAGAGTCATTTGTAATGAAAGAATCAATTTCTACGGCATATTTATTACTTTTACAACAACTGACTGAGGTAGAGAGGGTTGTTTTCATATTAAGAGAGATTTTCAGTTATGACTACGAAGAAATCGCATCAATTGTAGATAAGAGTAGTGTGAATTGCCGAAAAATCTTTCAACGTGCACGAAAAAGTATTTTAGATAAGCCGAAGCAGTCAAAGTTAAGTACGAAAAAAATGGCTGCTTATGTTGAAAAGTTTGTATCATCATTACAGTGTGGGGATGCGCAAGGCATGTTAGAAGTATTAAAAACAGATGCGATATTGAAAGCAGATGGTGGGGGTAAAGTTACAACTGCAATTCATCCAATTTACTCTGCAGATAGAATTATACGTTTATTCTTTGGAATTGGGAAGAAGTTCCCGCCAGTGTACAATGTTGAGTATAAGATAGTAAATGGCGCCCCTGGTGTTATTGTTAAAGTGAAAAATAAAGTGACTTATGTGCTTTCATTTACATTTGAGAATGAAAAAATCGCAAACATTTATATGATGGTTAATCCTGAAAAACTTATACACTTAAATGTGTAATAGTATAAAAAAGACGCATTTCTTTAGAAGTGCGTCTTTTTTATTATTTCTCTAACATTTCAAGAGGTACATCTTTTTCGCCTGCTACTTCAAATTTAATTTCCCCGTCTTCTTCATAAATACGTGAAATAATCGGTATAGTAATCATTAATTTTTTATGCTGTTTTCGCTTTCGAGCAGCATCTAAGCTAATCACGTTCATTGTAAGCATCCTTTCTTCTAGAAATATATAAACAAAAGAAAATGCGTCCGGAAAGGGCGCTTAATTGAATTTGAAATACCGATTCATTTAATTGGGGTTTATATGATTTAATAACTGCAATTGAATTAAAAATAGTATGAATGGAATAATTGCACGTAGAAATTAACTTTACCAAAAAACGAAACAATATGCTATAAAAAAAATTAAATCTTTGTCATATAACGAGAAAAAGGTTTTCGTTTCGCATATAATGAAAGTAGACGGGCAACAAGAGCTTTTTCATCATATTGCTTTAGAAAGGCGATGAAAAGAATGGATACGTTAGATTCATTATTATTTCAACTTGAACAATATGGAGAAGAGCATGATCGAAATAAAAAAACACGGGAAGAAAAATTACGGAATATTTCTCGTGAGATGGGGCAGTTTTTATCAATTTTAGCAAAAGGGTGTAGCGCAAAAAACATTTTAGAAATTGGAACTTCTAATGGTTATTCTACATTGTGGTTAGCTAACGCGGTAGAAGAAACAAATGGAAATGTAACAACTGTAGAGCTTTCTTCAGAACGAGTTGGAGAGGCACTTGTTAATTTTGAAAAGGCAAACCTGTTGCAAAGGATTGATGTTCATAATCAAGAAGCAGGGGCATTTTTAGATGCGCAGCTAGATCATTCATTTGATTTTATTTTCCTAGATTCAGAGCGTACGCAATACATGTGGTGGCTTGAGCATATAAAGCGCATTTTACAACCAAAAGGTATTCTTGTTGTTGACAATGCAACTTCTCATGCAAGTGAATTAGCCGAGTTTAGAAAAATGATTGAAGAAGATGAAATGTTTGAAACGGTATTACTGGCATTTCAAAATGGAGCATTTGTAGCGCGTAAGAAGAAATAAGATAGAGCGTAATATAATTATCACATTGAAAAAGGGTGTATGTCAAAAGATTCAGTACAGTAGGATAGGAAGAACATAGTTTTTATACGTAACATACGAAGAATCCGCCTTCAGCATGTTGTTCTCTAGGTCTTAAGTCTGAGGAAAATTATACTGAGAACAGGTATACTTATAGTAAGAAACAGGGAATGACTGCATAAACAGGCATTTCTAAATAAATCGATTTCAAGCAATCAGAATGTATATGAAATACGATATAATAGATGAAATATAGTGCATATAAATTCGCACATATAAATAAAGGAGCGATTTTGTTGACTGAACTCGAGAAAAAAGAACCTGTATCGATTGTGAAAGATAATAATGTAGAAGTAGTCGTTGATACAGTTATAAAAGATGCGGAATTAGAGGAACTGAATAAAGAAGCGGATCTTTATGTACAAAAGTTAAATAGCGAGCAAAATACAGATTTATCAAAAGTATTGTCTCAACTAGGAGATTTAGGGGATAAAGAGCAACAAGCAGCAGGACAAACGTTGTCAGCATTAAAACGTCCTGTCACAGCGATGATGAATGGAAAGAACGAAGAAATTCCAAATACATTGTTAGAATTACGCAAAGTGGTATCAGAGCTTGATCCGAATTCACTTAAAGCAAGTGGTATGAAAAAAATTATGTTTAAAGTATTCAAGAAAAACCCACTTGAAACATACGTGCATAAATATCAATCTATAGATAAGCAAATTGAGGAGATTATAAGATCCCTTTTAATTGGTCGTGACAACTTACAAGAAGATACAGTAGGACTTGAAATGCTTAAAGAGCAATCGCACGATAAAATTCACGCGCTTGATAAGCAAGTATACTTAGGGAAAAAACTTGCTGGCATGCTGGAAGCTGAGAAACAAAATCCAGAACGTCAAAGAGATATTCCATTAATTAATGATGCTTTAGAAAAGATTTTAGTGCGTACGCGTAATATGCAGCAAGCGAAAAGTGTGTTATTACAATCCATCGCATCTGTAGACATTATTAAGAAAAATAATGAAAAGCTAACAGAGGCAATTCGTAATGCAATTACGATGACGCAAAACGTTGTAACAGTTTCTGCTGCTATCCAGTTAGCATTAACGAATCAACGTAAAACAATTGATGCAGTGAATGCAACAAATGAAGCAATTGAATCAATGGTATTAAGCAATTCTCAAGCATTAAAACAAAATACAGAAGAAACAACAAAACTTCTTGAAAATCCTGCAATAAGCATGGATAAATTACGCGAGTCATTCCAAAACGTATTCGCTGCAATTGAAGCTTCTGAGAAATCGTCAGAACGTATTATCGAGTCAAGTAAGAAGTTTGTTATTGAACTAGACACATTTAATGATGAAATGAAACAAAAACTCATTCAGCGCCCAAGAAAATAGCAGACTTTTAGAGGAGGTGAAAAAATGAGTTTCATTCAAACCGTATTAGTACTATTGGGTACATTGCTTTTAATCGCATTTACTGTCGTTGTTTTAGTTGTATATTTCGGACGTAAACTGTATTTTTCATGGGCGAAGCCATATAAAAGAGCACATGATTCTTTAGATAAGTTATCGAATAAATCATTACCATTTCTACAAGAATTTACACAACATCCACTCTTTTATCGCTGGGTTCGTACGGAAGGAAAGAAAGAACAACATACATTAAACACTCTTTTCTGTACATCGGGTCAACGTACGAGAGAGCAAGTATTCTCAATGTTACCGAAAGAAAAACAGAAAAAAGTACATGTAATGGCAAAAACAACGAAAAAACTTACAAATGAAGATATTGATGTAGCGGCGATGAAAGTAAAAGAATTTTTAAGACAAGAAACGCAGCAAACAGTAAAACCGACAGACTTATCGTTTTATAAATTGTATTTTTATGATCGATATCCAGATGCATTAAATACAATTCAAGCGTATAAACGCT
Organism: Bacillus sp. F9_6S_D1_P_5; assembly: GCF_054823925.1. Classification (NCBI taxonomy): domain Bacteria; kingdom Bacillati; phylum Bacillota; class Bacilli; order Caryophanales; family Bacillaceae; genus Bacillus; species Bacillus sp. F9_6S_D1_P_5. The sequence goes on along the minus strand of NZ_JBTREW010000030.1, from coordinate 11,417 downwards.
CAATAAATCCTTCATTACAACGCACGGTTGATGATATTACAATTTCAGTATTAAATGCCTTGCCGTATTATCAGGAGCAGCGTATGTTTGAACAACAACATAAACTTGAAACGTTTTTAATGAAAGATTTAACGGCGATGCTGTCGTTAGTCGTACAATTACCCCCTTCACAACGACCAGAAAAAGAAGAAGAGTTAAAAATCTACTTGCAAAATTTCCAAAAAGAAATGGAAGTAGTCGAGCGAGATATTCGTGATTCCATTGATCACGATTTGAATGTGAAGATGAGAGCAGCAACTGAGAAGTTTAAGAATAAATAATAAAAGCGCCTTAAAGCTATAGTTCTTAGCTTGTAAGGCGCTTTTTTATTAGATGTTATTTTGCTTTAACGGTTGTATGACTAGATGCAACACTTTCATTATGCAATCGATCAACTGCAGTTACTACATACGTATACGTTTCTCCAGAAATAGCTGTTTTATCTACATAAATTTCTCCAAGTTTTGTTTTTCTTACAGTAGTAAGTAAATTTTTTGGATTTTGTATATCCACTTCATTTTTTCCATTCACACGGTAAATGGCGTAATAAGCAGAGTCATTCTCTCTATCATCAATGATACCTACAGCAATACCTTCCTCTCTTGGAATGGCTCCTTTTAAAGTCGGTGGTTTTGGTGGTTCATGATCAAGCCAAGGCATAGGCGGGATTAATGCAGGATGTTTATATACGTCTTTTACGAGTCTATCTTTAACTCCAAGTGGATTGTTATTAATATCTTTTAAGCTAAAATGCATACTACCTTTTATTTCTGGATATAACCAGTTTAATGCAATTTGTCTTGGATATTCTTCCGGATCAGACCAAGCGGGGACAGAATTATTATTAATTTTATAGGCCGCCTGACCGATGTATAGGTGAATCGGTTTATTATTTGTTTCTTTTACCCACCAGTCTACTAATATGTCATATGCAGCTGGTGTGAAACCAATATTCCAATATATTTGCGGTGTAATGTAATCGATATAGCCTTTTTGTATCCATTCACGTGTATCAGCATAAAGATCATCATAGTTTCTTTGACCTGCAGTTGTGTTAGATCCAGTTGGATCGTCAGCTATATTTCGCCATACGCCGAAAGGGCTTATGCCAAACTTTACGTATGACTTTTCTTGTTTTATAGCAGTATTTAAATCTCTTACAAGTTCATTTACATTGTCACGTCGCCAATCCTCTATATTTGTAAATCTACCGTTATTATATGTTTCGTACGTTTTTTGATCGGGGAATTGTTCACCCGCCACTTTATATGGATAAAAATAATCATCCATATGCAATGCATCTACATCGTAATTTTGTACAATTTCTAAAGCACCTTCAGTTATAAATTTTTTTACTTCTGGAATGCCAGGGTTGTAATATAACTTTCCTCCATAAGGTACAACCCAATCGGGATGCTGTTTTGCAGGGTGATTATCCGCTAATCGATTTATATCAGTGTGATTCATCGTTATTCGGTACGGATTAATCCATGCGTGGAATTCTATATTTCTTTTATGTGCTTCTTCAATCATAAATGCGAGTGGATCATAACCAGGATCTTTTCCTTGTGTACCTGTAATGTATTCAGACCAAGGACCGTAATTGGAAGGATAAAAAGCATCAGCGGTTGGTTTTATTTGTACAACTACTGCATTCATACCAGTGTTTTTTACATCGTCTAATAATCTAATAAACTCTTGTTTTTGATTTTCGATAGGTAAGCCAGTTTTTGAGGGCCAATCAATATTAAGAACAGATGCAATCCATACAGCACGTAATTCATGTTTTTTGTAAGTAGTACTTACTTCAGCGTAAGTAGAGTGAGGGGACATGAAAGGAATAAAAAAGATGACGATACAACATATCATTAATATACGTTTAACGATCATTTATACGCCTCCCTATTATATCGTTAACTAATATAATATCTGAGGCGAGGTTGGCCTTACAATTGAGAAAAATAAATATTGAAACATTAATTTAATAGGAAAAATATTTTTACTGAAATTTACTTTCAGTATAACTAAATTCTTTCACTTCTTCATATGCTTGTTAATAAAGTGAAACTTCCTTTCATCCGAAGGGGATAATTTATAAGTATAGGAGGATTAATAAATGAAGGTTTTATTCGTTTGTTCTGGAGGGATGTCCAGTGCAATTATTGTAAACGCTTTAAAAAAAGAGGCGGAGAAAAAAGGTGTAAACATGGAAGTGCATGCGATTGGAACAAGTGAGGTGGAAGAAGAAGTAAAGAATGGCTGGGATGTTGTAATGGTTGCACCTCAAGTAAGACATCGATTTGACTCTGTTAAAAAATTTGCAGAAGAGGAATCTATCCCGTGCGGTATTATACCGCCACAAGCATACACACCGCTTGGTGGACCCACTTTATTAAAAACTGTAAATGATTTAATTAGTTAGGGGGAAGTGTTATGAATAAGTTTGTCACGTTTCTTGATAAAAATTTATCTGGACCGATGGCAAGGCTTTCTGAACAGAGGCATTTACAAGCAATTCGTGATGGAGTTATTTCGGCGTTACCATTTATTATTGTAGGAAGTTTCTTTTTAATCGTAGCATTTCCACCGTTACCGAAAGATAGTTTCATATCTGTTTGGGCATTAAAAAATCAAACGAGTATATTAATACCATATCGTTTAACGATGTTTATTATGTCTTTATATATAGCATTTGGAATAGGATATAATTTAGCGAAAAGTTATAAGCTAGATGCTTTATCAGGAGCACAGCTTGCAGTATGTTCATTACTATTAACATTAACGCCTGAATTGATTGATAAAAAAGGGTTTATGCTTCCGATGACAAATCTCGGAGGTCATGGATTATTTGTGACGATGATTGTTTCTATTTTATCAGTAGAGATTTTAAGGTTTTGTAAGAAGAAAAACGTAACGATCAAAATGCCAGAACAAGTACCACCATCAGTAGCGCGTTCGTTTGAAGCACTTATACCTGCGGCTTTCGTTATTATAATTATGAGTCTTATTACGGTTGTTTTTAAAGTGGATGTACATTACGTTGTGGATAAATTAGCAGCACCGTTAGTTAAAGCCGGTGATAGTTACTTTGGTGTTATCATCCCTGTATTTTTAATTACATTTTTCTGGTCTTTCGGGATACACGGTGTATCTGTTGTAGGTACTGTCGCAAGGCCGCTTTGGGATGTGTATTTAGGGAAGAACGGTGAAGCTGTAGCAAGTGGGGCGAGTCATTTTCCATTCATTGCACCAGAGCCGTTTTATCAATGGTTTATTTGGATTGGTGGCTCGGGAGCAACGTTAGGACTTGTGTTAGCTATGATTGTATTTGGCCGGTCAAAATATTCGAAAGCACTATCGAGAACTTGTATTGTGCCCGGCATTTTTAATATTAATGAACCGGTTATATTCGGTTTACCAATTGTCCTGAATCCAATCTTAATTATTCCATTTGTTATTACACCATTAGTAACAGCTACTATAGCTTATTCTGCAACTGCAATGGGATTTGTAACGCCAACGCATATTATGCCACCGTGGACCTTGCCAGCTCCGATTGGTGCATATTTAGCTACAGGAGGAGATTGGCGTGCAGTTGTATTAGTGTTAATAAATATAGCAATATCATTCCTTATTTATCTACCATTCTTTAAAATGTACGACAAAAATATGCTTGAAATTGAAAAGAATGGAGACGGAGAATCTGTTAATTCGTAAGCTTCATACTGTATTTATGAGTGATAGGCATTCTGTCTATCACTTCTTTTACATGAAGTTCAGAGAGGATGAATTGGAATGAATATAAAATTTAGTTATAAAGGTGTATTTTTATTACTATTTGGAGTAATATGTTCAAATTTTCTTTTTGTACCTTTATTAAGAATGCTAAATCTATCACAAATGCATAGTATATGGCTCGTTACAAGCATTGCGGCAAGTGTTTTGCTTACAGTAGTTGTTTCTTTTATTGATGGATCGTTTGCATCAAAAACGCAGTTGTTTTTTAGATTTATATTATTTTCGGTCGGTTGTACGTTTGTAACTTACATCATTGTTTTTTTAGTAATGGGAGGTCATGCATGTTATGTATATTGCAGGGATAATGTCCGGTACTTCGTTAGACGGAATAGATGTAGCGCTCGTTCATATAGAAGGGAGCGGTGTAGATTCTAAAGTTGAACTCATCCATTTTACTACTGTGCCATTTTGTAATGATATGAAAAATGAGATCCAGCAGGCATTATCAATAGAAAATTCAAATGTCCAACTCATATGCAGTTTAAATTTTAAACTCGGTTTACGTTTCGCAAACGCTGTAAAGGAAGTTTGTAAAGAGGCCAATTTTCCTTTGGGACAATTAGATTTAATTGGTTCTCACGGACAAACGATTTATCATCAGCCACAGCAAGATGGAAGTATGATTCCTTCCACATTGCAAATTGGAGAACCGGCAGTTATAGCGTATGAAACGAATACGACGGTTATTTCTAATTTTCGAACGATGGATATGGCAGCAGGGGGACAAGGTGCACCACTTGTACCATATTCAGAGATTATTTTGTATCGTCACCAAACTAAAAATAGACTACTACAAAATATTGGCGGGATTGGTAATGTTACTGTTATACCAAGTGAACGAAGTGAGAAGAGCGTTATAGCATTTGATACAGGTCCAGGGAATATGATAATTGATGAAGTATGTCAAAGGTTATTCCAGTTGCCATATGATCAAAATGGTAAGATTGCAAAACAGGGTGTAGTTGTAGAAAAAATTTTGACATTTTGTATGAACCATCCATTTTTGAAAATGAATCCACCGAAATCAACTGGTAGAGAACAGTTTGGAGAAGAATTTGTCAGTGAGTTATTGAAGCAGTTTGAAAAGCATAGTAAAGAAAATATATTGACGACTGTCACAATGTTTACAGCAAGTTCAATTGTTTATCATTATAAGGAGTTTATTTTGCCGTATTATGAAATCGATGACGTAATTCTAGGTGGTGGCGGAAGTTATAATGATACACTTGTAGAAATGATACGATATGGATTGAAAGAAGAAAAATGTGCATTATTCCTTCAAGAAGATATAGGCTATTCTTCAGAAGCGAAGGAAGCAATCGCCTTTGCGATTTTAGCAAACGAAACGCATCATCGTAATCCGAGCAATGTGCCGAGCGCAACAGGTGCAAAGCAATCTGTAGTTCTAGGGAATATAACATTCCCTCCAATTTGAAATGAATGAGGCGAATATATGAAATATATGATTGGAGTAGACGGCGGGGGAACGAAGACAGAAGCAATTGCATTTGATAAAGACGGAAATGAACTTGTAAGAGCTACAAGTGGTTTTGGGAATATATTAATAGATTTTGAAGAAGCTCTTGTGCATATTATGGAAGCTATCGATGAATGCCAGAAAGGTTTATTAAATGAGCATTGCGTTTGTATTTGTTTAGGATTGGCTGGTGTAAGTGGAGCAAATACGAATGAATTTACATTACCTTTAAAAAAGAAGTACGGAACACCAATTGAAGTATTTAATGACGCAATGATCGCACATGCAGCTACTTTAAAAGGGAAAGATGGAATTTTAACAATTGGCGGTACAGGCGCGATTTGTATTGGAAAGAAAGGAGAAGTGTACGAGTATAGCGGTGGATGGGGGCATATTCTAGGTGATGAAGGAAGTGGGTATTGGATTGCGTTACAAGGTTTAAAGAGAATGGCAAATCAATTTGATCAAGGAGTTATACTTTGTCCATTAAGCATAAGGATTCAAGATGAGTTTCAACTTTTGACGTCGTCTCATATAAAAAGACTAGTATATAGTTCTTCAAAAGATAAAGTGGCTGCAATTGCACCATTCATTATTGAGGAAGCGAGAAATGGGAATGATGATGCACATGAAATTATAGTGCAAGCGGCTAAGGAATTAACGAGAATTACGGTGAATATTTATAATAAAATGCAGTTTGATGTAACAACTTCAATTGCAGTAAGTGGCAGCATTTTGCGTTTCGTTCCTGAAATATATGCTGAATTTAAGAGATGCTGTGAGAAAAGTATGGGAGACGTTACATTTGTACCACAATCAGAACTAGCAGTGAAAGGAACATATTATTTAATGAAGAATAAATATTTTAAAATATAACTGCATGAGAATTTTTGTATGATTTGTAAATATATGATGTTAAAATGTATGAAGGGATGTAGATAAAAAAGTACAATATACATAGTTCTTGAATATTGTATATGTATTCCCATATAGAAAGTGAATGATTACATGATTAATAGTATGCAGTTTTTGTATTTGGTCGCTTCTTATTTATTTGGAAACATATTGACCGCTTATATAGTAACGAAATGGAGACATAACGTTGATATTCGGGATGAAGGAAGCGGTAATCCTGGCGCAAGAAATATGGGGCGTGTATATGGAAAAGGATATTTCATCGCTACATTTTTAGGTGATGCAATTAAAGGGGCAATCGTAGTTTCTATTGCAAAATACCTTTTTGGAGATTCTACATTTGTAATGTTAGCTTTACTGGCTGTTTTACTTGGACATATTTATCCAATTGTATTTAAAGGCAAGGGCGGAAAAGGCATATCAACTTTTATTGGAGGATTAATCGCATTTGATTATTTGATAGCGCTTACTCTTGTTGTTGTTTTCGTTATATTTTATTTAATCTTTAAAGGGTTTACTAAGCCAGGGTTAATTACAATCGCTTGTTTGCCAGTGTGCATGATTTTGTATTCTTACTCTATTGTTACGACTATTTTAAGTGCTCTTATCATTGTACTTATTTTATATGTAAATCGGGAATGAAATGAATTTTTAATAAGTGGAGTTAAGCTCCACTTATTATTTTTATTAAATACATAAAGGAGATTAGGCATGGGGTTAATTTATAAAGTTGCTGATCAAGCTTGGGAATTTGAACGTATACATAAATTGAATTACAAAACATTTGTAGAAGAAATTCCGCAACATGAAGAAACGAAAGAGCGTGTTCGTATTGATCGTTTTCATGATGAAAATACATATTTAATTTGTTTAGATGACGATAAGTTAGTAGGTATGGTTGCGTTGCGAGGGAAACGACCATTCTCATTAGATAATAAAATTTCAAATTTAGATTTTTATTTGCAAGAACATGGAGAAAACGTATATGAAATTCGTTTACTTTCAGTAGAACGTGAATATCGAAATGGAAGAGCGTTATTAGGTTTAATTCGCTTTTTACATCGTTATTTGCTTCTAAATGGATATGAATTAGCACTCATTTCTGCAACAACACGTGAACTACCTTTATATGAGCAAATGGGATTCAAATCTTTCCATTCGTTAGTTGGTACAGAAGAAGCAGCCTTCCAGCCAATGTATGTTACCCCTGCTATGTTTGAAGCATCGAGTGTTGGGGGTATTATGACGAAAGAATATACGTTTTTACCTGGTCCAGTAGATATTGAAGACAATATTCAAAAAGCATTTTCTGTTAAGCCTATTTCGCATCGTTCTAAGTCATTTCAAGTGACGATGGAAAATGTGAAAAAACGTTTACTGCAAATGACAAAAGCGAAACGTGTGCAAATTATGTTAGGAACAGGGACGTTAGCAAATGATGCTATTGCTTTACAGTTACGTTCTTTAAAAGGAAAAGGGCTAGTATTAACAAATGGGGAATTCGGTAATAGATTAGTTGGACAAGCAGCGCGCGCGCAATTACATTTTGATACGTATAAAAAAGAAATGGGAGAACCATTTATTTATACCGAATTAGAACAAATAATGGAAACTGGAAATTATGAATGGCTTTGGTTTGTTCACCATGAAACATCAACTGGTATGTTAAATGAGTTAGACGAGTTAAATGTTTTATGTAAAAAGTATAAAGTGAAACTATGTGTAGATTGTATTAGTTCAATTGGAGCAATACCGATAGATTTAAAGGATGTATATTTTGCGAGCGGTGTTAGTGGAAAGGCAATTAAATCGTTTACTGGTTTATCTTTCGTTTTTTATAGTCATAATGTGAAAGTAAACGAGACTTTACCGGCCTATATGGACATTGGCATGTACGAAGAAAATGAAAGTATTCCATATTCTCATTCATGGAATTTAATTTATGCATTGCAAGAAGCGTTGAAGAGATTTGAAGATGAAGAAGTATTTGAAAAAATAAAAGAGACGTATGCATATATTGAACAAGCTATTACTACTATGAGTTTAAAACTTGTTTCACCTAAAGAACATGCTGCGCCAATTATACTTACCATTCAATTAAATAAAGATCTTTCTTCTAAATCGGTAGGTGATGCGTTAGCGTTACAAGGATATATCGTCCATTATGAATCAGCGTATTTACAAAAGAATAACTGGATCCAAATCGCATGCCTGAATCATTACAAAGAACGTGATATGAAGAGGATGTTAAATTGTTTACAAATGTTTGTATTACAGAGTGAGGTACATATATAAAGACTTTTTCTTAATATTGATGGTTTCGTATAAAGGAGTTGCTACATACGAAAACTTAGGAATAGATCATTGGAAGAGGTGTTAGTATGATAACTAAAAAACTACCGTTACAAATAGAGGATATTAAAAAAGCTCAAACCATTATAGACAGAAATGCTCGTAAAACGCCATTAGTAAAATCATTTTATTTGACTAGTAAAACAGGCGGAGAAATTCACTTGAAATTAGAAAATATGCAATTAACGGGTTCTTTTAAATTTCGTGGTGCATTTAATAAAATGTCACAGCTAACAGTTCAGGAAAAAGAGAGAGGAGTAATTGCTTGTTCCGCTGGTAATCATGCACAAGGAATTGCTTTATCAGCTCATTTACTTAGTATTAAGAGTAAAATTGTTATGCCAATTTCTGCACCTCAGGCGAAAGTTGAAGCAACTAGAGGATATGGATCAGAAGTGATTTTATATGGTGAAACTTTTGATGATGCGAAGGCAAAATGTGAGGAGATTATTAAGGAAACAGGTGAAACATACTTACATCCATATGACGATGTAGAAGTAATGGCTGGTCAAGGTACAATAGGATTAGATATTCTTGATGATATGTGGGATGTTGATACTGTCATTGTACCAATTGGTGGAGGTGGAATTATTTCTGGTATTGCTGTTGCATTAAAATCTTTTAATCCATCCATTAATATAATTGGTGTCCAAGCAGACAATGTTCATGGGATGAAGGCATCTTATGACAAAGGTACAATTGTAGAACATTATGAGGCACCTACAATAGCAGACGGCTGCGCAGTTAAAATACCTGGCGATTTAACTTTTGAAGTAGTAAAAGAATTAGTAGATGATATTGTAACGGTATCAGAAGGTGAATTAGAAGTAGCGATGAAAGACTTATTACAACGTGGTAAAGCTGTTGTAGAAGGGGCTGGCGCATTAGCTACTGCTGCTCTACTTGCGGGGAAAGTGGATCCATATATTAAAGGGAAAAAAGTAGTCGCGGTTATATCTGGTGGAAACGTAGACTTGCAGCGCATTTCCAGTGTTTGTGAGCAATTCTTTGTAGCTAATGAAGTGAAATAGTATTTTTAAAAATAGTGTTAAGAATGAGGAGCTAAGAGGATTGATCTTAGCTCTTTTTAATTATGCCTGAGCTGAAGTAAATAATGACTCCATTTTTATTTTACTCTTTTCTCGAATTTCAGCATCTGCATGGCGCATTACAAATTTATGCGCTATAGCGATTGCTAAAACATCATCTAATAAGCCAATCCCAATAATAGCAGCTATATCTGGAATGAAGTCTATTGTTAATACGTAATAAGATAAAGCGGCTAATATGATGAATTTCGCTTTAGTAGGTAACCCTTTTTTTCTCATTGTGTAGTATAAAATAATACTTTCATATACGCTTGATTTCCCGAGGTTTGCTGAGCTTTTTTTGAATTTTTTCCAAAGTGTCTGTTTCTCCATATAAATACTCCTTTTACAAAAACATAGATTTTTTAAAAGGATAGACAAAGAAGTGAGGAAATAATCAATTTTATTGTTTTTCTTATTTTATATTTCCATAAAAATAGGGAATTACCTGTTCAAAATAATAGACTGATCAAAGTTACTTAAATTCACGCAACCACCTTATTCATTAGGATAAAGATTCTGATATGTTTCCACTGTAAGTTTGATTAAATTCTTTAAAACATCGATGTCGATATTAGCTAGTTTATTAACATAAATGCAAGCCTTACTTTTTGTGTGTTTACCAAAGCTTTCTAATAGTTTTTCTCTTTCCTCACTTTCATAGGTCAAATAAAGACTAATTTTCGCTTTTCTTGGTGAAAAACCGACTAAAGGCGCATCGCCTTCACGTCCTGATGCATACTTATAGTGATAGCTACCAAAGCCTATAATACTAGGACCCCACATTTTTGCATCGTAACCAGTTACTTCTTCAAAAATTTCTAATAACTGATAGGCATCTGCCTTTTTCTTCTCATTTTCCACACTTTCAATAAATTCAATTACACTATTTTCAGTTTCTTTCATCTTAGGCTCATTCATATATACACCCACCTATTCTCTGAATAAATTTATCTTAACATAAAACTTAAACTCAGTATTCTAACCAAATGTATCTGTACAATACATAGTTTTTGTAATATGTTAATGTACATGTCGTAAACTATCCTATGACATCAATATTTCCTCTTTGTTTTGTAATGATTGCACAAACCCTATTTGCAGTTGTTCCTTCATATCTTTAGTTACAATTAGTTTCGGTATTTTATTCGAATTATTCAGTGTTTCTCTAATCTTTTCGTATAGTTCCCGTATTCTAGCCATTCGTTATCAAGACCTAAACCTTAAAAAGCAATAAAAAATAAGGGATGACGCATAGTATACATGACTAATTCATGTTCAAGAGCATCCAATGTGGTAGGGGCTAGAAGTGCTGGAGGAACTAAGGCCACAGTTGGTCATTATGAATAAGAGCCCAATAGAAAATCCCTTGTATGCAAGAGGATTTTGTTTTTGGGAATAGTAAGCGTGAGGGGAGGTGCATTACATATGGGAAAAGGTAGAAGTAATAATGCTGGTAAAAAGCAACCGAATTTCGATGATTCATCTAATTTCGCTAAACAAAGCCAACCAACAGAAAAAAAGAAGAAATAAGAAAAGGAGCTCTCTTGATATAGAGAGCTCCTTTTTCAGAGTGTTGGGAAACCCTGAAGGGGTTCCCAACACTCCGGAATCTTTTTTGATTTTAGTGAAAGAAAACAATATAAAATCATTGAATTTAGAAAATAGCCCACCACTAACCCCTTTTTGGTTAGATGGAGGGCTATTTTTTTCATGTTTTGACAAGCAGCGGTGAGGTAAGCTTGCAT
>NZ_JBTREW010000029.1:0-51833 GCF_054823925.1 Bacillus sp. F9_6S_D1_P_5 | reverse complement strand
AAGAGGAAGTACCTGAAGTAAAGAAAGAAGAGGAAGTACCTGAAGTAAAGAAAGAAGAGGAAGTACCTGAAGTAAAGAAAGAAGAGGAAGTATCTGAAGTAAAGAAAGAAGAGGAAGTATCTGAAGTAAAGAAAGAAGAGGAAGTATCTGAAGTAAAGAAAGAAAATGCAACATCTGAATCACAAATAGAACCTTCAGTACGTTCAATGGTAGTGAAAACACCATTTTCTATTATTTCTGAAGTGTCTAGTTTTAAAATATTTCCAAAAATAAATATAAAAAATCAAGAAGAGTTTGTTTTTCAAAATGAAAAAGATGTAGGTAGACGTGAATTAGATTCTAAGCTATTAACTACAGTACAACAGTATCATTCGGAGGCTTATTGTGAAATAGTTTCTTTTAATCTTCATGAAAAGAGAGTGCTTATGGAATTATATAATAAAAAAGTCATAGGGAATATTGAAGAGAATAAGGTAGAGACATCTTCATGGACTCCTATACATAGCATAGTAATAGAGGGTGAAAATGAAGGAGAAATAAATAATGTTATAACAGCCAAGCTACCAATAGAAATAGGAAAATATAAAGGTGAAATTATTTTACGAGAAAAAGTTGTATTTAAAGAAAAAGTCATAGGAATAAAAGAGGTGGAACAAGAGATTGTTTTGACAAAAACTGAATTCTTAGTGCCAAAAGTAATAAAAAATCGACAAAATACATTTACAGTTGAAAAAGGAAGCTTATTTGTAGAAGGTTATATTTATCAATGTATTGAATACATTTCAGAACAAAGTACATTTCATAATAATGTGTATCAATTAATGCAAAATATTGTACTGGAATTAGTCGTTCAAGTAATACAAGAACAGGAAGTACAAGTACGAATTAATTAAAAATGAATATATTCCCTAAATGCTACAAATGTTTTTTTCTCAATAAATTCAGTGTAATATTAATAAATACTAATTTTTGCTAACGGGGATAGTTACTTTATAAAATGAATCTATTTAGGTCTATGAAAAAATAAGTGCTAACATGTTTGAAAACAAACTTATTAACACTTATTAAAAACAGGCATAAAATTTGGATTATATGTGGTTTGATTTAAGAATTTAATAAAAAACATTGATAATTACCTACTATAAACTGATGTGTAAAATAAAGTGTATTCACTTTTTTTTACAAGACTCTCAATTTGAATAGTAATACATGTTTATCATAATTTTCTAAACACCAATTATATTTTTTTAGAATAATTGGATGGACAACTTCTTTCTTCATATCAACTTCAATAAAGCCATATGTTTTATAAAAACTTTCTAGTTCGTCAAAAGGAATACAAAATACGCTTTGTATTTCTAATGCTTTCGCAGTCTGTACTAAGAATGAAACAAGTTTCCTAGCTAATTGTAGACCTCTAAATTTAGGGAGAATAAAAATTCCACCCATTTCAATAGTACCTTCATCTATTTGGACTAATCGACCAACACCTGCATAAGCATTGTCGTATGTAATGATTGCTACCATATCTCGATTTAAATCACTTCGTACAAATCCTATAGCGTCATATTGTTTATTAACCCATTCTAAATCATTAGAGGTGGCTAGTTGAATACTCATTTGTATCACTCCTTTGGAAAATTCGATATATTTTTATTATACAGAATGTAAAGCGGTTAAATTTAGATGATTTTAATAACAGTTCAAATTTTGAAGAATAGTGAATACAATATAAAGTCTTTTCCTTTCTTCATTTAAGTTTTACGTATATAATTTAAAAGTACTATTTTTATTTTATATTTTTTATATTTATAACAGAATAGAGGTTTAAAAATGGGTGTTAAAATCATTACGGATAGTGCGGCGGATTTACCGGTAGAATTGCTGCAAGCATATGATATTGATTTAATTCCACTCCGTGTTTATGATGAAGCAGAAACAGAGTATTTAGATGGAGTTACATTAGAGTCAGTTACATTATTGCAAAACATGAGAGAAGGCGCTGTTTATAGAACGTCATTGCCTTCGCTTGAAACTTTCCAAGAAAAATTTGTTTCTTATGCAAAAGAAGGTAATCCTTGTATATATTTAGCTTTTTCATCTGAACTATCTGGTACATATCAATCGTCAGTTGTTATTAAAGAAGAAGTAAAAGAAACATATGCTGATTTAGATTTAGAAATTATCGATACAAAATGTGCTTCGCTTGGTCAAGGGCTTGTCGTACTAGAAGCTGCTAAAATGGCGAAAGATGGTGCATCAAAAGAAGATATTTTAAAACGTGTTGATTTTCTAATGAACCATATAGAACATATCTTCACAGTAGCTGACTTACAGTACTTAGTGAGAGGTGGGCGTTTAAGTAAAGTAGCTGGTTTTATCGGTGGTTTATTAAATATTAAGCCGATCTTAAACGTGGAAGAAGGAAAGCTTGTACCACTTGAAAAAGTACGAGGGAAAAAGAAAGTACTAAGCCGAATTGTAGATATTATGGAAGAGCGCGGAAAAGACCTTAAAGGTCAAACAATCGCTATGACTCACGGTGATGACTTAGAAACAGCTGAAGCATTAAAAGCATTAATTACTGAAAGATTTGGCTGTGAGGTATTTATCGTAAATACAATTGGAGCAGCAATCGGTGCGCATACAGGACCTGGTGCGTTAACATTGTTCTTCTTAAATGAAGTAGAGTAAAGGATTGATCATTTGATCAATCCTTTTTTCTTATGAATCAGTAATAATTGGTCGATATGGTATCGGTGAAGATAAAATCATCGAAGTTTTGACTGTTCCAAATGGTATAACGATATCAATTAATTCCTCTAATTCCTTCATAGAGTGCACCGCTACTTTTAAGTAATAGCTACTTTCACCTGTTACTCGATGACATTCGAGAATTCTATATTCTTCGTAGATATTCTCCTCAAATTTTTTGCAAGGAATCTTTAGATTTTCAATTCTTAAAAATGCTTGAATTGATTTTCCAACTGCATCTAATGATATCCGTGCGGTATATTTTTCAATTATTCCAGTATCTTGTAATCTCTTTAGTCTTTCGGTAACACTAGGGCGGCTGAGGTGTAAGTGTTCGGTCATTTCTGTAATTGTCATTCTGGCATCTTCTTGTAGTAATAGCGTTATTTTCTTATCAATTTCATCCATGAATTATGCTCCTTTGCAAAATTGAAAGTAAATTTCTTAAACAAATACATAATATAAAGCCTTATGTAAAAAATACATACACTTTTTTATATTGAATAGAATGATAACTTTCTATAATTAAAATATAAGTGGAGGTGCATGTAATGTCTAATCATTTTAGTGAAACAATTTCTATTAAAAAGGGAACAGCCTTATACGTCGGAGCGGTTCTAGGATCGGGAATCCTTATATTACCTGGTATGACAGCGAGTGTAGCAGAAGGGAATGCAATTGTTTCTTGGCTTGTTATGATATTACTTAGTATTCCACTTGCATTTACGTTCGCTTTTTTATCGATTGAGTACTCAAGTGCAGGTGGAATTGCCACGTTTGCAGAAAAAGCTTTCGGTAAAAATATAGGTACTATTATAGGATGGTGTTTTTTTATTGCGGGTAGCGTTGGTCAAATCGTAGTCTTATATAGTGAGAGTGTTTGCATTATCACCATATTTCTCTTACGTTATAGCGCTTATTATTTTAAGTATTTCAATTGGTTTTAATTTATACGGGTTAAAAATGAGTGGTTGGTTTCAAGTGTGTATTGGTGTATTAACTTTCTTTATTTTAATTGTAACGATTATTAGCTCACTACCTTATATTGAAATGAAAAATATAAATGTACATATTTCTATGCATGAAATAAATCCAATTTTAGAGGCATCATTATTAATTTTTTGGTCTTTTTTCGGCTGGGAAGCTATTGCAAGTTTAGCTCCAGAATTTAAAACACCTAGAAAAAGAAATATTATTTTATCTACGAGATTTGCGATTGTTATTATTGGAGTTTTATATATAGGTATTGTATTATCAGTAATTGGAACGAAATCCTATCATATAAATGCTGATAATACTACGGCTCTCGTGCTTGTAATGAAACAAACATTAGGCGAGCAATTTGCATGGATAATTGGATTTGTAGCTTTTATAATTTGTTTAGGGACGACAAATGCATTTATCGCAAGTATGGGTCGCTTAGGTTATTCATTAGGAAAAGCTGAAGTTGCACCACATTATTTAGCACATATAAATAAAAAAAGAGAAACCCCAACAAATGCATTAAAAGTTGTAGGTTGCACTGCAATAATAGGTTTGTTAATAAGTTTCGTTTTCCATATTAGTATAGATAAAATTGTATTAATACCGAATTCGTTAGGAATTGTTACATATATAGTCGGTACTGCGGCTGGAATGAAATTAATAAAGAATAGGTTAGGTAAATTTTTTTCTATAGTAGCTTTTACATGTTGTGTAGTTGTTTATCCTTTTATTGGAGGAGTAATACTGCTTCCAGTAGCAGTAGCATTCATATGTTTATGGTATGTGCGTTTCAGTAGCAGAAGAATATAAATAAGAATGTATTTATAGAAATCTAAATATTTAAAGATATTAAAAATTTTACATTTCGTTTATAATTGTGAGGGGAGAAATATCTGTAACTATTTGTAAAAATAGGAGGCGGCTATAAAAATGAACGAAATTGCTAGGTGGGATTTAGATCGATTGTATGCGATTGAGGATATTCTAACTCCAATATTAGGGCTGAAAGAACAATATTATGCGACAAAAGCTGTTGGAGGCCTTTCAAAACTTATACAAGCTATTGAAAAGGCTGAATATTATTTGTATTGCCGATCGGCTGAAGAAAGTGTTGCATCTGACCTTACTATATTGACCGAGGAAGTAATAGATTTGAAAAGAGAAGTGCAGCAAGTATTACAGCAAAGTGAAATGGAAACTTCCAATAATATTAATACTAATTTAATAAAAGATGAACTTCATGCATGGGAAAATATGTACATACAATTAAGAAATAAGATAGAAATAGAGCACAATAATAAGCAATTATCATTTGGACAAGCAAATAATATTGCAATGAATAGTAATAATGAAAAGGAAAGAGTACAAGTATTCGAGTTATTAACAAGTGCTTTACATAAGGAAAAGGAAATCTTCGCTACTGTATTAAGTCAAATAGGGAGATTACGTAATACAAAGATTAATGAATTAGAAGATAGAGAGGTTTTAACGCAATCTCTACATGCGAATGGCATTACTGACACTGTATTATTACAAATGTGGAATGCGACAGAAGAAAATCTTGATAAATTAGTAAGTGTTTTAAACGTGTTTAAGAAGGGGGAAGCTTCGATTACATGGCATGAACTTATGACAGTAAAGGAAAATAATGAGGTTAATTTCCCCTTTTCAGTAGCAGTTCAAAACATATACGATGCATTTGAAAATATAGATAAAGAATTAGCAGAATTTGCACGTAATGCAATAGAGAGTGGATGGGTAGATGCGGAGCCGAGAGATAATAAAGCACCAGGCGGGTTTTGCGCTCCTTTCTTCAGTGAGAAAGAATCGCGAATTTCAATGCGTTATGACGGAAGTATCGATAGTGTAAGAGTACTTGCGCATGAACTAGGACATGCTTGGCATTTTTATAATATGAGCTTTGAACAATCTACTTCTTTTTTAGATGATTATTTGCCAATGAGTACAGCAGAATCAGCGTCTATATTCTTTGAAACCGTGCTTATAAACTATCTAATTCAAACAACAGATAGTATAGATATGAAAAAGTCATTGCTTAGTTGGAAAATAAGAAATAGTTTTAATTATGTAATGGCAATACGAGCATCATTTGAATTTGAGAAGAACTTTTATGAAAAATGTAAAGAAGGTCCTTTAAGTGCTGATGAAATTGAGAAATTATCTATAGTATCACAAGAAAAAGCATACGGACATGCTTTATTAGAATATCAGCCGTTTGTTTGGATGAAATATGTTCAGTTTTATATAGCAGATGTTCCTTTTTATAATTATCCATACACATTTGGGTATTTAGCTAGTTTTAGTTTAATAGAAATAGCTCAAGAAAGTAAAAGTACTTTTCATTCGAAATATAAAAAGTTTTTACGAGAAACAGGAAAAGCTCCAGTGGAAGAGCTTATGAAAAAACATTTTGAAATAGATATAACGAGATATGCATTTTGGGATAAAGCTTTTAGACAAATTTCGAAAGATGTTGATGAATATTTGCAACTGATGTAAAGAACGTCAAGTTAAGAAAGGATAAGTAAGATGATTGAGCCATTATGTAATAAAAAAGCTGCAATGATTTTTCAAGAGCTGAAAGTGGAGTGTGAGTCTTTATTTAAGTTTAAAATTCGAAATGCAATACCTATTCATCGTGGTTGGCTAAATTTAAAGTGGAAACTCGATACGGATGCAGGATTTTTTGTATTAAAGCAATATAATAAAGAACGGTACAAAATGTATAACCCAGAACTTTTAATACAAGCATTACAACAACAGCAAAGACTACATAATAATGGTGTAAGTTGTCCAAATCTCCTAACTTATAAAAATAATGTAATGCATTTATCAAAAAACAATGAAAGATTTATAGTTTTAGAACATAAAGAAGGTAATATAATTTCACCAGGAAAATTGAATGAAAAGGAAATCTACTCTCTTGGTAAGACAATAGGTCAAATGCATAAATTGTTAAATGATGGCTCTTTAATAGAAGGAGAAAAACCTAAATTTGTTCCGCCTACTAAAGAGGAAAGGCTTAAACATTGGGAAGATAAAAGGAGAGAAGCAGAACAGCTAGGAAAAGAACATATTCTCTCCCATATAAAATTACAGCAAGAAGCAACACAATTAGTAAATATAGAGCAATTTTATAGTAGTAAAAAAGGATGGGGGCACCGTGATCTATGGGTAGATAATTTCTTATTCCATAACGATGAAGTCTCAGCAATTCTAGATTTTGATCGTATGGATTATGATTATGTAGAGTTGGATATTGGGCGTGCGGTTATATCTTGTGCTCTACATGATGGAGTATTAAATAAGAATCTAGTTGCATCATTTTTAGCGGGATACCGTAATAAATTAGACTTTCCAGTATGGAGTATTGTTCGAGCAATTCAAATGCTTTGGTATATGGAGAGTACATGGTGGATTCATGCCAATATGGATCAGCATAGTGTACCACCTTCACGTTTTGCAGATGAAATGAATTGGATAGCTGAAAATTATAGTTCATTACATAATATATTGGCAGACTTATAACAAAAAAGGAGATAACATTCATGAAGAGAATCGGCATTATCGGAGCAATGCAAATTGAAATAGACTTACTTTTAGAAAAACTAGCTATACAAGAGGAACAGACGATTGCGGGAATGCCTTTTTACGTTGGAGAATTCATGGGAACAGAAGTAATTATTACACGTTCTGGTGTAGGGAAAGTAAATGCAGCCGCATGTACGCAAACATTAATTCATAAATTTCATGTAGATGCTATCATCAATACGGGTGTTGCTGGAGGGTTACACCGAGATGTAAAAGTTGGCGATATCGTTATTTCAACGAATGTTACCCATCATGACGTAAGTAAAACTCAAATGAAAAACTTATTCCCATTCCAAGAAGAATTTGTCGCAAGTAAGGAATTAATAGAGTTAGCACGTATTGCATGCAATAGTAGTGATTTACACATGGAGGTTCATGTAGGAAGAATTGTAAGCGGTGAATGTTTTGTTGAAGATTCAAAACTAAAAGCGAAATTAATAGATGAATATGCGCCACTTTGTACAGAAATGGAAGGCGCAGCAATTGGACATGTTGCGCACATAAATGATATACCGTTTCTCGTTATACGATGTATTTCTGACAGTGCAGATGATGAAGCTCAAATTTCATATGACGACTTTGCGAAAACTGCCGCAAATTATTGTTCAGAAATTATAGTTGAGATGCTGAAAAATATATCGAGTAATACTTATAGTTTAAAAGGGGAGAATGACATGTTACAAGCATTAATTTTTGATATGGACGGAACGTTATTTCAAACAGATAAAATCTTAGAATTATCGTTAGATGATACATTTGACCACTTAAGATCACTACAATTATGGGATACGGTAACACCTATTGATAAATACCGTGAAATTATGGGTGTGCCTTTACCGAAAGTTTGGGAAGCTTTATTACCGGATCATTCTCTTGAAATAAGAGAACAAACGGATGCATATTTTTTAGAAAGATTAATTGAAAACATTAAAAGAGGAAAAGGTGCTTTATATCCGAACGTAAAAGAAATTTTTACATATATAAAAGAAAATAATTGTTCAATTTATATTGCTAGTAATGGTCTAACTGAATATTTACGAGCAATCGTATCTTATTATGGTTTAGACCAATGGGTTACTGAAACGTTTAGTATTGAACAAATAAACTCACTTAATAAAAGCGACTTAGTAAAAAGTATTTTGAACAAATATGATATAAAAGAAGCAGCTGTAGTTGGGGACCGGTTATCTGATATAAATGCAGCGAAAGATAATGGTTTGATTGCGATTGGATGCAATTTTGATTTTGCACAAGAAGATGAACTTGCTCAGGCGGATATAGTAATAGATGATTTATTGGAGTTGAAGGGGATGTTGTCAGTTGTGCAGAGATAGTAAAGATGTTTAATTTATAATAGAGCCATTTAAAAAATAATATAATTGTTAAAAAAATTATTCTTCCACTAACGAAGTAGATTTGCTGAATAAGGAATTAAAATAAGAGTTTGTAGTTTCTGAAGAAGTGGAAAAGTATGATTTTCTAATTCAAAATATACGCTGTTATGCAGAGGTAGAATAAGATTTTAATTCACTTATGATGAATTAGTAATAGTTTAATTTCTTAAAAATTGAGTAGTGAATTTTATAGTTTCTGTAGTTTTTTGCTAATTCCTACATGTCTTGTTTTACGGAGGAAATATGATTAAAGATTACTTTAAAATTGGTAATATTCCAGTGGTTTTATGGGGAGATAAAAGTGAAAAAGTTTTTATTGCAGTACATGGAAATATGTCAAATAAGGAAGATGCGGTTATTCAAATATTAGCTGAAGAAGCCAATCAAAAAGGCTATCAAGTATTAAGTTTTGATTTACCTGAGCATGGAGAAAGAACAAATGATAATACACCTTGCAAAGTACAGGTTTGTGTTAGTGAATTATCTATAATTATGAATTACGCAAAAGAACATTGGAAAGAAGTAAGCGTGTTTGCATGTAGTATCGGAGCTTATTTTAGCCTTTTAGCCTATCAAAATGATGTGATAGAAAAGGCATTATTTTTATCACCAGTAGTTAATATGGAACGAATTATCGAAAATATGATGAAATGGTTTAATGTGACACCAGAACTTTTGCAAAAAGAAATGACTATAGAGACACCGATTGGTCAAAAGTTATATTGGGATTATTTATGTTATGTAAAAGAACATCCTATTAATACATGGGATACGGATACATATATTATGTACGGAGCCAAGGATGAACTGTGCGAATTTGAAACTATTAATGATTTTAGAAAAAAACATCGTTGTGAATTAGAAGTCATGGAGACGGGTGAACATTACTTTCATACTGTAGAACAGTTAAAGATATTTGAACAGTGGTTACACAAACATATCAATTAACAAATTATAATTTATCTTGAGTCTGCTAGAGAAGGATGGCGAATATATAAACTAATACAATATTTGAGAGATATTATAAATGTATTTATTTAAATGGCTTTATTCATGATTTTTGAGTACTAATAGCTTTAAATGTATAGAAATTAGACAATTATATTATCGATTTACATATGAAGTGAAGAATAGCCATTCTACAAATTGAATAAAGTAACAATCATAAAAATGCTCAGAATAAATAATTCTAGAGCATTTTTATGTATTTCAAAATTAAGGAGGAAATCACTTGAAAGATATACTTATTCGACAAATAGAAGATTTAATGATATACGAACACGATTATCTTGTTCAAGAAAGCAAAGAAGAAGGATTCAATTTCTTAAAGAGACTAATAAGTGAATATGAAAATAAAATAAACACATTTGATAAAACTGGTGAATGTTTATTTGGTGTTTTTCAAGGGGAAAAGTTAATTGGAATAGGAGGGTTAAATGAGGATCCATATACAGAAACTAATAAGATTGGTAGGGTGAGGAGATTTTATATTTCAAAGGACTACCGTCGTATAGGGCTAGGGAATTTGTTGTTAATCCGAATATTAAATCATGCGGAAAGTATTTTAAAGTGGTTGTTTTACATACAGATACAAAGCAAGGTGATGCGTTTTATACTGCAAATGGATTTGTGAAAGGGGAATTAGTTAAAGGATCTAGTCACTATAAAGTATTATATGAGTAAGAAAAGAGACCTCTGCTTATAAAAATAAGCTTATGAAGTCTCTTTTTTCTAGTCAATTATGTTTAACATTCATTTCTTTCAATAATCCCTTCGGATCACCTTTTACATAATAAAAATGCGGATTATTTTCATCATCGTAAAGCATAATATAAGGCTTTTCGTTAAGTGGGAGAAGAATAAGTACTTCATCAATTGTTGAATGTAGCCATTGATTTGTAATAGAAACTGGTTTAGATAAAGGGATTTTTATCATGTGACCATCTTTTGGAACGACGTTTAAGTTTTTGAACGGGCCAGTAATGGATTTAGCATATTGAACAGCTTTTTTTTGAATAGCTGGATCTAAAGATTGTTTTTGAATGACCATTTCTTTTTGACAATCAAATACTTCAATTTGTTGATTACTATTTGCGAACACATTTGTTGATAATAAGAAACAAAGAAGAGTAATGACCCCGATTTTTTTAATCATAATACAACACCTCGTCTTTACTATACCCTTAAAAGGTTCAAATATTTTTCTGTCACATTTATGTAACAAAGAAGTTGTATAATACAATTGGTTTTTGTTTAAAAGCAATGGAGGATCATGTATGAGAGTATTAATAGCAGATGATGAACAAGATATGTTAAGGATTTTAAAGGCTTATTTCGAGAAAGAAGGCTTCGAAGTTTTATTAGCGAAAGATGGAGAGGAAGCACTTCAAATATTTTATGATGAGAAAATTGATTTAGCTATTTTAGACTGGATGATGCCGAAACATAGTGGTATTACTGTTTGTCAGGAAATAAAAAAGAACTCAAGCGTTAAAGTATTAATGCTTACAGCGAAAAGTGAAAGCGAAGACGAATTAGCGGCGCTTCAAAGTGGGGCAGATGAGTACGTAAAAAAACCATTTCATCCAGGCGTACTCATTACACGAGCGAAAAAGTTAATACAGCATGATGATGTCATTCAAGTTCAAGATTTGAAAATAGATTTCACTAAAAATAAAGTTTATAAAAATGACAAAGAGTTAGATATCACCAAAACAGAGCTAGAATTAATAAAGTGTTTTTTAAATCATAAAGGCATGATTTTAACTCGTAAAAAATTGTTAGATATCGTATGGGGATTTGACTATTTTGGAGAAGAGCGAACTGTTGATACACATGTAAGAAGATTACGTAAAAAAGTTGGAGGAAATATTATAAAGACGCACCGCGGGCTAGGATATAGTTTGGAGGAACAGAGTGAATAAACTTGGAAAAAAACTATTTCTCAGCATTTCCTTAACTGTTATTCTTATTTTTACGATATCTTTATTATTAATTAACTATCTTTTACCGAAATATAATATTTACAAAACGCGAGAAAGTTTAGAAGGTATTACAGCACAAATACAGGCGATACCGAGTGAACAACTGGATGAAGCAATTTCTAGTATTGAAAATGAGGCGAATGTTACGATTACGTATACATCGATAAACGATTCAGAAGATCATATTAATGAAGAGTTACGTATGCAACTTACAAAGAAAAGAGTTGCCCTAAATAAACTTTGGATTACAAAAGAAGAAATAATGAAAGTAAAGAACTTCGGGCATTCGAATAAAATATATGATCAAGAGAAGATGAAATCTAGCTTTTTTGTGAAATACATTGCGAAAGACGATAAGTTGATTTTGGTAGGAGTTTCGATCGCACATTCAAATGAAGTGATAAAAACGTTAAACTCATTTTATTTGTACATATTAGGTGTTACGATTTTTCTTATTATCGTACTTGTATGGATACTTTCAAAAACAATCACGAGACCATTGAAAGAATTAAGTGATGTTGCAGAAGATATTTCAAATTTGAAATTTGAACGAGCGAAAGTGAAAACAAATGATGAAATAGGAGACTTAGCTAATAGTATTAATATTATGAGTGATAAACTACATGAGGCACATCAAAATTTAACAGATCGAAATGAACATTTAAAACGATTTATGGGTGATGTGACGCATGAATTAAAAACACCAATCGCGTTAGTAAAAGCATATTCTATGGGAATCAAAGATGGTTTAGATGATGGTACATACATAGATACTATTATTAAACAAACTGATCACATTTCGAACTTAATTGAAGAGCTATTACGATTTTCTAAACTAGAAAGAGATGTTTTACAAAAAGAAAAGTTTTCTATTAAATCACTAGTCCAAAGTATATTACGTAAGCATAAGATTGAGTTAGAGTCGAAAGAAATTGATTTGCATGTCAACTATAATATTGGTGATGCAGTTGTGTATGCAGATGTAAATAAAATGAGAATGGTGTTTCAAAATTTAATATCCAATGCAATAAAATATACGGCAAATCAAAATATAAAAATTACTTTAGAAGAACGAAATGAAAGTGTGTATTTTCAAATTGAAAATGGTATGAATGTAGAATGTATGAAAGATATCGATAAAATTTGGGAACCTTTTTACGTCTTAGAATCTTCTCGCAGTAAAGACCATTCAGGTACAGGATTAGGATTAGCGATAGTGAAAAGTATTTTAGAGAGACATGGTTTTGACTACGGAGTATCTACTATAGAGGGAGAAATAAGATTTTATATTAATATGAAGAATGTTTAATTCAATACTATTAGGAGCATCGTCTATTATTAGGCGATGCTTTTTATTGATTATATGAGAGTGGTATATCAGGATATATAATCTTGAAAGCTCGTTGGAAGAGTGTTCTACAAATTTTTCAAGTTGTTGCACAAAATATAAACTGAATTTTCTGTGATTTTATTGTATAGTAAAAAGAGAAATATATGGGGAGGGAAGCGTATGGGGAAAAAGAAAATAGCAACATTATCAGCAATATTATCTTTATCAATTACATCAGGAGTTTCTAGCACGACTGCGTATGCAGACAATAAAGAAACAAACTACATAAATGAGAATGACGTGAAGTTAAATGGAAAAGTTTCAGAGGCGTTACAATCAAACACGAAAATTGAATTAGAAAATGGGATGACAAAACCGATTTATTCGCTTGATGAAGCAATTATTGAAAATTTATTTGTAGAAACGGAAGTAGATAGTGATCGAGATGGAAAAAAGGATCGTGTATCGGTAAAAGTTATGCGTCCAAAAACTGATCCAAATGTGAAAGTTCCTGTTATATATGAAATGAGTCCATATCGAGCTGGTTTAAAAGATGTTCCTGTATATAACGTAGATGAAGAATTGTATGCGTATGAAGGGAAACCGTATGGAGCTGTTAATCTTGGTTCGTATGGAAATTATTATGTACCAAGAGGCTATGCAGTCATTTTAGGCGAAAGTATTGGAACTGGAAAATCAGATGGATGTCCGACTACTGGAGATGAACAAGAAATATTAGGGACGAAATCTGTCATTGATTGGGTGAATGGACGTGCGAAAGCATATACAGAAAATGGTGAGGAAGTTAAGGCGGATTGGTCAACAGGTAATGTAGGTATGACAGGAGTTTCTTATAATGGTACGTTACCGAATGCTGTTGCGACGACTGGGGTTGAAGGGTTAAAAACAATTATTCCAATCGCAGCGATTAGTAGTTGGTATGATTATTATCGTGCAAACGGTGCAGTCATTGCACCAGGTGGATATCAAGGAGAAGATACGGATAATATGGCAGAAGCAGTATTAACGAGGGAAAACCCTGAAGTTTGCGGACAAGTAATAAAAGAGCTCACAGCTGGACAGGACCGGAAAACTGGTAATTATAATGATTTTTGGGATAAACGAAATTATGTAAAAGATGCTAAAAACGTAAAAGCGAGTGTATTTGTTGTTCATGGTTTAAATGATTGGAATGTAAAGACGAAGCAGTTCGCGCAATGGTGGGAGGCACTCGGAGAAAATAATGTCCCTCGTAAAATGTGGTTACATCAGGGTGGACATGGTGGAACATCAACGAATGACTGGCAAAGAACACAAAATAAATGGCTCGATTATTGGTTATATGGAATTGAAAATGGAATTATGAATGAACCAATGGTTGATGTACAACGTGAAAATAAAACTTGGGAAAAATTAAAAAATTGGCCGGATCCATCAGCTGTGCCGTCAAAAGTTCGTATGTATTTAAGTAACAAAGCAGTTAATATGCCATTAAGTATGGGCTCTGCAAATAAAGTTTTCTCATTCGTAGATGATGCAAAAATGAAATCAAATCAATTAATAGCAAACACAGAACTCGAAGTAGCCAATCGATTAGTGTATACAATGCCTGTATTACAAAAGGATATGAGAATAAGTGGTACACCAAAGATTTCAATTACAGGAAATATTGATCGATCTGTATCAAATTTAACTGCTTTACTTGTTGATTATGGAGGAACGAAGCCGGAAATCGTAACGAGAGGTTGGATGGATCCACAAAACTTAACGAGTATAGAAAGTTCAACAGCGATTCAACCGGGCAAAGATTATACATTTACATGGGACATGCAGCCAGATGATTATGTATTTAAAGTGGGGCATCAAATAGGGGTTGTTTTAATCGCTAGTGACTATGATTATACAATTAGACCGAAAGCTGGCACGAAGCTTACAGTAAAATTAAGTGAAGTGACATTGCCAATTGTGAAATAAATAGTGATGGGTAAAGAGCTTACTACATGGTAAGCTCTTTATATTTTGAAAGGGGGAGTTTAATGTGAATTTTTATTGGTGGATACAAAAATGCTTACAATAAATAAAAAAATGGCATTTATGATCAATAGGCCACTAAAGATAAGCCCAGCAAAGCCTCCAGCGAATCCATCTCCTACTTTTTCACCAATAACGTGTAAAGTAGCGAAGAAAACAACGGGAGAAGAAAGTATGAAAATGCCACTGGCTATTTTCCATATTCGTTTATACTTCTTTGCTATTAAGAAAATGAGTGTATTAAAAGATATAAGAAGAAAAATAAATCCAATTAATGAATTCATCACATCCTTCTTTCGTGAAAAGTCTGAATTTTCATATGTTAATTTTTAATGAAATATTATAAAATATAATTATATTTTATGGGAAGCGAGTGATATATTATGACAGTCAGCTCTTTCGAATTTTTATTAAAAATAAAGGTACGGGAAGATTAGTTGAATGAAAATCTTCCGTACGTAAAAAACGGAGGAGAAAATAAATGTTTAGTTTTTATAGTTCACTTTGCACGGAACTTTATGATTACACAAAGCCTGTCGGTTATTCTTTAAATGGTGATATTGAGTATTACGAAGAACGTTTGAAAAATTGTAGAGGTAGAATTCTCGAAGCAGCAGTAGGATCAGGGCGTGTCATCATCCCACTTCTTGAGGCGGGTTTTACAGTTGATGGGATTGACTATTCACCTGAAATGCTAGAGTCGTGCCGTATAAGATGCAAAGAGAGAGGCGTACACCCTAATTTATATGAAGGAAGCTTACAACAATTTTCACTTCCGCATAAATATGAGGCAATTATCATTCCTACTGGTTCTTTTTGCTTAATTGAAAATCGTGAGAATTCTATAAATGCATTGAAATGTTTTTATGAACATCTTAATCCAGGCGGACGATTAATCGTAGATATTATGCTTCCGCATGACTGGAAGACGGGAGAGATTCATACATCGACTTTTTCTTTGCCAAATGGAGATGGAATTACATTAGAAAATAAATCAATTGAAATAGATTGGCTGAATCAAACTACTCTATCATATTTAAAATATGAAAAATGGAGTAAAGGTCAGTTAGTACAAACAGAACTACAACGCTTTGCGATACGCTGGTATGGAATAGAAGAGTTTAAACTTCTGTTAGAAAGTATAGGTTTCTCTAACATTACTTGTTCGGCTGACTATGTTTATGAAAAAGAACCGTCAAATGCAAATCAAATGTTTACTTTTGAAGCTGTGCGAAACGAAAAATAAAGAACTATGGATGAAAATAAGGCAATCGATACTGTATCGATTGCCTTATTGCAATTGTATATTACTTACATGTTATTACGTTTTCATTGTCCAAGCATTTTTCTACTACCTACATATACTATTTATATTAAAGACAGAAATAGAACCGTTATTTTTTGTAAATGATATTTTGGAGAAGTAGGGGGGGATAAATTTTGGAAAACGAAGCACAAGATAGAGTTGAAAATCAAGTGTATTCCAATCGGGTATTAAGATCAGAATTTGATGCGAATTGGGAAACGTGTATATCAAAAAGTGGTTATGTAATTTATGTAGCAACAAGTAACAATGCTGAAGTAATAGTACTTCTTGCAGATGGTTCAAGTAAATTATTAATTTTTGAAAAAGGCGGTAAAGTAGTAGTAGGTGGCAGTGGCACAAGTCATTACAGTAAGCCGCATATTGCAAGAAATATTTAAGGTAGAACATGTATTTGAAAAGAAGCTGGAAAATGGTTCGTCATTCATGTTTAAAGCATGTATGACGAACCATTTTTATTTGTTTAAATCATTTTAGAAGAACTTGATTTATTACAAATATATCGAGATGATCAGGAAATTGTATGGATAAGAATTCGAAATATAATGTAAGTTTGGAAGAAACATATAAGCAATTTTAAAAAGCATTTCCTATTTCGGGAAATGCTTTTTCTATGTTATAGTATAATAGTGTTTTAAAACGATGTTATTTTAATATACTTCAAATTTTGTTGTGTATTATTTTTATATTAAATTAGTCGTTTTATTATTTTTTTATATAAGGAGTAATAATTAGAGAAATGAAAAATATAGACTTTATACTAGAAAGTGATGAGGCATTAAAACCGTCTGAAAGATTAGTACTATTATTATTAGAGAAGCATAGAATGTTATATACGAACGATCTATTAGCATTATCTAATTTATCATATAAAACATTAACGGATTCATTAACGTCGCTCGTTTTAAAATCATATGTGTTAAAGGAAACAGGTAAGGGAAGAAGACAGAATTGTTATAGATTGGTATGATAAGGCTGCTGATTTTAGAGGGTTTACATTCATGTTTTTCAAATGTAAGGGTAAGTGGGAATTTAGTTTTCGAATGAAAAACACACTTCAATTCGTACT
Organism: Bacillus sp. F9_6S_D1_P_5; assembly: GCF_054823925.1. Lineage (NCBI taxonomy): Bacteria > Bacillati > Bacillota > Bacilli > Caryophanales > Bacillaceae > Bacillus > Bacillus sp. F9_6S_D1_P_5. The sequence continues at coordinate 34,351 of NZ_JBTREW010000029.1, read as the reverse complement.
CAAATATTTGTATTTCATTTTTGTTAACGATAATTGTATCGTTATTGAAAATATAAAAATAAAATAAACTGCATAAAAAAGAAATAAAAAAACAATCCATTTTAAAAATGGATTGTTTTTTTATTGGAATAATATTATTTGATATGTTGATAGTATGAATGATTACGCTACTTCACTTGTGTACTTTTCAGGTAATAATTCCATTACGTTACATTTTACAAGTTCACCATTATATGAAAGTATAACGTTCGTATTTTTTCCGTAATCACTTATTAATTCTCGACACATACCACATGGAGCAACAACCCAACATTTTTCTATATCTTCATGGGGGGGTGAGCAACCGCTACAATGGTATCAAATTCATGATCGCCTTCTGAAATAGATTTTCCAATCGCCATAGCTTCACCACAAACTGTTATTCTTCCAACATTTGGTTCAACATGCACTGCTGCATAAATATTACCCGTTTTAGTTCGTACAGCGGAAGCGATATGATGACGGTCATATTTATAATTTTTTTCAATTATTTTTTCAACAACTGTAATAAAATCAAAGTCTTCACTAGAAGAAATTAAAGAAATAATATTGTTATGTAAACTGTCGTCTTAAAAGGAAAATATCATAATCAATAGAACATATAGAAGAGTATACTTAAATATTTTGAAAGATGGGATAGCAGCATATGATATTGCATTAGAAAAAGGATACGAGCACCTTTTACAACATTTAAAACAGGAAGTGAATGTATGATAAATAAGTGGAGTGTAGGCATATTTTTATTTAATGAGGTAGAGGTTTTAGACTTCGCAGGGCCATTTGAAGTTTTTTCTGTAACCGAAGCGTATGAAGAAAAACCATTTACAGTGTATACAGTTAGCCAAAATGGAGAAATGATTACAGCAAGAAACGGATTAAAGGTACAGCCGGATTATAGTATTGAAGATTTACCACCAGTTGATATTTTAATCATTCCAGGTGGTAAAGGCGTTAGGGAAAGTGAAGTGAAAAATGATATTATAATAAAATGGGTTCGTCAGCAAATGAAAGAAGTAAAGCTAATGACTTCAGTTTGTACTGGAGCGCTATTACTTGCGAAAGCTGGTTTACTGGAAAATTTAAAAGCAACAACGCATTGGGCTAGTATTCAAACTTTCAAAAAAGATTTTCCGAATGTAGAAGTAATGGAGAATGTGAAATTTGTAGATGAAGGACACATTATTACATCGGCAGGTATTTCAGCTGGTATTAACATGTCATTTCATATTGTGACAAATTTGTTAGGTGTGGAGGTTGCTGCGGAAACAGCCAAAAGTATGGAATATGATATTGATTTGTAAAATAAAAAAGCCCAATTTGGGCTTTTTTATTTAGCAAAGTTTCTTAACAGGTGATCTATGCTCAAAACTTTAGTTCAGAAACAGTAATTTCAGTTTTAGCGAATATACGACAATTTATCTTTTTCCTCCTTGTAAGCATGTTATTACAAGGAGAAATTTCGTATGTAAAAAAACTCTTCTACAATAGTAGAAAAAGAATAACAGAAACTACTATTTTATGGCAGCATACATAAAAAAATTCAATGTAAATATGGAAATGTCGTCGAATGCTATCTTTAATTGGTTAATTTGTGAGATATTTTTGTGAAGGAGCTTATTTTATAAGAATAGAATTAAAGTTAGTAAGAGATTATGCCGATGGTAGTGAAAATATATGTGTTAGGGGGATTTCAAAATGAGGAAACTCAAGCGAATAAATGTTCCTAATATACAAGAACAACTATCACAGTCTAATGAGAATCGAGCAATTAATAAGAAAAAACTAAGGCGATTTATATTCATGTTTATATTTATCGCGGCGGCTACTTTGTACGTTCAATTTATTTTAACGAAACAACAAGAAATAATCGTGGAAAAAAAAGATACAATAACGAATCAAAAAGAACAATTGGTTTCTTTAAAGAAAAATAAGGCGTCTTTAAAGACTAACATAGAAAATTTAACAGACGATGAGGAAGAAATTTTGAAGTTTGCGAGAAAAGAATATCAGTTTTCTAAGTCAAATGAAACTATATTTGTATTGCCGAAGTAGTGTAATAGAGCAGTTAGCGATAGCTAACTGTTTTTTTATGTACGACTGGCATGGTACAAGAAACAATCACATACTGTAAAAATGAAGAGTGTGAGCTGTTTTTATAATTATGGAATATATACCGAAATAAATGTTGTTAAAATTCTGTCAATTGTATTATAATACAAGGTAAGCGGATACATTTTTTAATCAACGTTGAGTTTATCACTCATACGACTATTAAGAAAACCGTTATCCCGTATTAGAAAGGAAGATAGCTGTGTATGCTTCAAATACAATTTATGTCGTAGGGGATGCGAAAGCACCTCAAAATAATCCCATTACTGAAAAGTTTAAAAGCTATTTTGTAGCGTTTGTACTTGTCAAGGAGACTGGGGAAATTGTAGATGCAGATTGCTCAGCGACAATTGCATTAACATCTCAATTCGTTAAATATTTGTTTCTACATAAAAATATTAATGATCCAACGTTAGTAATGGAAATAAAAGATCGTTATTTCGGTTCGTCTCAAAAGGCATTACTTGTAGCGTTAAAAGATGCGCAGAAAAAATATAATCAAATTGCTGCTTTGTCTACACATTCCTAGACAAAATCCAGCCGTAAGAATCTTCTTATGGCTGGATTTTTTTATTTCACATTAATCTCTTGCATTTAAAGTAAGTGAAAGAGGAAATGAATTGTACGTAAAAACATAATTTGTTTTTAAAGATTAAAGTTCCGCTTTGTTAGACAACGAAAGGATGAACAATATGAAAATTAAAAATGTAAAAGTAAATCGTAGACGTGTTAATCTTCATACACCGTTTAAAACAGCTCTTCGTACCGTAACCGAAATAGAAAGTATAGATGTATTTATTCATACAAATGAAGGGATTGTTGGCAAAGGTGCTGCAGCCGCAACACCAGTTATTACGGGTGATTTCGCAAACGGGATTGAAGAAGCAATTTTAGGGCCGATGCGTTCCTGTTTAATTGGTCAAGATATTATTCAATTTCAGCAGTTACTACAGCACATTCAAATGAGTTGCATTGGGAATCCAAGTGCGAAAGCGGCGGTAGATATCGCTTTATATGATGTGTATTGTCAATATCAAAACGTTCCACTTTACGCATTATTAGGCGGGAAGAAAGAAATCCATACAGATATTACCGTTAGTGTAGATGAGCCTTTCATTATGGCGAAAGAGGCAAAGAAACATGTAGAAAAAGGATTTCAAACTTTAAAAATTAAAGTGGGGAAATCTGCTCCTTTAGACTTAGAACGTATTGAAGCGATTCGAAATAGCGTACCTAAAAATACAACGTTACGATTAGATGCAAATCAAGGATGGAATCCAAAAGAGGCGGTTACGATCATTAAAGAGATGGAAAATCGCAATTTAAATATTGAATTTATTGAACAACCTGTTCACGCGAAAGATTGGGATGGATTAAAGTACGTCAAAGATCATGTGCAAACGCCAATTATGGCAGATGAAAGCATATTTTCAGCGAGTGATGCATTGAAAATCGTTCAAGGAGGATATGCAGACTTAATTAATATTAAATTAATGAAATGTGGTGGTATACGTGAAGCGTGGCGTATTGCCGATATCGCCGAAACAGCTGGTGTAAAATGTATGGTCGGTAGTATGATGGAATCTTCACTTTCTGTTAGTGCTGTAGCTCATTTAGCAGCTGCACATCCTAATATTCATTACTTCGATCTAGATGCACCTCTTTGGTTAATGGAAGAACCGGAAGGAATGACTTATTCAGGATCAAAGGTAAACCTTCAATCGACAGTGAATAGTAAATCTTAGGAGAAGAAACTAGAAAACTATCTTTTAAGGGGGATATGTATGAAAAAAGTAGGAACTGCATTTTTAACAACTTTATTTATATTTTCATCGTTTACATCAGCAAATGCTGAAGAGAAGAAAGATAGTAAAGCGTTTATTGATGTATCTGCCGCAACACTTTGGACCACGCCTGATTCATTACGGCCAATTGATACACCAAGCGCTACAAATCCAGTTGATTTGTGGAAGTGGACGAAATCAATGACGCTTGATGAGAAACTTTGGTTAACAAATGCAAATAAACTAGAAACACAAGCGCTATTAGGTCAAGAAGTAACGGTTGTTGATAAAAAAGGGGACTGGGTGAAAGTGTTAGTCCATGGTCAGCCAATGCCGCGAAATGAGGAAGGCTACCCAGGATGGATGCCTGAAAAACAGTTAACATATAATCAAGAATTTGCAGATAAAACAAATGAACCTTTCGTATTAGTAACGAAACCGACAGCCATTTTATATATAAATCCTTCTGAAAAACATAAATCACTTGAAGTGAGCTATAATACGCGACTGCCGCTACTTAGTGAAGATACGATTTCATATCGCGTCTTGTTACCAAACGGACAGAAAGCTTGGCTACGAAAAAATGATGGAACGGTTTACCGTTCTCAAAATGATATTCCAACTCCAGCGGCCGATGATTTAATAAATACAGGGAAAATGTTTTTAGGATTACCGTATATATGGGCTGGTACAAGTGGTTTCGGATTTGATTGCTCTGGATTTACACATACGATTTATAAATCACATGGTATTACAATTCCGCGAGATTCAGGTCCGCAATCGAGAAATGGAGTTGCAGTTGATAAAGAACATTTACAAAAAGGAGATTTAATTTTCTTTGCACATGATCAAGGGAAAGGCAGTGTTCATCATGTGGGGATGTATATTGGTGACGGAAATATGATTCACTCGCCGAGAGCTGAAAGATCAGTAGAGATTATACCGCTTAATACACCAGGATATATAGAAGAGTACGCTGGTGCTCGTCGTTACTTACCATAAAAAGTAGAGAGGGTTTTCAAATGAAAAAAGTTGTTCGTTACTCATTAGTTAGTACTTTATTAGCCTCTTCATTTTTAGTTGGCTGCGCAAAAGAAAAAACAACGACAAAGCCAAAAGATGAGAAAAAAGTATTACAGTTATTAGAAACAGGTGAAATTCCGTCTTTACATTCAGGGAAAGTAACAGATGCGGTATCGTTTAACGTTTTAAATAATGTAATGGAAGGATTATTCCGTTTATCGAAAAATGATGAAGTGATTGAAGCTGGAGCACAAAAATATGAAGTGAGTCAAGATGGGAAAACATATACATTCCACTTACGTGATGCGAAATGGTCTAACGGAGATCCAGTAACAGCACAAGATTACGTATACGCTTGGAAGCAGCTTATTAATCCAGATACAGCTTCTCAATATGCATACATTGCATACGATGTGAAAAATGCGGAGAAAATAAATAAGAAACAACTAGGGTTAGAGGAATTAGGAGTAAAAGCAAAGGATGATAAAACGTTCGTTGTAGAGTTAGAACACCCTGTACCGTATTTTACAAAACTACTAATTTTACCGTCCTTCTATCCAATTAACGAAAAATATGCGAAAGAACAAGGTGATAAATACGGATTAGAAGCAAATAAAGCGGTATATAACGGGCCATTTATATTATCGGAGTGGAAGCATGAAGCGAGTTTTACAATGAAGAAAAACGATAAGTATTGGGATAAAAAAGAAGTGAAGCTAGATGAAATAAACTATCAAATTGTAAAGGAAATTTCAACTGCGGTAAATTTATATGAAACAGATAAAGTGGATAGAGCTGTCATTTCTACAGAATTTGTAGATAAATATAAAAATAATAAAGAGCTTAAACAATATACAGATCCAGTTATGTACTTCTTCCGATTCAATGAAAATGTAGCGATTCTTAAAAATAAAAATGCAAGGCTTGCGCTAAGTACAGTGTTTGATAAGAAAGGACTTGCGACTTCATTTTTAAATGATGGTTCGGTTGCTGCTAACTATTACGTACCGAAAGGGTTTTTAAAAGGTCCAGATAAAAAAGACTTTAGAAGTACGACAGGTGAGTTTAATAAAACTGATGTAAAACAGGCGAAAGAATATTGGGAAAAGGCGAAGCAAGAGACAGGTACAAATGAAGTGACGCTTGAGTTATTAAACTATGACTTAGAAAACTTCAAAAAAGTAGGGGAATACATTAAAGAAGAGCTAGAGAAAAACTTACCAGGCTTAAAGGTAAATGTAAAATTACAACCGCATACGCAAAAACTAGCGTTAGAGAAGAAGAAAGAATATGAAATGTCATTATCACGCTGGTTACCGGATTATCCAGATCCAATGACTTACTTAGAAGTATTTCTTTCTGGAAGCAGTGTGAACAATACAGAGTATGCAAATCCAGAATATGATGCATTAATTAAGAAGATTAAAACAGAATTAGGTAATGATGAAAAAGCTCGTTGGAAAGCAATGCAAGATGCGGAAAAAATGCTGCTAGATGATGCAGTAATAGCACCGGTATTCCAGCGCGGGTTATCGTACTTACAAAAGCCATATGTGAAAGATTTATATGTACATCAATTCGGTCCGGCAACAAGTTTAAAATGGGCAGATGTACAAAAATAAAGGTATGGAGAAACAGACTACACATGTGTGATAGTCTGTTTTTTTTACCTCCTGTTAAGTAACAAGAATGAGGCTTATGGAATGAAATGAGGGCAATAGACATTGATTTTATGAACTGAAATATTATTGGATTTTCTTAATTTAACTGTTGAACCTCTAGTTACTTGAGGTTTTATAATGAACTTATACTTTTGATGGGGGGATTTAGATGAGTAAGGATAAAATATTTTCTATTGGGAAATTTTCAGAAAAAACGGGAATAGCAATTCCTACGTTGCATTACTATGATGAAATCGGATTGTTACAACCAGAAAAGAATCCTTCTTCAGGGCACCGCATTTATAAGTATGAAGATATTATAACGTTACAAAAAATTCTAAGTTTAAAATTTCTAGGCTATAGCTTAGATAAAGTCGCTAATTTGTTACATGAATCAAGTTTTAACGTTGATCTAAATGAAAGCTTGTCTCTTCATTTACAAGTTTTAGAGAAAGAAAAAGAACAAATTGAGCAATCAATGCAAGCGATTAAAAGAGTAATCAAATTGGTCGAGGAGGAAGGAGAAGTAGATAGTAATGTATTATTTAGTCTTGTTTACGGTATGAATACAGAACATACTTACAAAGATTGGATGAAGCGGCATAGATTACCGAATATCATGGAAGAATTATCAAAGAAATCAGAAGAAGATAAAATTAATTTAGATAAAACGTTAATTCAATTGTCTAAAAAAGTGAAACAATTATATGGTAAACCCGTAGAAGATTCGAAAGTACAAGAGATGATTAAGTATTATTTAGAAGCGTCTATTTCATTCCTTGGTGAGGATTTGATACAAAAGCTAGCTAATACTAGTGTGAAAGAACTGGATATTCAAGAACTTGAAAATATGATATCTTCACCTTTCACAGAAGATGAACAAAAATGGCTTAATCGAGCGATGGAATATTATACGGAGCAAGTAGAAATGGAATAGTAATAGATTTAATGATTTATACATTTTTTAAATTGTAAGTGACTAATCTTCGTTAAAAGAGACAATTATTGAATTATAAAACATTATTATTTTTAACCCCGTTCTAGTTTTAAAGCGGGGTTATGCGTATGGAAGACCATATAATTATGCAATTTTATTTCTTAAGATTAAATTAAAGACTTTTCTTATGTTTTTTTATCTTTGAAAAATAAAATTATTACTAAAATTCCAGTGTGAAATTTATGTAGAATCTTGTATAATTAACGTGTTTCTATGGAAACATTTTCTTGTGCTAATTGTATAGGACTTAATAGAACAAGGAAAGAAATACATACATGTATATAATAGATAAATAGAATGGAACATGTATAGAGAAAAAGGAGAGAAATGATGGCGTGTCAAAAACAAGGGTTACAATTTAATAGCGATAGAAAGAGGAAGAGACGATGAAAATGAAGCATGCTTTTGGTCCGATAATTTTAGCGTGTATGCTTTTTTTCATTATCATATTAATCCCATCGAAAAGTTTAGTATCACTTATTAGTGATAAGAAGGTAGAAGATGCGGCAACCTCCTTACAAAAAGAAAAACTACAAAGCGTTTTCTTACAGCAAAAAATGTTAGAGAATTCGCAGTATTTACCGATGTACGGTTCATCTGAATTTTTACGAATGGATGCATATCATCCGTCTAATTACTTTAAAGTAAATCCAGCAGGTTTTACACCATATTTAATGGGGATTGGTGGTACGCAAAGTTTAGCTCATATATTAAATATGACGTCTACAATGGATGAGTTAGAAGGTAAAAAAGTAGTCTTTGTTTTATCGCCACAATGGTTTACCAAAACTGGGGTTTCACAGGGGGATTTTACGAACAATTTCTCCAAACAACAGGCATATCATTTTATTTTTAATGATAAAATAAATGTAAAAATGAAGAAGCAAATTGCGAAACGATTATTAGAATATAAAGTTGTTCAAGAAGATGATATATTAAAAAATTCATTAGAAGGTATTGTATATAATGATACGAAACATAACATACAAGCGGGTTTAGTTAAACCACTTGCTTATATACATCGAAATATTTTAGATCATAGAGATTTATTTAACTCTATATTTAAGATTGAGCCGATGAAAGAGAAAACAAATATCAGACTTCGTTCAATTTCTTGGGAAGACGCACGTAAACACGCAGAACAAGAAGGGAAGGCTGAGTCTACTACAAATACATTCGGAATTGAAAATCCCTATTATCATAAGAATAATCTGAAGAAAAAACTAAAAGGTTTAAAAAACTTTAGAGCAAATGAAACATATGATGAATCACCAGAATATGGTGATTTACAAATTATTTTAGATTTATTTAAAGAGAAAAATGTCAAACCACTCTTTATTTCTGTACCTGTAAATGGCCCTTGGTATGATTATACTGGCTTCCCGAAAGAACGCCGTGAAGTGTATTATAAAAAAGTTCGAGAACAAGTTGAGAAAGCAGGATACCCAGTAGTTGATTTCTCTGGCCATGAATATGATAAGTATTTCTTAAAAGATACAATTCATTTAGGCTGGAAAGGCTGGATTTACTTTGATGAAGCAGTGCAAAACTTTTACACTGAGAAATAAGTGTGGAGAAAAAGGAACGGCTATAAGCTGTTCCTTTTTTTAGTATAGAGGATTTTGATGTGGGCAATTCGGAAATGCATGTATATCTTGAATTTGTCTAAAATCATAATGCTTCATTGCGAACTGAGCTTGGTAAAGGTATTCATACACATATAATTGACCATCATATGCTGAACATAATACACCAGAAGTTCCTTGCCCATTAATGAAGGAAATACCGATAGGGCGTCCAATTAAGTATTGTATTTTTTGTTGCCAATGCATAGGGGAATCACTCCTTTTTGAGATAATATACGAAATGGACGATTGAATTGTTGCTTATCCACATAATTATGGAGGCTTTTTTATACAATTTCTAGAAGACATTAATATGAATGAATTATAAGTGTGAGAGAGGAATAAATAATGAAAAAAGAAAATATTTTAGAAGAAAAGTTAAATATAATAGAATGGTGTCAAACATTGAAGGAAGTACCTGATGATATATGGTTTCAATCATTTAAAAATGGTTCGTGGGGAATTGCAGATGTGATTTCACATTTTATCATTTGGGATGATTTTGTAATGAAGTATCGAATTCCTTATTTTCTAAGTGCCCAATCAATACCTTATATTCCAACAGATGTAGAGGAAATGAATAAGAGTGCAATTATATATGCGAGATCAGGTATTTCAAGAGAAGAACTTATTAATCAGTTTAGCTATACTCGTAAACAATTAGTAGATGAAATTGAGGGAATTCCCGCCTATAATTTTAATAATGATTTTCAAATTGGTACAAAAAAAGTTATGCTAAATCATTATTTTTCATCACTCATTCAGCATGACTTAAAGCATAAAGAAGAAATAAACCAATTTTTAATATATAATCAAGTCTATAATAAAAACCGCTAACATTCGTAATGAATTTTTAGCGGTTTTTATTATTTTAAGCGAGATTTTTACGTTTTTTTGTCCATTTTTTAAGGATGAAGTATAGAAGGATAAGTATGACACCGCCAATTGCGAAAGACTTCACATACGGTCCCGCAATATCGTTTATATTCTCCCAATTTTGACCTAGTTTTTCACCTAAATAAATGAAAATGATAGACCAAGGGATGATTGCAAGTGCTGTTAATGTAGTGAAGCGTAGTAATGGCATTTTTGTAATACCAGCAGGAATTGAAATCGCATGACGTACTACCGGAATGAAGCGAGCAGTGAAAATTACACCAGTCCCGTACCGATTAAACCAATCTTCAGCTGCATCTATATGTTTTTTATGAATGAAAATATATTTTCCGTAACGTTCTAATATAGGGCGTCCACCGTATCGTCCAAGCCAATAAATAAAGATTTGGGCAATAACACCACCGATTGTACCAAATATAACTGCGCCTATAAATGAGATACTACCGTTGAATACTAAATAACCTGCATAAGCAAGGACGATCTCACTCGGAATAATCTCAATCATAAGTCCAAGCATAATGCCCCAATAACCTAACCCTTCAAAAAACGTTAATACTGAGTGAATAAAACTACTTACCATTGTTGCACCTTCTAGTTTATGTATTTTTGAATAGGTGAACCTAATACTTAATAACATAAAAGATTCACTATGTGTAGATTATACCTTATTTGTATAGGGGATTGCTATTTCAATTCTTTTATGTCTCTGATAAGTATTATAGTAAATGATAATGTATTGGAAATTTCCTATAATGATATGGGCTTTTAATTTACAAAGTGACAAGGGGAATGTATGCATAATAAGTATCAAATTTATGAACGACTTTCTATTTGGAATAGAGACATGATTCGGTTGATAAAAAGTATTTCAAAGGGTGGCTTATAGGTTCAAAAATTTAAAAATAATTCAAGGAGAATAAAAATATAAATATTCTCTTATCACCTAGACAGGTACTTCACTTTCAAATAACGAATTATAATGTTAATAAAATTTTATAGGAAATTAACGTGATGAAGGTGAAAATATGAAGAAAGCATTATTAGAAAAGGCCTCATATCTACATAAAGAAGAATTAGAACAATTACATAAAGCTATATTAGTTTCTGAGAAAGCTCATGAAGGACAATTTCGAGTTTCGGGTGAGCCGTATATTACTCATCCATTTGCAGTTACTGAAATTTTGTTAGATTGTAAGGCAGATATTATAACTTTAGTTGCAGCATTACTACATGATGTGGTGGAGGATACAGATTACACAATTGAGTACATACGTGATATATTCGGTAAAAAAGTGGCTGATATTGTAGAAGGGTTAACTAAAATTGATAAAAAACAAATCCCTAATAAAGAAGAGTATGAAGCAATAAATTTAAAGAAATTATTGTTAGCTACACAAGGAGATATAAGAGTAGCTATTATAAAAGTAATAGATCGTCTACATAACATGAGAACTTTACAGGTGAAAGCTGTAAAGAAACAAGTTCCTTATGCAAATGAAACACTCAAAATTTTCGCTCCGATTTGTAAAAGGCTGGGGCTATTTCATATTCAACACGAGTTAGAAGATTTAGGTTTTTATTATCTTAATCATTCTAAATATAAGGGAATGAAAATTCTTTTGCAAAATTATGTTAAGTTATTAGGGGATTTGTCTCAAAATATAATGCAAGATATAAATACTTTTCTAAATACATCTTTAATATTTGAAGTCGACTATGAAGTAAGCCCTATTTATACAGCTTATTCTCGTCTCCAAGATATTCAAGACATTACAGCAGTGTCAAAAATAATTATCACGGCCTCAAATAATTTAGACTGTTATAAAATATTAGGAATTATACATCAGCTATACAAACCAATTCCATATCAATTTGAAGATAATAAGCAATTGAAAGTGATGTATTAAACAAATACTTAAAGACCAAAGTGGTAATCAATAACCATGAAATAGTGATATGTATTGAAACAAAAATAAATCAGGAGATACGATATAAAGGGGTATTTCATATTCTTACAAAAAGTATAACTGATAAGGGCATGCAAAATATAATTCATAAATTGATGGAGCATTTTATTAAGACAAATGATCTAGTAACTCAAGATGCAATTGAATTTTATGATTTAGTATCATATGAACTATTCCAAGATAACATTGTAGCATTTACTCCTAAGTTAGATTCCGTGAACTTACCGCAAGGTTCTACTGTAATCGATTTTGCTTTCGCATTAAACCCTGAGAGTGCTAAGTATATGTCAGGTGCTAAAGTTAATGGTATAAATAAACCGATAACAACGAATGTTTCACATCTAGATATTGTTGAACTTGTGGTAACTGAAAACATAAGTAATGTAAGACAGGATTGGTTAAATTTCGCTAATAGTTCAAAAGCTCAAATCGAAATTTATAAAGAGTTACAAAGATGAATGGATTAAATTTATTGAGAAAACCTGTTCGAAATTTAATAGAATGAAATGATCATTTTTGAATTAATAATAGGCGATTATGATTTTTTATAATTATTATCTAAAAAACAACCATCCACCTGTTCTAAATATATAACAGGTGGATGGTTGTTTTCATTATTAAAAAATAGAAGCATTTCTGCTCCTATTTCTTACGGTTTCACATCTAAATTCTGTAAAAATAACGTTGCTGTTACGTAACGTTTCGCCAACATTTGTACATAAGCGGTATGTACAGAAAGTGTGGCGATAATAATGGCGTTACGAATTGCTTCGCGTTGTTCGTTGTTAACCTGATCGAACTTGCTTGCGATTTTATCAGCTTTTTCTTTTACGATGTTTTCAATTGTATGAACTGTATCTGTTGCATTTAATTGCAAGCAATTCCCTTGATTGAGCTCTTCAAATAGAGAAGAGTATGCTCCATATAAATGAACAGGATTGATTAAGTCATCACTTCGATCGGCTGGGTCATTTACGATAAGGCGTAATAGCTTACGAATGGATTCGAAATCAAGTGCTGTTTTTAAATCTTCAACAATAAATAGTAAGGCCGCTTGTTCAATTGAATATTTTTTACCTTTTTGAGGAGAGCCAATCATTTCTTTTATATCTCGTTTCACCCAGTTTTGCATGGCCGTTACTGAGAAACTTGTATTTTCAATCTGATTTCCAAGCGCAACTATTTCATTTAATGAAAAACCGACGTCCGTATCTTCAATCTTAATTAGTTTTTCAAAAATTGGTGAAAGTGCGGTAGTAATAAAAGCAGTTACGCTTTGTCCGCTTTCAATATCTTTTTTATGTGACTTTGCCCAAGCTTCTTGTAAAATACCGAGAGGCTTTTTCGTATTCCACCCTCTTAATGATAGAAGAAGGGTAGCCATTTCGTTTCGTGTGAGATGAAATGTTTCCATCTTTTCACCTCCATAAATAATAAAAAGTTCTTATGAACCTATAATATGTTTTGTTTCATTTAAAGTCAATTCTGTTTTGCTTAATTTTTCCTTTGTCACCAAACTGTCGGAAGTAAATAATACTTGCATATTTCGACAAAAGTTCATATAATAAGTTCATAAGAACTTTTAAAATGTGTTTAAAACAAATCTATCATTCTGAATTTAGTAGAAAGGTAGATTTCACATATATCTATATAAAAGGAGAATGGATATAATATGTTGAAAAAACTTGTAGCAGTCATGACAGCATTCATGGTTATCTTTGGAGCTAGTAGCTTTATGTTTGTAGACCACGCAGCAGCGAAGGGGTACAAATCTGGTAAAAAATCATACACACCAACTTCTGGTCAAAAGTCAAAAGTTGATTTGAACAAAAAAGATAATAACGTGAACTCACAAAAAACGACAACAGATTCAAAAACAAAAGCAACAAACACAGCACCAAAAAGTAATAAAGGAAGCTTTATGAAAGGTTTATTACTAGGTGGTCTTGGTGGTTTACTAATGGGTAGCTTATTTGCAAATATGGGAGCTCTTGGTTCTGTATTAGCGTTTATGGTAAATATGTTAGTAATGGCTGGTATCGTAATGTTAGCAGTTCGTGCATTTAAATACTTCAAAGATCAACGTAAGAAAAAGGAAGATGAAGTAGCATGGAAACAATAAAAATTTCTGAACAAGAATTAATAAACGCGCTTTGTGTATATATCGCTGAAAAGAGACAAGTTGGTCCAGAAGAAGTTTTAGTTGAACTCATGTATGACGATGACTACGGCTTCTCTGCTGAAGTAGAGGTAAATGGTCGCCAGCAAATTTTAATTCAAGCGAACTTAATCGAAGCATTACGCTTATTACTTGACAGAGAATATAACGTCAATTCATTTGCAGCAAGATTACAACTTGAATTAGATGATGAAGAAGGCATTTACGCATTAGCGAAATTTAATAACTCAGATGAGTAGGAAAAAGAGCTGTTGAGAGTAATCTCAACAGCTCTTTTTAGTATGTGCATAAGAAAGGGAATAATCACGCCAAATCTCATTCATTTTGCGTCTACCAGCATTAACCATCGGGTTAAATTGTATGGAAGCTTGTTGACGTACGGCGTGTACATGTTGGATCGCTTGTTGTATGTGTTGTTCAATAGTATGAGCTTTTTTATTTGCTTGTTTTACGATAGAATACCCAGCAACATTCCCTTGTGCCATTGCGATTTTCCCGCTTTCAATGCCAGTTATATTGCCGGCGACAAATAAACCGGGAAGAGGGGTTTCCATTGTTTCGGAATGCAGTGGAACATGTCCGCCTAATTCCGGAATGTAACGGAAAGGACAGCCAGCTACAGCAGCAAGCTCAGCAAGAGGGTATAAGCCACCGGCAATACAAACGAAGTCTGCCTCATATATTTGTTCCGATCCAGTTATGATGTTTCCTTTCGTATCAATATTGACAACGCGTACACCTTCAACTTGATCTGTTCCGATAATTTCAAGAGCTGCTTTTCGAAGGTGAAGAGGTGTGCCGTTTATTTTCATACCTTTATTTGGATAGAAGTTTAATCCAACTTGTTTCGCCCAATTATATTTCATCAATCGACTACCTATACGTAATAAAGGTGATGGGGCAAGGTGGGCAGCATGTAAGAGAGAATTTAATACTTCTTCTGGTTCACTAGCCTTTTGACTTAATTCACTTTTTTCAGGAAGTACGATATGTTCCACTTTAATTCCTGCTAATTGTAATTCATTTAAAATGGCGAATGACAAAATGTTAGCACCAATAATGATTCCTTTTTTCCCAACTTGAACGCGATGTACATTTGTCATTACTTGGGCTGCCCCGATTGACATAACTCCTGGAATTGTCCAACCAGGAAGGGGAATGGAGTACTCAGCAGCTCCAGTAGCAAGTAAAACGAAAGGTGCTTCTAACGTACCGATATTCGTATGTACGAGCCAAGAACTTCCATCTTTATCTAAATTATAGACGGAAATGCCACATCGAATATGAACTGAAAGAGATTGTGCTTCTTCGTAAAGGCGTTTTGATTCTTCTATCCCGTTCCACCATTCTCCAGTAGGTTCTTGATGTAATTGACCGAGCAATCTTCCGCCAGGCTTCATAAATTCATCAATAACAAGTACATTCAGTCCAAATCGAGCGCAAGAGATGGAGGCTGATAAACCTGCGGGTCCAGCTCCAATAATAATGACATCGTTCATCGCTTTTTCACCATCTCTCTCACGATATTTGGATGCTGTTTTCCGCTGTCAACAATCATATCTTTTTCTACAACAGTTAAGCATGCTCGTACGTTCGTTTGATTATTTACTGTGACGCGGCACTCAGAGCAATGTCCAATATTACAGTAAATACCTCGCGGCGTCCCACTATCCTCATGCACTCTTAAAGTTCTTATTCCGTTTGCGAGTAAAGCGGCCGCAATCGTTTCATATTCATAGGCTTCATATTGTTGCCCGTTAAATTGGAAAGTGATGCGTTTACTATTATTTAAACTCCCTAAAATAGGGTGATGGGTAATTCTATTCATTGATTTTCACCTACCGCTCCAAAGGTAACTGCGCGCACAGGTGGTTGATATTTTAATGGGATTTCATTAGTAGTTACGTCAGGATTTGCACTTTCAATCATTCGATCTATCATCATTCTGCATGTGCGGCCACCGCAAAATCCCATGCCAGCACGTGTTCTTAGTTTTAATTCTCTTGCCGAGCATTTATATTCAGCAATTGTCGATTGAAGTTGACCGTATGTAACTTCTTCACATCGACAAACAATTAAGTGATCTTTATTCGTCATATGTATTCCTCCTCTAGTTCGGTTTGCACAAATTATATAATGCAAAAACTATGCCAATATAGAGGAGGAAGATTTATTGTAACCCAAGTTTTTTTAATCGGTTATATAAGGTAGCCCTCGTAACACCAAGTTGTTTCGCGCACTCTAATTTATTCCCATTTAAAATGCGTAAAGCCCTCTCAATGACTTTCTTCTCATGTTCATCCATTTCTTCTTGCAAAGAGAGGATTGTATTATGGTTGCTGAGTAATAGAGAATGAGCCGTAGTATTTTCTACCGTTTCAGTTGTATGGAATGGTAAATATTCTTGTTTTATAATACCGTCAGTCGCAAATACGACAAGTCTTTCAACAACGTTACGAAGCTCGCGAATATTACCTGGCCAATTGTAATGAAGTAGCTCATGCATAATGCTGGAAGGTAAGTCACGAATTGGTCTGTTGTAATTGATTGAAAAATCGTTTAAGAAAGAATAGGTTAATTCAATAATATCCTCGCGTCTTTCTCGTAGCGGTGGAATATGCAAGCTAACTACATTTAGGCGATAGTATAAATCTTCTCTGAACGTGCCTTTTCTCATTTCCTCTTGTAAATCACGATTTGTAGCAGCGATAATGCGGAAATTAATATGAATTTCTTTTTCTCCACCAACACGGTAATATTTTCGTTCTTGTAGTACACGCAAAAGCTTTACTTGCATGTCGAGTGGCATTTCTCCTATTTCATCAAGGAATAGTGTGCCGCCTTGCGCAAGCTCTATTTTACCTTTCTTACCTTTACTATTTGCACCAGAAAACGCCCCGCGTTCATACCCGAATAATTCACTTTCAAATAACGCTTCTGGAATGGCGCCGCAGTTAATTGAAATGAAAGGTGCTTTAGCCGCCTCGCTTGCTTCATGAATCGCTTTCGCAAACACTTCTTTTCCAACACCACTTTCGCCGAGAATTAAAACAGTTGATTTCACCGAACAAACCTTTCTAGCTAATTGAATCGTTCTTTGTATAACAGGGCTCTTTCCATTCATCGCAAGGAACGGGTCTGATTCATCTTTATATTTTGCGACCTCTTGTTCTAATCGGTGCATTTCATGTGACATATTAAATAGCTTTTCATTTAAAGCGACTTGATTTGTAACATCAGTTTCTGAAACGACAGCTCCGATAATTTCATCGTTACAATATACTGGATTTGAATTAATTAATACGAACAAATCGGGACGAGGCTGATGGAACTGAGCGATTATGCTTTTTCCGTCATGTAATGATTGTAGGATCTCCAAATCTTTATAGTCAAAAAAGCGAGTGATAGGTTGTCCAATAATTTCATTATGATTGACTGAAAAAATCTTTTCGGCGCCATCTGTCCAAGTTCGAACGCATTCTTTATCATCGATGACTGTAACGGAAGAATCAGTTGTTTGTATTACGGTATTATAGAAAGATTGTAGTTCATTGTAAGACTTAACAAGAAACGGAATGATTTGCTGAGCCGTTATACAGCATATAGGCTCTTTATTTTCGTTTATTACGATAACGGTCATTTCATGAGAAAACGCGTCAATTAAAGTGTTGAATGAATCATCTTCATCTATAACTGCACAGTTGTATTTTTCTGTAGTAGAAGGGCTGTAATAAAACTTTTCGTTAACTTGCTCAATATGTCGCAAATTGTTTGTGTGATTAATTAATAAAGTTTTTAGAAATTCTTGTATTGTGGGAAATGAGAATGCCATATTGTCCTCCTATTATGTATAAAAATTTTGACAGTGATAAAAAAATAATACACCTATTTGTGATAAATTCAAAATATTTTTACAAATAAAAATATTATTTGTAAAAAGTATATATATGTAGAGTTGGCACATCAATTGCATAAAAGAAAGTGAGGGATTAAAAAGAAGGGAGGAATGCTACGTGAGGCACTGTGACGTTTTAATAATAGGTGGTGGAATTATAGGATGTTCAATCGCTTATTACACTTCAAAATACGGAAGAGACGTAACAATCATTGAAAAAGGAGAATTTGTCAGTGGGACTTCTTCACGGTGTGACGGAAATATTTTGGCTATTGATAAAGACCCAGGGTTTGATAGTCAAATGTCATTAGTAAGTCAAAAATTAGTAACTGATTTAAGTGAAGAGTTAGAGCACTCATTTGAATATAGGGCGCCAGGAAGTATTCTCGTATGTGAGTCGGACGAAGAAATGGAAGCAGCACAGCAATGGGTGAACAGTCAAAAGGAAGCTGGTTTACCATTTCGAATGCTTGATAGACAAGATATAAGAGAAGAATCGCCATTTTTCGCAGATGATTTATTAGGCGGATTGGAATGCGCAACAGATTCGACTGTAAATCCATATCTTCTTGCTTTTTCACTTCTTGCAGAATCGAAGAAGTTTGGTACGAAAGTTTTTAATCATACGGAAGTAAAAGAAATGAGAAGAGATATAGACGGTTCCTTTATTGTAGAAACGACAAATGGGACGTTTACTGCGAAGCAAGTAGTGAACGCAGCTGGTGTGTGGGCTCCGAAAATCGGAGAAATGTTGGATGTAAATATTCCAATTGAACCGAGAAAAGGACATATTATTGTAGCATCAAGGCAACAACACGTTGGTTGCCGTAAAGTAATGGAATTTGGTTATTTAATTTCTAAATTTGGTGGGAAACGAAAAGTGGATGCTTTAACTGAAAAATATGGGGTAGCTCTTGTATTTGAGCCGACAGAAAGCCAAAATTTTTTAATTGGTAGTAGTAGAGAGTTTGTAGGATTTCATACGAGGATAAATAACGAGGTTATTAAATGTATTGCGAACAGAGCAATTCGTTTTTATCCGAAAATGGCGGATATGATGGTGGTTCGTTCATACGCTGGATTACGTCCGTGGACAGAAGACCATTTGCCAATCATTTCACGTGTGGAACATATCCCGAACTACTTTATAGCAGCAGGGCATGAAGGGGACGGCATTAGTCTTGCTGCAGTTACTGGGAAAGTGATTGAAGAGTTATTAAATGAAAAAGAAACAATCATTCCAATTGAACCACTTCGTTTGAGTCGTTTTACAGAAAGGGTGTTAAACGGATGAGGTCACAAAGAGTCTTTACGACAATTGATACACATACGGGCGGGAATCCAACGAGAACATTGATTAGCGGACTGCCAAAGTTAATTGGAGAGACGATGGCAGAGAAGATGTTACATATGAAAAAGGAGTATGACTGGATTCGCAAATTGTTAATGAATGAACCGCGTGGTCACGATGTAATGTCAGGAGCATTATTAACAGATCCATGTCATCCTGAAGCAGATATTGGTGTTATTTACATAGAAACAGGTGGATATTTACCGATGTGTGGTCACGATACAATTGGTGTTTGTACAGCTTTAATTGAATCAGGTTTAATACCGGTAGTTGAACCAATTACTTCGTTAAAGTTAGACACGCCAGCCGGCTTAGTTGAAGTGGATATTTTTGTTCAAGATGGAAAAGCGAAAGAAGTTTCTTTCTGTAACATACCAGCTTTTTTACTGAAACATATTACCGTACAAGTCGAAGGAATTGGAACTGTTAAAGCAGATATTGCGTATGGAGGAAATTTCTATGCCATTATTGATGCGAAGTCAGTAGGTTTAGAGTTAGTACCGGAAAATGCATCTACAATTATCGATAAGGCAATTCATATTAGAAATATCATAAATGAGAAATTTGAAATCATACATCCGCAGCATTCGTTTATTAGAGGATTAACTCATGTTGAATTTTATACAGATCCTACTCATGAAAGCGATCATGTAAAAAATACAGTTGTCGTTCCGCCAGGAGGAATTGATCGTTCTCCATGTGGTACAGGAACATCAGCAAAGTTAGCTGTATTATTCGCAAATCAAAAAATTGAGATGAATGAAGAGTTTATTCATGAGAGTATCGTGGGCTCTCTATTTAAAGGCTGTGTCATAAATACGACATTTGTAAAAAATATTGAAGCTGTCGTAACGAAAATTACCGGTTCAGCTTGGCTTATGGGGATGCACAGATTTTTTTACAATGAAAAGGACCCACTTAAAGAAGGCTTTTTGCTAATTCCGCCGATGGAACATGAAACGGAGGATGTAAAATGAACATTCAAAAAATGTATACGGCAGTAGACGTACATGTAAATGGTGAAGCATTTCGTGTAATGAAAGATGTACCATGCAAATACTACTCCAGTTTGGAACAATTAAACGAGCAATTTTCAGGTGAATTAGCAGAAGAAATGAAGCTCTTATTAAATGAACCACGTGGTTTTATCGGTTTAAATGGATGTATTGTCGTTCCTTCTATTCATACGGAAGTCGATGCAGCTGTATTATTTTTTAATCATGAAGGATCCATTCCGCTTCATTATGGAGGCATTGTCGCAGTAATAACGATGTTACTAGAAAGCGGGTATTTAAAAAAGAGAGAGACGAATCAATACAAAATAGAAACGTTATCTGGCATATTTGTAGTCCATGCGTATGTAGAGAATGATGAAGTTGTATCTGTTTCTTTTGAAAGTAAACTATGTTATGTGATTGAGCAAAATTTACAAGCTGATAATATAAGTTACTCTCTCATTCAGGCAGATAAAGTATATGCAGTTGTAGAAAAGGATACGTATTCGCCAGAAATTCGTATTGAAAACATTTCTGAATTGAAAAAATGGGGAGAAGCTACACTTCAAACTATACAAAAACAATCACTTATAAAAAGGCTTATTTTAGTAGATTCTTCGCAGAAAGAAAAGAACCATATAAAGTCGATTACATTTCATGAAGATAACTTCATCGTACGTTCGCCAGGGTTTGTCTCTACTATTGTGTCTTTTGTTCATACATTATTTAAAAATGATTATATAGCGGATAAACCTTTTATAAATGAAAGTATATTTAATAGCTTTATAACTGTTGAAAAAGTGAAGAAGGAAGAAACGGGTTACATTTTCCGTTTTGAAAGTAGAGGGTTTATTACAGGGATGCAGACGTTTCTATTAGACCCTACAGATCCGTTTCCGGCAGGATTTTTATTAAAATAAAATGGTAAAGGGAGAGATAAATATGAAAAAAATTAAAGGAGCATTTCCAGTATTAATCACACCGATGGATGAGTTGCAAGAAATTAATTGGAACGGTGTAAAACAAAACGTAAACTATTTTATTGAGCAAAAAGTAGCTGGCATTATTATTAATGGAAGTACAGGGGAGTTTGTTAGTTTATCAAAAGAAGAACGATTTAAAATGGTAGAAACAGTATTAAAAGAAGTTGATGGACGTATTCCAGTTATTGTTGGAACTGCAGCAGAAACGACGAAAGAGACGATTGAATATACGAAACATGCCGAAGCACATGGAGCGGATTGTGCATTAATTATTAATTCGTACTATTGTAAACCGAAAGAAGAGGAAATTTATTTTCATTTTAAAGAAATCTCAAACGCTGTAAATATACCAATTATGTTATATAATAATCCGTTTACTTCTGGTGTTGATATGAGTACAGAGCTCATGCTACGTATTGGAAAAGAATGTGAAAATGTTACACATATTAAAGAATCTAGCGGAGATATTCGAAAAGCAAGAGATTTAGTAAGACAAGGCGAAGGTGCTTTTCAAGTATTCTGTGGATCTGAAGATTTAGTTATGGAATCTTATTTAGTTGGTGCGACGGGATGGGTTTCGGTAGCCGGAAATATCGTACCGGGACTTGTTACGAAAATGTATGAGCATTTCCAAAATGGTGAATTAGAAAAAGCTTGGGAAATAAACGATGCGGTTTTACCTCTTTGCGAGTTTCTTGAAGGGTCAGGAAAGTATGTACAAATCGTTAAACGCTCAATGGAATTACACGGGCAAGCCGGGGGACCTTCTCGTTATCCGAGACTTGGATTAACTGAAGAAGAAGATCAAAAACTTCAAACGATTATCTCAAAAATTGCAGCTCATGCAGCTGTTTAAATAAGGAGGAGATCAAATATGTTAACGACAAACATTGAGTTGAGACCAAAAGTGAAAGCGTTTTTAAATGAAGAAATTAAAATGTTTATTAATGGTGAATTTGTTCCTTCCATTAGTGGGAAGACATTTGAGACATACAATCCAGCAACAGAAGATGTTCTAGCTGTCGTATGCGAAGCGCAAGAAGAGGATGTTAATGCAGCAGTAAAAGCGGCAAGATCTGCATTTGAATCAGGACCTTGGGCAGAAATGACTACCGCAGAAAGAGCGCATCTTATTTATAAATTAGCAGACTTAATTGAAGAGCATGGAGAAGAATTAGCACAGTTAGAAGCATTGGATAACGGGAAACCATATCAAGTAGCACTAGATGATGATATTACAGCAACAGTAGAAAATTATCGCTATTACGCGGGATGGGCTACAAAAATAATCGGGCAAACAATTCCAATTTCAAAAGATTACTTAAATTACACACGTCATGAACCTGTTGGTGTTGTAGGTCAAATTATTCCTTGGAATTTTCCACTCGTTATGTCTTCTTGGAAAATGGGAGCTGCACTCGCAACAGGTTGTACAATCGTATTAAAGCCAGCAGAACAAACGCCTTTATCATTATTATATACAGCGAAACTCTTTAAAGAAGCAGGTTTTCCAGATGGTGTTGTAAACTTTGTTCCAGGTTTTGGCCCTGTAGCAGGAGCTGCAATCGTAAACCATCATGATATTGATAAGGTAGCCTTCACAGGTTCAACTGTTACAGGGAAATATATAATGCGTCAATCTGCAGAAACAATTAAACATGTAACGTTAGAGCTTGGAGGTAAATCACCAAATATCATTTTAGAAGACGCTGATTTAGAAGAAGCGATTAACGGCGCATTCCAAGGCATTATGTATAATCACGGCCAAAATTGTAGTGCCGGTTCTCGCGTGTTCGTTCACCGAAAACATTACGAAACAGTCGTAAATGAACTAGTGAAAATGGCGAATAACGTGCAACTTGGAGCAGGTATGGAGAAGGAGACGGAAATGGGGCCACTCGTATCTAAAAAGCAACAAGAGCGTGTGCTACATTACATTGAACAAGGGAAAGCTGAAGGCGCTACTGTTGCTGCTGGTGGTGAACGTGCATTTGAAAAAGGTTATTTTGTACAGCCAACGGTATTCACAGATGTAACCGACGATATGACGATAGTTAAGGAAGAAATCTTCGGGCCAGTTGTCGTTGTACTTCCATTTGATTCAACGGAAGAGGTAATCGAAAGAGCAAATCGCTCTTCATACGGACTCGCTGCGGGCGTATGGACACAAAACATAAAAACCGGACATCAAGTTGCCAATAAATTAAAGGCAGGAACAGTATGGATAAATGATTATAATTTAGAAAATGCAGCTGCACCATTTGGTGGGTTTAAACAATCTGGTATCGGTCGTGAGTTAGGTTCATATGCGCTTGATAACTATACAGAAGTGAAAAGTGTTTGGGTGAATATAAAGTAATAGAGAATCTAACTATTAATAAATAGAGTGATGAAATAATAAGAGATGCGGACAACTGGAAGATTTCATAATAGTTGTCCGTTTTCTTATATATAAAATAGCTTTCAAAAGAATGATAAGGGGGATTTGGATGGAGCAATTAGTAGAGTGGTTAGTAGGGCAAGTATGGAGTATTGGGTTAGTTGTTTTTGCATTAGGGGCAGGCGTGTATTTCACAATCGCAACTCGTTTTCTACAAATTCGTTATTTTAAAGAAATGATTAAATTATTATTTGAAGGGAAGAGCTCGGAGACGGGAATTTCATCCTTTCAAGCATTTTGTTTAGCTTTATCAGGTAGGGTTGGAATAGGTAATATTGCAGGGGTCGCGACAGCTATCGCTTTTGGCGGACCTGGAGCTGTATTTTGGATGTGGGTAATGGCTCTATTAGGAGCAGCTAGTGCATTTGTTGAATCAACATTATCTCAAGTGTATAAAAGTAAAGTCGGAAATGAATATCGCGGTGGTACACCATATTTCATTGAAAAAGGCTTGAAAATGAAATGGTTTGCAGTTATTGTAGCGGTCGTTGTAACACTTTCATATGGCGTTTTATTACCAGGTATTCAATCTAGTAGTATCGCAGTTGGATTTGAAAACTCTAACGGTATTAGTAAATATATAACTGGCATATTGTTAGTCGTATTATTAGCAGCGATTATTTTTGGTGGTGTAAAGAGAATTGCTGGCGTTTCACAAATGCTTGTTCCATTTATGGCAATTGGTTATGTAATTGTTACATGTATCGTATTAATTGCGAATGTAACAGAAATTCCAAGTATGTTCGCTTTAATTTTCTCTAGTGCTTTTGGTGTAAATGAAATGTTTGGTGGAATCGTCGGTGCAGCAATCGCATGGGGCGTAAAGCGCGCTGTATTTTCAAATGTAGCTGGCGTTGGAGAAGCGACGTATAGCTCCGCTGCTGCTGAAGTATCACATCCTGCAAAACAAGGATTAGTTCAAGCGTTTTCTGTATATATCGATACAATTGTTGTATGTACAGCGACAGCTCTTATGATTTTAATAACAGGTATGTATAATGTTATACCTGAAGGAAAAAGCGCTATTGTAAAAAATATAGGGAATGTAGATGCAGGTCCAATCTATACACAACAAGCAGTTGAAACTGTTATGACAGGATTTGGTCCATTATTCATTTCAATTGCAATCTTCTTCTTCGCATTTACAACATTACTCGCATACTACTATATCGCTGAAACGACACTTACTTATTTAGATCGTGAGCTTAAACATAGCTGGTTAAAACCAGTTTTAAAAATTGGATTTTTAATTATGGTTTACATCGGTAGCGTAGAATCAGCGTCGCTTTTATGGAATCTTGGAGATTTAGGAATCGGTAGTATGGCTTGGTTAAACTTAATCGCGATTCTACTATTAAGTAAAATCGCATTAAAAGTGTTAAAAGATTATGAAGCACAGAAAAAAGAAGGGAAAGATCCAGTGTTTGATCCTAAAAAAGTTGGAATTGAAGGATTAGTTTTTTGGGAGGAGAGAAGTAAAGAGATTGAAAGGAAAAACTATAAAGAACAATCAGTAGTGGATGATAGTCTGAAATTGTAATTATAATAAACTGAATATTCATTCTTTTTAGTGAGGTATATTGCCTTCTTTTCATCACATACTACAATAGGTACACATAATTTGAATGGGGGTAATAATAAGATGGAACACGAACAACATAGTTCAGTAAATGATGTTCTACATCATTATAAAGAAGGAATTGGTAGTTTTACAAACCAAATTCCTGAAATTGCTGAAACATATAATGCATTCACGCAAGCTTGTTTTCAAGAGGGTTCTTTAACAAAAAGAGAAAAACAACTTATTGCATTAGGAATTAGTCTAGCAACGCAAGACGAATACTGTACTATTTATCATACAAAAGGTTGTCTTGATCAAGGATGCTCAGATAAAGAAATTCTGGAAGCATGTGGTGTATCAGCAGCATTTGCTGGTGGAGCTGCAATGAGTCAAGCGGTAACTTTAGTACAGGAATGTTTAACAGAACTGAAAAATCAAAAGCATTGAATGTAAAAAACGTTTTAAACTTTATGTTTAAAACGTTTTTTATGTGAAATTAAATTTGTATTCACTTTAATTATTCTATGTCTTTATAAATTGATTTCTCTACATCAGAAAGAATTTTGTATATGCTTTTACCAATTATAGATTCTAATAATTTCATCTTAGTATTTCATTGTTCCTTCGTTTAAAATTGGTACAATGAAACAAAAGGGGGATTAGTAATGCAAAATGTAGTAATTGAAGAAATTAAGCAAATAAAAGATGATGTGGAAGAGCTTTCTAAACTTTTGAAAACGGTTGTAGATGATGGGGCGTCAATTGGTTTTTTACCTCCACTGGAACAAATAGAATCAGCGAAGTATTGGGAAACTGTTTTAGCACCAGAAGTGATCTTGTATGTTGCTAAAATAAATAATGAAGTGGCAGGGAGTATTCAATTACATTTAGTTACAAAGCCTAATGGGATTCATAGAGCTGAAATTTGCAAGTTAATGACTCACCCGAACTTTAGACGTAACGGCATTGGACGTTCGCTTATGCAAAAAGCAGAGGAAAGAGCAAAGCAAGAAAATAGGTCTCTTATAGTGCTAGATACGAGAGAAGGAGACCCTTCTAATAGATTGTATAAATCATTAGACTATAAAGAAGTTGGAAAAATACCAGAATACGCAATATCTCCAAATGGTAATTTAGA
Organism: Bacillus sp. F9_6S_D1_P_5; assembly: GCF_054823925.1. Taxonomy (NCBI): domain Bacteria; kingdom Bacillati; phylum Bacillota; class Bacilli; order Caryophanales; family Bacillaceae; genus Bacillus; species Bacillus sp. F9_6S_D1_P_5. Next base: position 7,707 of record NZ_JBTREW010000029.1, on the reverse strand, counting down.
TGCAACGGTTATTTATTATAAAATGATTTAGTATTTTTATTTAAAAAGAGGGATATTTTCAAACGAAAAATCTGTTATTAGGTCTGAGTATTGATTTGTAAAAAGATTGAAAACCCCCTGTATAATAGGGGTTTTCTTTTCATTCATTAACTTCATATTGAATGTTCAATTTGAGGGCCAATTTGTATAAGGTTTTAACAGTTGTATACGAGGTATTACTTAAATAGGAATTTTGAAGTCTTTTGGTGAATATAAAATGTTAATCTAAAAGATGGAGGTTGCTGTGATGTTGAAGCTGTTTCAATATAACTGGCAAGTTCGTGATGATTGGTTTACATGGTGCGAAGACATATCGACCGAAGAACTGGTAAAGAAAAGGGTCGGTGGATTTGGCAGTATACTACATACCCTATTTCATATTGTAGATGTGGAATATATGTGGATCTTAGGGTTGCGTGGTGAATCAGTGCCTGAGGAGCCATTGTTTGAAGAGTATGCCAGCTTACAAAAAGTGAAAAATCTTTCAGCTCAATACCACGGGAAAGTGAAGCCATTTGTGACCTCTTGGACAAATGAAATGGATTCTCGGAAACTTTCAAAAGCTGACTTCAATGAAGAGCCGATTAGCTCAAGAGATGCACCAATTAGGCGCCGAGTCATTGAATGTACACACGGAGAGTTAATACGTCATGTCATTGTCCACGAAATCCATCATATCGGCCAGTTATCTATATGGGCACGTGAAATCGGAAAGGAGCCAGTTTCCGCAAATCTGAGAGGGAGAGGGCTATTTGATAACTAGACTAACTTTGCCAATTTCGTAATTTATTTAACACCGTCTATATTTCTCTAGCGGTGTTATTTGAATGTATCAATAAAATATATTTAATGTATTAATTGAATTTGAGAAAGTTTTTAGAGGGTTCTTTTCGTTATGCTCCTCGACTTATAATGGATGTAGAGAAGATGACTAGGCAACTATAGTTATTTTCGCTTTATTATGAGAAAGGGGATGACGGCATGAAAACGAAAGGTTTACAAAAGGTGAAGAAAGTTATATTAAGTGGTGGCATATTACTTACGGGATTGTTAACTTTCGGTTTTTCAGAAAAAGCTTCAGCTCATGGATATGTTGAATCACCAGCGAGCCGTTCTTATTTATGTAAGCAAGGGGTAAATGTAAATTGCGGACCAATTCAATACGAGCCGCAAAGTGTAGAAGGAATAGGTGGATTCCCGCAATTAGGACCTTCTGATGGACAAATTGCAGGAGCTGGCCATTTCCCTGCTTTAGACGTTCAAACAGTTGATAGGTGGAAGAAAGTTACGTTAAATGGCGGGACGAATACATTTAAGTGGAAACTTACCGCACCTCATAGTACGAAAGAATGGAAATACTACATTACAAAGAAGGATTGGAATCCAAATAAGCCTTTAACAAGATCTGATTTGGATTTAGTACCATTCTATGTAAAAAATGATGGGGGAGCTAGACCAGGAACTTCAGTAACACATGAGGCAAATGTACCTACTGATAGAAATGGATATCACCTTATTTTAGCTGTATGGGAAATTGCAGATACTGGGAATGCATTTTATCAAGTTATAGATGTCAACCTTGTAAATAACGGTTTAGCATCAAATTTTCCGCTAAATCATGTAGTGCAAGCTTCTAGCTTATTTTAAATAAAATATACATTTTGATCATCTAATTCATTTTAGATGATCTTTTTTTACGAAAAACGATGAAAAATATAGAAGAAAGTGCAATTATTTATAAAAAATTATGCTTTAAATATTGTCATATTTGCTTCTTTAAGATATCCTTTTCATGAAGAGGTGGAAAACATGGAAAAAGTACTAGTTTTCGGGCATAAAAACCCAGATACAGATGCAATTTGTTCTGCAATTGCTTATGCAGAATTGAAAAAAGAATTAGGAATAAATGCTGAGCCTGTACGCTTAGGCGAAATCAGCGGTGAAACTCAATTTGCGTTAGACTATTTTAAAGTAGAAGGACCGCGTTTTGTTGAGACAGTTGCAAACGAAGTGGACAACGTTATTTTAGTTGATCATAACGAGCGTCAACAAAGTGCTAACGATATCGAATCTGTTCGTGTGTTAGAAGTTATTGACCATCACCGTATTGCTAACTTTGAAACAAGCGATCCTATTTACTACCGTTGTGAGCCAGTTGGTTGTACAGCTACAATCTTAAACAAAATGTACAAAGAAAACGGTGTTACAATTCGTAAAGAAGTTGCAGGTTTAATGTTATCTGCAATCATTTCAGATTCTTTACTATTCAAATCTCCAACTTGCACAGAGCAAGACGTAGCAGCAGCTCGTGAATTAGCGGAAATCGCTGGTGTAGATGCTGATAACTACGGCTTAGAAATGTTAAAAGCTGGTGCTGACTTAAGCGGAAAAACAATGGAGCAATTAATCTCTCTTGACGCTAAAGAATTCCAAATGGGTAATGCGAAAGTTGAAATCGCACAAGTAAACGCTGTTGATACAAACGACGTTCTTGTACACCAAGCGGAACTTGAAAAAGTTATCTCTGCAGTAGTAGAAGAAAAAGGTTTAGACCTATTTTTATTCGTTGTAACTGATATCTTAACTAACGATTCTGTCGGTCTTGCGATCGGTAAAGCAGCAAACGTTGTTGAGAAAGCATACAACGTATCTCTAGAAAACAACACTGCTACTTTAAAAGGTGTTGTATCTCGTAAAAAACAAATCGTACCGGTATTAACAGAAGCATTCCAAGCTTAATTTTATTGCGTACAGATAAACAGCAAGGACAAGTAGTCGGATTGGCTACTTGTCCTTTTTTATCTCTAAAAAAACAGAAAATTAAAAACAGGGGGATTGTGTATGTTTAATAATCTTGAGAGTAAATTACAATCACTTTTAGTGCGAAATATTGCTTCTGTTTCAGAATTAGAGAGTTGGCTTTTGGATGAACGGCTTGTAACTGCCGAAATAGAAGAGGAGATAACAAGTAGTTTAATCGCCACGTATAGAGATACAAATGACAGAAAAATACGTGATTTACATATGTATAATCAAAATACAATTCAACCAATTTTAAAAAGATACAATGCAAATTTGGATCAGAAATTTAGAGAGTGTCCGTTTTCAGACTTATTAGATGAGCAGAAATACGGATTTATGAAAAAAGCAAGAGTGATGAAGAGTAAAATGTTTAATGAAAAAAACATTACTCTTTCCATAAAAGAACAAGAGCTAATTACGAAACATAGAGAAATAATGTCAAACATATCTATAAATTGGGAAGGAGAGCAAAAGACGTATGCATACGTAAAAGCAAAGTTAGATACCCCTAATAGAGCTATTCGTGAAAAAGCTTGGTACGCTTTATGTGAAGCAAGAAGTGTAGTGAAAATGGAAATAGATTGTATTATGAATGAGCTCGTACAATTACGGAATGAGATTGCTTTACATGCAGGATTTAATAATTATAGTGAATATGCTTTTCAACAAAAAAACAGAGATTACAGTATTGAAGATTGCTATAAGCTCCATGAATCTATCGAAAAGTATGTTGTACCAATATGGGAGCAGTTAGGAAGTCTTTCTAAAAAGAATCTAGGTGTAAAAAAATATCGCCCTTGGGATCTTACTCCATGTAATATACCAAAAGCTCCATTTCAAAATGCTATTGATTTATTGGATGGGGTGGAAGAAATGTTTCGGATGACAGATTTATATTTTCATGAGAAATTTATTCATATAAGGAAAGAAGGATTCGTTGACGTAGAAGAACGTGAAAATAAAGCGCCAGGAGCAGTTTGTTTTACCTTGCCTCATAGTAAAGAGGTTTTTGTATATTCTAATTTTAGTCCATCATTTTATGCCATTAATGCACTCATACATGAAGTGGGACATGCATTTCATTTTTATAAACAATTTAACAATGATAGTAGTATGCAGGAAAGGTATCTTCGTGAAGAGGTGGCTGAGCTTTATTCCCTCAGTCTTGAGTTACTAGTAATGGATAAGCTTACTATTTTTTATAAACAAGAGGATGAATATAAAGAAGTACAGCGCGTACAATTGTATCGTGCTTTGTCTTTATTAATGTCGTCAATTGCAGGAGATGTATTTCAGCACTGGATCTATGCAAATCCAAATCATACATCAGTAGAACGTGATAAGAAATACGCTGAAATATGTAAAAGGTATCAATATTCATCAGTCGATATTGCTGGATTAAAAGATGAAATTGGTTCGAGTTGGTCCGAGTCATTTCACTTTGTTCAGTTTCCTTTTTATAAAATTGAATATGCAATTGCACAAATAGGAGCAATGCAATTGTTTCAAATTTACCGGGAAAACCCAGAAAAAGCAATTGCTTTCTTTAAAGAAGGTGCGAGTGCAGATTGGAATTTATCCATACAAGAAATATATGAAAAAACAGGTGTCACGTTTGATTTTTCGGAGGAAAGGATAGAAAGTACTGTAAGTGTTATTTTGGATTTGATTCATGAATTAAAATAAGGATAGCATTTGCTATCCTTATAACTGTTTGTTCGTAGACTTTTTCTTGTTTATATAAAATGTAATAATAGCTGTAATGAGAAAAATAGGTATAGCATACGCTTGCCCAACAAACAACTTCCAGCCAACATGATTATAGCCTTGAGATGCTGGAGCAATCATAGCGATTATGCAAACAATAATATAGAGTACTAGTGCAGGGAGTATATTTTTCATATGTTCACCTCCTTTTCATAAAAACATCACATATATATTTATATAATACATTATAGTTCGAGAAAATATATATATTTTTCTAACATTTATGTAAATAAAAGGGTTGTTTTTAAGTGGAATAGAATAGGTGTATGTAGAATGATATAGGGGGACATATAATGAACAATATATTAAATAGAATAAAGAAAGATGTAAATATAGAATTATTGAATACGCTATGGCCTGGTTTCAATGGGACTGCATTTGCATTATATAATGATGAACATGTGTATGTATTTCATCATCCATTACTTTTGAAAGATGATGGTGAGTATGCCGTTTTAAAGAGGAATGAACAATTTAAGGCTGATACATTTATCCTATTAAAAGATTATCCGACTGCCATCGTGAATATGAATAGGTATAGAGATTATGAAAGTTTACTTGCAGTTGTGGTGCATGAACTTTTTCATTGCTATCAATATTTGAATAATGAAAGTAGATTTCCAAATGAATCTCTAGGATTTCAATATCCTATATTAGAAGAAAATATAGAATTGCGAAATAAAGAACGAATGTGTTTATATGATACTGTGCATTGTAAGTCACAAGCTGAGAAATATAATTATATTAAGCAATTTATTGAACTAAGAGAGCAAAGAGCTAGTTTTATGAAAGAAGAGTTTATTACATATGAATGTATGGTTGAAAGTATAGAGGGGCCTGCTTGGTATGTTGAAATGAACGCCCACATTACAGTATGTAAAAATGATGAAAGTGAAACATTACGAAAATATAGCGGACTTATTTTAGATACATATGATGCTAATTGTAACATTAGAAAGAGCTGCTATAGCTCAGGAGTGCTTTTATGTTTAATATTAGATGAAATCCTCCCTGAATGGAAAAAGAGCTTCTTTAATAGTGATAAATCGTTATATGCTTTTTTAAAACAAAATATAAATGTGGATTTGAGTTTTAATAATGAAATTATAATAAGCAAAGAAACGAAGCAAATTCTTCATTTTGTTCAAAACGAAAGAGATAAGGATTTTAAACAATTTTATAAGAAAAAAGGCTATCATTTGTATATTGTAGGGAATATAAAATTAAATTCGTTTAATCCAATGAATGTAAAATTAAACAAAAATAAAGCGTTACATAAATCCTTTTTAAGTGTACGTATACATAATAAAACATATATGATAAATCAACCTGTTTTAGCATCTTTTGAAGAAGATTTTAAAAATATGAAACAAGTTCATATTATAATGAATGAAAAGCCAATTGAAACAAATAATGGTTTGAATGTAGTGGGGATTGGAGATATAGAAGGTGAGTATGAAGAAGTAGAGAATTCTATATTTTTATATTTAAAAAGTTAGAAGAGAGGTAAGAAATTTAAATGAAAAAGTTATGCATAATTCCATGCGGAAAAAAGAAAATTTGGGATAAGTATCCAGATTACGGACCGATAGAGGCAAAAGATGTATATATTAGCTCGTTCGGAAAAGCATGTCAGGCGTATGCAACTCTGTTTTTCGAGAATTGGGTTATATTATCGGCGAAGCATGGATTTTTAAGACCAAATGATATTGTACTAGAAAACTATGATCTTGCCTTTGATTCAAAGAGCGATGAAATTATTAGTATGGAACAATTAAAACAACAGATGATTGAAAAAGAATTGCTTCAGTTTGATGAAATTGTTTTACTTGCAGGCAAGAAGCATAAGAAAGTAGTAACACAATTATATCTAGAAGAAATCATTACGTATCCGTTAGCAGGATGTAAGGGAATTGGGTATATGTTGCAGAAGTTGAAAAGGGCTGTGGGAGAAGGGAAGGAACTATAGACAGTTTTTTATTTGAGCTTTTCAGCTTATATATAGTGATTGAGAAGAAGGCGAATACATATAAGAAAAAAGTGTGATTTGAACTATAACTTTGCCATTTTGGCAAGGTTATAGTTCTTTTTGTTCGCGGCAAACTTATAATTTATGTAAAAGGAAGGAAATATTACAAACCTTGAAGAAGCAATTAAGGATAATTTATAGGAGGTACTTTAAAATGTTTATCGTAAATGTTGAAGGTGCTATAAGGAAGAATGATAAATGGCTTATTATTGAAAGAAGCAAAAAAGAGGAACATGCTGGTGGTTGGCTTTCTCTTGTGGGGGGTAAGGTAGATATAGAAGGAAATTCCTCAGACATATTAGAACGAACAGTAAAGCGAGAAATATTAGAAGAAGTCGGTGTGAGCGTAAAAGACAGGCTAAATTATGTACATAGTACATCATTCGTAACCGATACAGGTAAAAATGTTGTCGATATTGTTTTTCTTTGCGAATATGAATCGGGGGAGGCATTTTCTAAAAGTCCCGATGAGGTTGAAACGGTATTATGGTTAACTACTAAAGAAATATTAAATCACCCCAATTCGCCAATTTATTTAAAAGAAAGCATTAAACATGCGGAAGCGTTGATTCGTATTCATTCTTCATAACGTTTTAAATTTATAATAGAAGTAAAGTTGTTATACATAAATAGGGGTAACTTTGGGATTTATCTTGTTCAATCATCGGGCACTTTAATGGAAGAAGGATCACAGAGATAATCAGCCTTTTTATAAAAGAATGATTCAATTAAATAAATTAAGAGCGTATTTTGATTAATCTCTCTTCAAAACACGCTCTTTCTTTTTGCTTATTTATCAAGGCTATATTAATAAGCACACGGCAAGCTTATGGGTTAATAATTAACTTACGGCAAAGGTATGATTCCATTTTCTTTGGAAAATTAGATGAACCTCTTCTAAAATAATCGATTTCCGGCAAGTTTATGCTTCCAATTGCGGCAAACTTATGAGTAAAGTGACAAAAAGCCCAACTATGGTCTTATCCCTGTCAAGTAGACAGTATTAAAAAGACTAAACAGCCATCGAGATTCGATATTCTATCGGAGCTCGATGGTTGAGTCGTTTTTGG
>NZ_JBTREW010000028.1:0-58014 GCF_054823925.1 Bacillus sp. F9_6S_D1_P_5 | reverse complement strand
TCCTTTTCCTCTTTTTTATCAGTGTTGACACATAAAAAGAGGTTCAGACACAAAAATAGGCTGTGGAGAAGACTTTCTCCACAGCCTGAAAAAAACATCGCAATATATGCGATGTTTTTTCGGGTGTGTGTCTCAATATTTACATGTTACTTTCGCGTGATTTAGAAGTAGAACAGGCTGGAGCGATAACTAATTGTCTCGGCTCAGTTTTCTTTAAGTGATTTTTGACGTTACACTTACGACGTTGAACAACCCACGCTTTAATAGGGTTTGTCAAAATAATCTTTTGCTCTTCGTTAGGGGCCTCTTCTTCAAACCTACAACTTTCGCTCCATTTATTCCATTTCATTGTAAATTTAGAAGAAGAATGATCGTCTTCTCGATCAAACAAGTGCAAAAAATCCATCTCGCCAGCTAGCATTACGGTGTTGCTAGTTGCTAAAAAAGAAAAGGTCGTCCAACGTTTCTCCATGCCCTCCTACTCCTTTTTCACATATAGAGTGCCTAAAACTTAATTTACCTAAAATATGCTTGCCTTTTACCTTACACCTATAGTTTATCCAAAACACTACTATGCAACTATCGATTTGCCTTACAACTACCTTACATTTTTGTAAGAAACAAAAAACCTTCACTCTCTATATGTGAAGGTTTCTCATTTCTCATCTATATGATCTTTCATATGATCGACTCCAGCTTCTTTCAACTGTGACATCATACCATGGGAAATTGCGCCTAATACTAAAGTCATTCCAATTAGTGAAATCCGAATCGCTGGTACATCAATTATGTAAGCCAAACTACCAAGAACAATTGTTAAAAGTAATGCTTTTATAAATGTTGCACTTGTATACTCTTTCTTTTTCATCATAATCACCCTTTATGGAAGCGTTTTCTTTATACGATCAGTATATCATATCATCTGAATATTTTGTGGGTATTTTTGTAAAAAACTTATATCTTCTTTGACTTTTTCCTTTCTTTCCTATACAGTCGAAATGTTCGCAAGTTTTACACTGTAGGAGGACTCCAATGAATATTGAAATAAAAGACACTTTAATTTCTGAAGAACAATTACAAGAAAAAGTAAAAGAACTAGCACTTCAAATCGAACGTGATTTTGAAGGAGAAGAAATTGTAGTAATCGCTGTATTAAAAGGATCTTTCGTATTCGCTGCTGATTTAATTCGTCACATTAAAAACGAAGTAACAATCGACTTTATTTCTGCATCTAGCTACGGAAATCAAACAGAAACAACTGGCAAAGTAAAACTATTAAAAGATATCGATGTAAACATTACTGGAAAAAATGTAATTGTCGTGGAAGACATTATCGATTCTGGTTTAACACTTCACTTCTTAAAAGATCATTTCTTTATGCATAAACCGAAAGCATTGAAATTCTGTACGTTACTTGATAAACCTGAGCGTCGTAAAGTGGACTTAACAGCTGAATATGTTGGCTTCCAAATTCCAGACGAATTTATAGTTGGCTACGGTATCGACTGTGCAGAAAAATATCGTAACTTACCATTTATCGCTTCAGTTGTAACGGAGTAATATAAATAGAATAAACTTCTATCAATCATTGATGGAAGTTTATTTTCTATCACGATTCGTAAAAGACAAAGGGAGAGAATAAAATGACAAAAACAAAATTTGAAAAAGTACTCCTCATCGTAAATCCGAAAGCAGGACAAGGTGATTTACATACGAACTTAACGAAAATCGTACCACCTCTTGCGGCAGCTTTTCCTGACTTACATATCCTTCATACGAAAGAGCAAGGCGATGCAACAAAATATTGCCAAGAGTTTGCTAGTAAAGTAGATTTAATTATCGTCTTTGGTGGTGACGGCACTGTATTTGAATGCACAAATGGCTTAGCACCTCTTGAAACTAGACCTACACTTGCAATCATTCCAGGCGGCACTTGCAACGACTTCTCTCGTACACTTGGCGTTCCACAAAACATCGCAGAAGCAGCAAAGCTTATTACACAAGGACATGTAAAACCAGTTGACGTCGCAAAAGCAAATGGTCAACACTTCTTAAATTTCTGGGGCATTGGACTCGTATCTGAAGTATCAAACAATATTGATGCCGAAGAGAAAGCAAAGCTTGGAAAAATTGGTTACTACTTAAGCACTATTCGAACTGTAAAGAATGCTGAAACATTCCCAGTAAAAATTACTTATGACGGACAAGTATATGAAGACGAAGCTGTCCTTGTTATGGTTGGAAACGGTGAATATCTTGGCGGTATCCCGTCCTTTATTCCGAACGTAAAATGCGACGACGGAACACTTGATATTTTCGTCGTAAAATCAACAGGCATTCAAGCATTTAAAGATTACATCGGAAAGAAACTATTTGAGGATTCAAACGAAAATGACATCTTCCACGTAAAAGCGAAATCCATTCATATTGAAACAGAAGAAGAAAAAGAAGTCGATACAGATGGAGAAAGCTCGCTTCATACCCCTTGTCAAATTGAACTATTACAAGGACACTTTACGATGATTTATAATCCTGCGGTTGTGTAATGCAAAAAGACGAACTAAAGTTTCAACACTTTGGCTCGTCTTTTTTATTAGCAAGGTATTTTGATTTACTCTTTAATTTTTAATATAAATTTTCGTAATCAAACTCCACCCAATTTTTCCAGTGCGTATTGGAATCCTTATTCACAATAATACTTGGATCTTTCTTCTCTATTGCAGCCGCTACTGATTGGAAGAATTCAATTTCACTAGAGTATAACATAGACATATTTGTTTGCGACATTCTAATAATATTGCTAAAAAAGTAGCAAAGTTTCCTGTTTGCATGCCCTAGTTCTTTTTAGATACAATGAAGGAAAGAAGCAGCTTAATACAAGGGAGAGGACAAACTTTGTTCAACCAACAGTTAGTTAATTTACGCATTGATTTTGCATTTAAACAATTGTTTGGTACGAATGGTAGTGAAGATATTCTAATTGCATTTTTAAACGCTACGTTACAAAATTCTTTAGAATCACCCATCGCTTCTCTACAACTAGAAGATCCACATTTACATCGGGAATATGAAGAGGATAAGTTATCTATTTTAGATATTTCAGCGACATTAAACACAGGAACAAAAGTAAATGTAGAAATACAGCTCAATAATAATCACGATATGATGAAACGTAGTTTATATTATTGGGGAAAATTATACACATCACAATTACAAAAAGGTATGCCATACAGCGCACTTCATAAAACCATCACCATTAATTTATTGAACTTCATAATGTTTTCAGACCACAAAGAATTTCATACAACGGGAACATTATGGAATACACAACAACAGAAACTCTTGAGTGATGACATAGAAATTCACATTGTAGAAATTCCAAAGTTAACAAAACAATGGCATGAAGAAAAAGTAAATCCGTGGAAAGATCCATTTGTTCGTTGGCTTTTATTGCTTTCAGCAAATGAGGATGAACACTTAACTAAAACATTGGAGGATATTGCTATGAACCGAGATCCTATTTTACAAAAAGCAATAAACAAGTGGGAACGTATGAGTCAAGATTCCTCTTTCCGACAAGCCTATGACGCGAGGGAGAAAGTTTTAATGGATGAAGCAGCAAAATTCGCCCACGCAGAGACAGAAGGTATGAAAAGAGGAATGGAAAAGGGCATGGAAAAGGGTATGGAAAAAGGGATAGAAAAAGGGATAGAAAAAGGCTTAGCAAAGGGCTTAGAAAAAGGGCGAAAAGAAGGAGTTCAACAAGGAAAAATTCAAATGATTAAAAGTATGCATGATCTTGATATACCACTTGAAACAATTGCTAGGGCAAGTAAATTAAGTGTGCATGAGGTTGAGCATATTTTAGGACATAAATAGTAATAAAAAAGAGCTTGAATGGTTTCAAGCTCTTTTTTATCAACTTTCCTCAATATCATCTAATTGCGTCTTATAACATTCATCACACTCTAGCATAGTAGGAAGAACCCCTCTTCCATCATGTAATAAAACCCTCAAAACTTCTCGATCTCTCTCTACGAAAGATTTCATAATAATGGGATATCCTTCAATAATATTCGTATAATCAATTCCTTGTTCAAACTTTTTTCCGCTCTTTATTTCTTCTACTTTCAACATAAAAAATCCGAAATCATACAAAATGATTTCGGATTTCCTATAGTTAAAATATTAAATTACATTTCGAACAAAAAGGAGCGGAATTTCCTCTTCGAATTTTCGCATCACATTTTGGACAATATACATATCGCTCTTCTATCTTTTCTCGTTCGATCATATGTAAAGAGACTATTCTCATACTACACATAATCCCAATTAATATAAGGCTAACGATGAGTAGCATAACTCTCACTCCCCTCTCTATATTTTACCATAAAATAACAAAACCAATTCCCTCAATGAGAATCGGTTTTAACGTTATAAACCTAACTTTGCCTTCGCGCCATCAGGAATTTTATCTACCTCTATTTCTACTTTATCATGTAAAAACTTCCCCCTCGTAATGAAATGCCAGTATGATCCTTTTTGTAATTTATCTACTCCATCAATTGTTACTTCTTTCTTATCTCCATTCTCATCATAGGCTGTAACTGTATATTCAAACCCTTTATTTCCACCTAACTCTTTTCCATCTGTATCAATAATTGCGTAACGATATTCTAAATCAAGGGATGGGTTTATTCTATCAATCGCAGCACTCCCATTTAATAAATATGCCGCTCCTGCGACGATAACAAGTAATGATCCAAAAATAAATCTTTTCATCTATATTCCGCCTTTCATTATGTTTTCTTTAAGATGTTTCTAAGTATAGAGCGTATTTCTTAATAAAAACTCATACGGTTTCTTAACATTTTCTTAAACTAGAATTGAAATATTAATTAGTAAGCTCAAGAAATAAAAAAGAATTCTTCACACCACAATTGACAAAATTACACCTATAGTGTAATTTTACACTATAGCAAAAAGGAGCTGTATGATGAATAAACAAGAATTTATTGAACTCGTTAATTCAAAATTAAAACTCATCCGTGTTGAAAATGATTTATCACAAGATAAAATGTCAGAAATTATTGGTTTATCTAAGAAAACATTAGTAGAAATTGAAAAAGGAAGACGCACACTAACATGGTCAGGTGCAGTTTGTGTCGTAACACTCTTCGAACAGAGCGATACAGTCCAGATGACATTCGGGGATGATGTGAATGAAATTATAAAAACAATCGCTTTTACACATTACAATACGAACTTCCCGAAAACGTTAGGAGGAAAAATGTGGTGGCGACAAATAAAAGAATTAAATGGTTACCAAATACAACAAAATATTTTATCTCAACACTATCGAATTTTAGATAAAGAAGACCGCAGAATATGCCATTCATTCGAATTGGATGAAATTGAACAAAGATTTATGGAAATGGCAAAAACACCCTAATAAATTGCAACTTTAATCAGTGGGGATTTTACTGCCCACAAATAGAAGGCTAAAATATATTCCGGAGTATAATTCAGATGAAGAAACAGATACATATCACTATTTTAAATACGTTAATCATTAGCACGTTAGTATTCAATTTATTTATTTTCACATCAAGAATGAGCTTTTTACCTTGGTATATTGAAGATGTTTGGGGCTATTTAGGATTAGTATTCACATCCTTTATTTTCTTGCTTTGCTTCTTTCAATCTTCAAAGCTTCATAAAGACGGAAAGTTAACGACTCTGCAAAAGTTTATTCCACTTGCTTCTGCCATACTTTCAATCTTCGTCCTTATCATCCCATCAAGTGATTTTATGACTGTATTAGCCAACTTGATTAATACGATTATATTAACAATTTATATAACTGTATTTCAAACAACACCTAATGTAAGTAATAAGAAGCTATTACATTAAAAGGGAGAGTTATTCTACAAAATAACTCTCCCTTTTATATGCTCTCAATAAACACAAACCTTTCTTCTATTTACTTACTCATCACCGTACTTCTTCTTTGCTTGTACAAATATGCACCACTCGCAACAACAAAAACAATCCCGCCAAAATACACACCATACTCTATCGCGATAGCTACAATCTTGTTAATGTGTTGTCCAAATAATGAGCCGAGCACAAAGTAAACGAGTGTCCAAACAAATCCTGTCGTATAGGAATACAAAGCATACATCTTAAATGACATGTTATTCATTCCCACTAAATACGGTACGATATGTCTTACAACTGGTATGAAGTAACTTGTAACTAACGCATAATGACCATACTTCTCTACCATTTGTTGAGATTTCAAAAGATATTTCGCCTTTTTCTTTTTCATTAGCTTATCAAGTACTTTCGTACCAAATATTTTCCCTAATATATAACCTAGCGATAGCCCAGATACGACGCCTAAATATGTTAATAAAAATGCAGGAATGACACTTAATATCCCTAGTGACGATACAAAACCACCACTCATTACGATCATTTCGTCTGGAATTGGCATACCGATAATACCTAACCATAAACAGAAAAATAATGCCCAATAACCGTATTGTTCAATATAAGATAATAATTCATGTAATTCCATTATGCATACGCTCTCCTCAGCTCTTTTTTACAGCTAAAGACGTAAGCTGGCGGAAAATTGAGCCATACTTTCTCGAGCGTAATTTCGGGGAAGAAGTGCTGTATAAATCCCTTTTTCACAAGTGAATATTGAAATGTAATAAATTTACCGTTCTCATGTATCGCTTCCGTTACATTGTTTAAAATGTGCTTTGAAATTTCTTCTGGTAAAGATGTAAAAGGTAATCCCGATAAGACGTAATCAACGCATTCTATATTGAACTCTTCCATATACTTCTTTATATTTTCAGCTGAGCCGTGTACGACAATGACGTTCTGCTCATTTTTAAACTTTCTCTTCAACTCTTTGCAAAACACTTCATTAATTTCAATAAGAAGAAATATTGTTTCCTTCTTCTTTCTTTTCATGATTTCGTTCGTAAAAACCCCTGTACCAGGCCCTAATTCTACGATACATTTCGCCTTATTAAAATCAATTACATCGACCATTTTCTTTGCTAATATTTTTGAACTTGGCGCAATTGCACCAGTATGTTTCGGATGTTTTATAAATTCATGTAAGAATGTTATGAGTTGCATGTAAACCTCTCCCCATTCGTTCAATAGTTTTTAACTTGTTTCTAAGTATAACTATCGTTTCTTAACAAAAATTGAGGAGATTTCTTAAGATTTTATGAAGAATGAAACATTTCGTATTCCATATATAAATACCTCTCTTATATTTATTAATTTGATATAATAGATATAAAAAGAACTTTTATGAAAGATACCATCACTACGTTTATTTTCATGTACTATCTGCGGAAATTAATTTGCAAATCACCTTTCATTATTATCCAATATATGTAATTATTTTCATATAAGCAAACAAAGGCAAATAATAAAAAATATAGATTTGAGTCTGAATATGTGGTATTCCAAAACTATTTAAAAGGAGAAGATAATGAATAATTCTATCGACCTACAACACTTATGTGATCTTGTACATAGAACGTTTCATGTACCTGTTCAGTTTCTATCTACTGATAAAAAAATTGTATACGAATCTACTTCTCATACGATTGGTAGTCCGTTTTATTCTTCTAAAGAAGAACATCTTAATGAAATTTATCAAGAAAACGCTCCTTGTAATTTTCCAATTTTCAAAGGGAATAAATATCTTGAGAATTTCATTAGCATCCATATAACAAATCATGAACATATAAAAGGAACGATTATAATCGGCCCAACTACCTACCCAAAAGTATCCGATGAAATGGCTATTAAACTTATGAAATATTTCAACTGTAATAATAAAACAAAACAAGGAGTAGATTACTATCAATTTCTACCCGAGATTAAAAAAAGCACGCTAATTGATATAAGTATTTGGTTACATTACGTAATTTTCAATGAAAAATTAGATAGAGATATTGTCTGGAAAGAGAATAAATTACTAGAAGACGTTTCTTATAAAATCGTAAATCCTGACCTATATATTTCAAAACGTCGCCGGCATGATCCGCAAAATTATGATATATCATTGGAACGTAAATTTTTTTCAGCCATTAAAGAAGGCAATAAAGAAAAGGTCATACAATATGCATATTCATTCCCACAAGAAGATGCGGCAATTTCCTCCAAAGGAGATCAACTGAGAAACCAAAAAAATAATGGCATTATCGCCATTACGCTAGCTATTCGATATGCAATAGACGGTAATCTTCCCTCGCATATTGCTTTTTCACTCGGTACTTTATATATACAAACAATTGAAAAACTAGATAACATGTATTCCGTAAATAGATTAATTGAAGATGCATTATGTACTTTTGCAGAACGTGTGAAAGAATATCATAATCAAGCATATTCTAATTCCATTACTACGTGCCTCAATTATATTAACAAGCATATTTACGATGAAATATCTCTAAATGACCTTGCTAACCTTTTACATATTTCCCCTACTTATTTATCAAAACTGTTTAAAAAAGAAGTGGGAATTCCTTTAATTGAATACATCCAGAGAGAACGAGTAGAAGAGGCCAAAAAATTATTAACATTAACGACCTATCCATTATCAGATATTTGTGCCTGGCTTAATTTTAATGATCAAAGTTATTTCACACGAGTCTTCAAAAAAATTACTAGTATGACTCCTAGACAATATAGGGAAAAGCATACTGTTATATAAAAATGTTTTCTTAATAGGAGGTGAGATAGGTGTCATGCTAGCTCACCTTCATCAAATCCATTTATTCTCCTTCTTCCAAACTCACCTTAATAAAGTTTTACTCCCCTTCAAAAAAGTACAAAAATGACAAATAAATTACTATAAATAAATTCATGAATTTGGTAATTTTTTAGTGCTGAGTAAATTCGTCTTTCAGCTACTTCCACAGTGATTAACCTTCCTAGTATAGAAAATATGTTGTTAGGAGGATAGAAAGCATGAGTAGTACAAATATATCCAAATCAGCTCAAATGACTATCATGTCTAAACAATCTGCTGACATGAAAGAATCGCGAAAAGTATCACCATACGATGATAGAGAAAAAATTGAAGACACTTTATTACGCTCATTCATTTCAGAAAAAGAAATATTGATCACTTATCATAAAGATCGTTATTTCCCTACAAGTTATATGACTGTAATTGAATTAAACCCTTTGAAACGTTCTTTAATATGCATAGATGCCTTTGATCGTAAACATACTTTTAGTTTCATCGACATAATCGATGCGCGTTAATTATCTCTTCATTATAATTCAAACGTAAAAAAGCCATTCACCTCATAAAAAATTAGGCAAATGGCTTTCTTATTTTCACTTACTATTTCGCACTCACAATCTTATAATAAGAACGAACTGTTATGAAGTAATATCCGACATAAATGACGCCATATACTCCGATACTAATTAGGAGCGGAATCATAATTTCGAATGGTAGTAAGTTCGCTAAACCTTTTAGTGCAAATAAGCTGTGCAGAATTCCGATTACTAACGGAATTGCAAAGATAAAGCTTACTTGTTTTGCGATAGCTTTTTTCATCTCTTGTTTCGTTACACCGACTTTACGAAGTACAACGTAACGCTCACGGTCAGCATTTGCTTCCGTTAATTGCTTGAAGTAAATGATAGACCCTGTTGCTAGTAAGAATACAAGACCTAAGAACATTCCAATAAACATCATTAATCCTGTTCCTTCAAGCCCCATATGGAAACC
Source organism: Bacillus sp. F9_6S_D1_P_5 (assembly GCF_054823925.1). NCBI lineage: Bacteria > Bacillati > Bacillota > Bacilli > Caryophanales > Bacillaceae > Bacillus > Bacillus sp. F9_6S_D1_P_5. The sequence goes on along the minus strand of NZ_JBTREW010000028.1, from coordinate 48,227 downwards.
AGTATAGAAATCTCTAAACGATGGTACCATTTCTGATTCACCAGCTGGCATCACTTTTGTTAATTTTTCTGTTAACACTTTACTATCTTTTTCATCTTTTACATCAATATTTTTTACAATGCGTGTTCCAAATGCTTGCTTCGCTTGCTCATACATATCATCTGAAACGACAACAACTAATTCACCTAAATTTGTAACTGCAACATCATTTGCACCTTGGATTTTTAATTGCTTCGTTTCATTTCCAATTTGGAATACTGCTTTGTTTCCTTTATATTGAGGACTGAACTCATGCCCTTCCATATAAGAACTGTCATATATAAATGCTTCGCCGGTAGCTACATTCACTGTTTCCGCATCAATTTTTTTAGCAAGTTTATTAAATTCTGACTGAGACATAAACTGATATTTCTCTGAAATCCTATAGTTCATATTCAGAATGAAATCAACTTTTTCTCCTTCAAACTTCCCTTTTACAGGAACTGTCTCAATTTCAAATTGATCTTTGATTGGATGCTCTTGCTTTTCTTCTGCAAAAATCGCATTTACTTTCTTATCAAACTCTGCATCTTTTTTCTCATAAGAGTAACTGTAAGGTGCGACTGCTTTTGACTGTGTAAATGTGTTGTAATACATCGTAACTGACGTACCAACCGCTGTTAATGTTACCGCGCTTAAAATAGAAATTGTCGCAAGTGACTTTGCATTTCCTTTAATACGGTATAGTAACTGTGATGTTGTTACCATATTCATGCCGTTATAAAACGATGATTTATTATTTCTTGCACGTTTTAATACGAATACTGTAAAGAACATAAATAGTAAGTACGTACCTAGTACTGTCGCAAGTAAAATGTAAAGTGCGACTGCCATAAAGTCTGCGTACTGCAGTGCCTTCACGTACATTAACGCTAAGAAATAACCTGAACCGATTAAGAAAACTGAAATTAATGCCATAATTACAGATCCTTTTGGCATTGCTTCTCCTTCACGTTCCGCTCGGAAAAGTTCAATTAGCTTAAATCGATAAATTAAACGATATCCTTGAAGTGATGTATACAAAATAATCACAAAGAAAATAAGTGCTGTATCAACAATTGCAGCCATCGGTACTTCAAAATGAACATTTAAGTTTAATCCCATCATGCTTACTAACAGTTCAAGGAATAGTTTCGAAAGGACGCTACTAATCGCAATTCCGATAATTAAAGACATTAATCCCATTAACATATTTTCATAAAAAAGCATTTTACCGATTTGTCTTTTTCGAATACCTAATAAGGAATATAGTCCAACTTCTTTTTTACGCTTCCTTGTAAAGAAACCATTTGAATATATAATGAACACTGCTACGAAAATAATTAGCATGACACTTGAAACTTGAAATGCACCGCTAATTTTTTTAGAAGCTTCCGCAGCTTTTTCCATTTGTGAATTATACTGCAACGCCTTAAATGTAAAATAAATGACGATACTAAATATCATAGATGCAAAATATACAAAGTAGTCTTTAAAGTTCCGCTGTATGTTGCGGAGGGCAATGCTAGATAAGGTCATCAGCCATACCTCCAGAAATAGAAGACATTACGTCAACGACTTGTTGGAAGAATTGTTTACGTGTTGATTCACCGCGGTGCAATTCTTTATATAACTCACCATCTTTAATGAAAATAACTCGTTTACAGTAACTCGCCGCGAACGCATCGTGCGTTACCATTAAAATTGTAGAGTTATCATATTCATTTAACGACTTCATACTTTCTAATAAATCTGTCGCTGATTTAGAATCAAGCGCTCCAGTCGGCTCGTCCCCGAAAATCATACTTGGATTCGTAACGATGGCACGCGATGCTGCGCAGCGCTGCTTCTGTCCGCCCGACACTTGATATGGGAACTGGCTTAAAATATGATCAATACCGAATTTCTTTGAAATTTCAAGAACGCGGCGATCAATCTCACTTGCTTTCACCTTTGATAACGCAAGAGGTAACGCAATGTTCTCTTTTACTGTTAACGTATCTAATAAATTATAATCTTGGAAAATGAACCCTAAGTGATCACGGCGGAATAACGCTAACTTATCATCGTTCATCTTCACGATATCTTTTCCATCAATTAAAATTTCACCGTTCGTCGCATTATCAATTGTAGAAAGAACGTTTAGTAAAGTCGTCTTACCCGAACCAGAAGGTCCCATAATTCCAACGAACTCACCTTCTTTTACTTGTAAGTTAATACCTTTTAACGCTGCAAATTTATTACCACCCGTGTCATACACTTTTTCAATATTTTTTGCTTCTAACACTGTTTTCATCTCGACATCCCTCATTTCTTCTATTCTCTATTTTCAACTATATACACTCTCTACTCTTGCCACTATCGATGTTTCTTACACAAACATGACAGTTATGTAAGACGCATAAGTAAAGATATAAAAATTTAACCTACTGAACGAAAGTACTTTGTTACTATAACATTGGGATATCATGCCATCCATTCATTCTCCTTACAGGAACATTACAATTTTGTAAGGTTAAAAATATACCCTACAAAGTTGTGCATGAAATGTCGGATGGACTTAGTTTGTTCCTGCTATTCTATTTAACAAGGAGGTCATCGTATGGATTCACTTAAAAACATGAATGCGGCAATGCAGTATATTGAAAACAACCTAACAGATGAAATTGATTTTAAAGAAGTCGCAAAAATAGCTTACTGCTCTGAATATCATTTCAAAAGAATGTTTTCTTTTCTCGCTGGCGTATCACTATCAGAATATATTCGCTGTAGACGACTTACTCTTGCTGCTTTTGAACTAAAGGATAGCGATGCAAAAGTCATTGATGTCGCTATAAAATATGGGTACAACTCACCAGATTCGTTTGCACGTGCCTTTCAAAACTTGCACGGCATAACACCTTCAGAGGCCCGAAATAGTAGTCATTCTTTGAAAGCTTATTCACCAATGACCTTCCAGTTATCGATTCAAGGAGGAAACGAAATGAATTATCGAATTGAAGAAAAAGAACCCTTCCAAATTATTGGTATTACAAAACGCGTACCGATTGTATTTAACGGTGTAAATGAAGAAATTGCTTCTATGTGGAAAAGTTTAAATCCAGAGTCCATTCAAACGTTAAAGTCACTTTCAAACATGGAACCGAATGGAATTATTAGTGCTTCTACTAACTTTTCTGAAGGAAGAATGGAGGAAAAAGGAGAACTCGATCACTACATTGGAGTAGCCTCAACAAAAACTTGTCCAGAGCAATTCGCGCAACTTGAAGTCGCAGCTTCAACGTGGGCCGTATTTGAAGCTGTCGGTCCATTTCCCGAAACATTACAAAATGTATGGGGACGCATTTATTCCGAATGGTTTCCTTCCTCAAACTATGAACTAGCGAAAGGACCGGAAATATTGTGGAATGAACAGAAAGATGTAACTTCCCCAAACTTTAAAAGTGAAATTTGGATACCGGTTTTGAAGAAATAAAAAAAAAGCTGCTTTTCCTTTTAAGGAAGGGCAGCTTTTTTTTACATTTTAGTTCTTTTTAATTGTCAATTATATATACGCCCTTTTTACTTTTTACGCTTTTGCCCTATACTGTTTATTAGCTTATCTTTCAACATAATGAAAAGACTTGAAACACATGATACACTATAGCTACAATTGTTTTTTTAGGAGGAATATACATATGTACAAAATTTTAATCGTTGAAGACGATCCAAATATTTCATCATTACTGCAATCTCACATTCAAAAGTACGGTTACGACGCTGTTGTTACTGAAAACTTTGATGATATTATGGAATCGTTTAACGCCGTGAAACCACATCTTGTTTTACTTGATGTAAACTTACCGAAATTCGATGGATTCTACTGGTGCCGTCAAATTCGTCATGAATCTACTTGTCCAATTATTTTCATTTCAGCGCGTGCTGGCGAGATGGAACAAATTATGGCGATTGAAAGCGGTGCGGATGATTATATTACAAAACCATTCCACTACGACGTTGTAATGGCGAAAATTAAAGGTCAATTACGCCGTATTTACGGTGATTATGCGCCAAATATTTCTGAACGTATCGTTGAAGTAGAGGGACTAAAATTATTCCCAGAACGCCCAGAAATTCATTTCGGCGCTGAGCAAGTTCTTTTAACGAAGAAAGAAGCAATTTTAGCAGAAATGTTATTATCTAAATTCCCTCGTACAGCGAGCCGTGAAGATTTATTAGCCGCTCTTTGGGATGACGAAAGCTTCGTTGAGGAAAATACATTAAACGTAAACATTACGCGTCTTCGTAAAAAGTTCAACGAGCTTGGTATTGAAAATGCAATTGAAACAGTACGTGGACTTGGGTATCGTTTTAACGCAACTTGGAGTGAATAAGCATGAAGCTATTTTTACGTGATCATTTTGCATTTTTCCTACTGTACGTATTAAACTTCGGTATTATTTTCGTTCTTTATGATGCAGTAGATGGGTTTCAAAACAATAAGTTTTACTTCATCGTTTTAAGCTTATACTTATTCATTTGTTTCCTCGCTTACCGTTATGTTCGTAATCGTAGAATGTACCATAGATTAAGTGAACAACCAGAAAAAATGGAAGATGCGTTTATTGAAAGAGCAACAGCTCCGATGCCTCACGGTGTAAACGAGCTCGTGCGTACGCAGTACCGTCTCTTCCAAAAAGAGCTACAGTCATATGAAGTAAAACAACAAGAACATCAATTATTCATTAACCACTGGGTGCATCAAATGAAGACGCCTGTTTCTGTTATGCAGCTTATGGTGCTCGAAATGGAAGATGAACATTTGATTCCGAAATTCAAAAAAGAATTAGAACGATTAAATCAAGGACTCGATATGGCTTTATATATGGCAAGGTTAAATAACTTCCATGAAGATTTCCATGTTGAGACGATTTCATTAAAAGATGCGGTAACAAAAAATATTAACGGATTAAAAGAATTATTCATTCGAAACGGGGTCTTCCCTGTTTTAGAAGTTCATTCCGATTTAAAGGTTGCCTCTGATGCGAAATGGCTAAAATTCATTATTTATCAGTTAATGACAAATGCAGTTCGTTACTCTGGTGAGCGCGGAAAGAAAGTTTTCTTATCTGCTTACCGAAACGGAAAAGATATTATTTTAGAAGTTCGCGATGAAGGTGTTGGTATTCCGCAAGAAGATATTCGAAGAGTATTTGAACCATTTTACACTGGGAAAAATGGTCGCGCATTCGGAGAATCTACTGGTATGGGACTGTATATTGTAAGTAAAATTTGTGATTATTTAGGTCACTCTGTGAAACTAGACTCTGAAGTTGGTAAAGGAACGACAATTAAAATCATCTTCCACAACGCTGCAAATAATCAAGCAGAACATACGGAGAAGGTGACCGAAGCATGATCGTAACATATGCTAGCAAAATGTATGAGAACTCACTCTCATACATTTTTTGCAATAAAACTACTTCTATATCTTCTAACCGGAGGTATAATCTATGACATTTTGGCAATTTGCATTTAAAAACGTCACTCGCAACTCGAGAGCTTATTTTGCTTACTTTGTAAGTAGTTCCTTTTCCATTGCTGTTTTCTTTTCGTTTGCTGTTTACTTATTCCATCCGAAATTACAAAACTTTAGCATGACCGCTGAAATTTCAGGATTAATGATATTTTCAGAAGTTGTAATTGTATTTTTCTCTTTCTTCTTTTTACTATATTCCATTGGTACTTTTTTAAAAGTTAGAAAAAAACAATTTGGAGTTTTGACCGTTTTAGGAATATCGAGAAAGCAATTACATCGTCTCGTTTTTATGGAAAATATGTTAATCGGTATTTTATCTATCTTTTTCGGTATGCAGTTTGGACTTGTATTTTCACAATTTTTCTTATTAGTCACAGCAAAAATTACGCACGTACCAGGCATATATTTATACTTGCCTATTAACGCGTTTATTTTAACGACCATCGTTTTCCTTAGTCTTTTTATCATTGTATCTACATTCACACCAATGCTTATCCGTACAAAAAAAGCGGTACGCCTTTTAAAAACAAATGGCGGAAAACAAAAAGAAAAAAAACCGTCCATACTTATTTCTTTATTTGGTGCGATTTGTTTATTAGGTGGTTATGCTTTAGCTGGAAATCCTAAATATTTCGTATCAGTAAGCCCGCAAATAGGTGTTATATATATGGTTTCAAGTATTTTTGTTATCCCAACGCTTGTTACAATCGGTACATATTTTTTCTTTTCACAAATTAGTTTTTTACTTATTTACATTTTAAAAACGAGAAGAAAGTTTTATATGAAACATGTTAATATGCTTTGGATTTCTGATTTAGCAAACCGTATTCGAACGAATATTAATATGCTTTTTATTGTAGCGATGCTCTCTACAATTGCTTTCACAATGATTACGTTCCTATATGGATCTGGGAAGTTTATTAAGCTAGAGGTTAATAGAACTTCTCCTTTCCCAATTTCTTATTTTTCTTATGATGCAAATCCTTTTGTTACTGAGCATTTAAATTGGCTTGAACACCAGTTACAAAAAGAGCATTTTCCTTATGAGAAAATCAAAACTGATATATATGAAACACCACTAGAAGAAGATAAAGGTGTAGCTATTTATAATGACGTATACGCAATTAAGCAAAGTGACTATAACAAACTTGCTGCTTCTCTACGAATGAAACAACTATTTATGGATGATAACGAAGCATACGTGTTAACGGGGACCTCTTATATCACTATATTTAATGAATTTGAGCAAAGCTACAAAAGAGATTACATTACACTCTCTAGTACAAATACGAAATTAAAAGTAAAAGGCTATGAGCATGTTAATGCAATTCCATCTGCCTTTTCATATCAAACGATAGTTTTGCCTGATATTCTCGTGAATAACTTACCCAACACGATAAAACATATATCAGCATACAATTACAAAGTTCAAAACTGGGAACAGACATATAAAATTGCGGATGATTTTATAGAAAAGGTGCAAAAAGATCGCAATAAATCCCATTATGAAGGACCCCTTATTCGTGCCTTTGAATCAGCGGGATTATTATACAAAATAACATCTGGTAGCGCCGCATTCTTCCTAATCGGAACATTTTTAGGAGTTATTTTCTTCATTGGAGCTGGTAGCGTTCTTTACTTTAGAATGTATACAGATTTGACGAATGAACAAGAGAAGTATATAACAATTTCTAAGATTGGTGTGACAGATACAGAGATGAAACGATCTGCGACCATTCAGCTTAGTATTTTATTTTTCGTTCCTTACATTATGGCATCCATTCATACAATGTTTGCAACGAAAATGCTACAAGATGTAATTGGTTTATCTTTGTTCAAAGAAGTTGCAGCCGTTCTTATTATTTTTGGAGTCGTTGAAATTGTATTTTTCTTATTCATTCGTTCACTTTATATGCAAAAGTTATCACAATATACGAATGGACAAATTATTTAAAACAAGCTTGATGAAAAGAGTATTTCTTCTACGCTTTTCATCTTCCCCCTACTAGGAGGTTAGGTGAATGACATTTTGGCAGTTTGCATTTAAAAACGTGACCCGGAACGCCAGAGCTTATTTCGCCTATTTTGTAAGCAGTGCGTTTTCCATCGCAATTTTTTTCTCATTTGCAGTTTATTTATTTCATCCTAAATTGCATATGACAGACGTGAATGTTGCTCTGAACATATTAATGACAATTTCAGAAGTTGTCATTGTATTCTTTTCGTTTTTCTTTTTACTATATTCAATCGGTACTTTCTTAAAAGTACGAAAAAAGCAGTTTGGAATTTTAACAGTACTTGGCATATCTCAAAAGCAATTAAAAAGACTCGTATTTCTAGAAAACATGCTAATTGGTGTTCTTTCCATCTTTTTCGGCATTCAACTTGGCCTTGTCTTTTCACAGTTCTTTTTATTAGTTACCGCCAAAATTACGCATGTTCCTGGTTTATATTTATATTGGCCAACAGGTGCCATTATTTTAACTATGATCATCTTTCTTGGACTCTTCATCCTCGTCTCATCTTTTACACCGATGCTCATTCGGACGAGAAAGGCTGTACGTCTTTTAAAAGAAGGAACAAAACAAAAAGAAAGAAAAGCATCCGTGCTTATCTCTCTATTTGGTGCGACATGTTTAATAACTGGATACGTATTAGCGGCAAATCCGTTATATTTTATGTCCCTAGGTGATATGATTGGAATCCTATATGTCGTCTCTAGCATATTTGTTATTCCTTCACTTGTTGCAGCTGGAACATATTTTTTCTTTTCACAAATTAGTTTTTTACTCATTCGTATATTAAAAATACGAAGAACATTTTATATGAAGCGTACGAATATGCTTTGGATTTCTGATTTAGCAGCGCGCATTCGGACAAACATTAACATGCTCTTTATTGTAGCGATGCTATCAACACTCGCTTTTACTATGATTACATTCTTATACGGTTTTGGGAAATTTACAAAGTTTGATGCAATAAGACAAAACCCTTTCCCTTTTACGTATTTATCACATACTGAAAATGCGTTAGCTGATGAACATTTAAATTGGTTGGAACAAAAATTTAATGAAGAGCACTTTACTTATAAAAAGCTTAAAACGGATATATATGAAGTATCTTCGGCAGAAGAGAACCCAAAGCTCTATTATGCAATTAAACAAAGTGATTACAATATACTTGCTAAGGCGTTAAACTGGGAACATCTCAACGTAAAAAATAATGAATCTTATATCCTTATGAAAGACATAGATGATCAATTCATTGGCACAATTTATGATACAGACAGGAAAGATATTCTTACACTTACTCAAAACAGCCTACAGCTACAAGTAAAAGAATATAAAAATTATAATCCTTTCCCAAACAGCTTAATCTCAACATTACTCGTATTATCTGATGAAAATGTAGAGGCATTATCATCGGTTTCAAAACAGATGAGTGTATATAACTTTAAAGTTAACGATTGGGAAAAAGCACATAACATCGGTTCGGAATTTATAACAAAAATTGATAATGATAATGAAGCGATTAAGGCTGAGCACCCACCATTCCATGCAAGTGAAGCGAGCGATTCTCTATACACAACAAAACTAAACGTCGCTTCGTTCTTCTTAATTGGTACTTTCTTAGGTGTTATTTTCTTTATTGGTGCTGGCAGTGTTCTTTACTTCAGAATGTATACAGATTTAACAAATGAGCAAGAAAAGTATGTAACGATTACAAAAATTGGTTTAACAGAAGCCGAAATGAAACGATCTGCTACAATTCAACTTGCGATTCTGTTCTTTGTTCCATACATTATGGCATCGATCCATACGATGTTTGCGACAAAGATGCTACAAGAAATATTACATCTCTCGTTCTTCGCTGAGATTACAGTCGTACTAATGATTTTTGGAACAGTTGAAATTTTATTTTTCCTTTTAATTCGTTCCTTTTATATGCAAAAATTATCACAACACATTAAGTTTTAAAGGATAGAAAGGTGATTACTATGGAAGAAGTTTTACACATAAAAAACGTCTCAAAAGTGTATGAAGGAAAAGTCCCTCATACTGCTTTGAAAAATATAAATTTACATGTAGATAAAGGTGAATTTGTTGCTATCATGGGGCCATCTGGTAGCGGTAAATCTACATTTTTAAACGTTATCTCTACAATTGATTCCCCTACTTCTGGTGATGTTGTGATTAACGGAAAAAAGCCGCACACATTTCGTAGAGAGAAGTTAGCTATTTTCCGCCGCCAAGAGTTAGGATTTGTTTTCCAAAACTTTAACTTACTAGATACACTAACAATCGGTGAAAATATCGTACTACCTTTAACTTTAGATAATGTCCCATTAAAAGAAATGGATGAAAAGCTTGATAATATTTCAAAAAAGCTTGGAATTGATCACATTTTGGACAAACGTATTTTTGAAGTTTCTGGAGGACAAGCACAGCGTACCGCAGTAGCACGTGCTGTTATTCATCATCCTTCACTTCTACTTGCCGATGAACCAACGGGAAACTTAGATTCCAAAGCAGCAATCGATGTAATGGAGTTATTTACGAAATTAAATAAAGAAGAAGATGCAACAATTTTAATGGTTACGCACGATCCGTTCGCAGCAAGTTATTGTAACCGCGTCATTTTCATTAAAGATGGAGAGCTTTACAATGAACTTCACCGCGGACTATATCGCGAGAAGTTTTATCAAGAAATATTAGATGTTTTAGCTTTATTAGGAGGAAGACGTGGATGACATTTTGGCAATTTGCATTTAAAAATGTCTCGCGTAATTCGAAAGCATATTTCGCTTATTTTGTAAGCAGCGCATTTTCTATCATGGTTTTCTTTTCATTTACTGTATATGCGTTCCATCCACGTTTACAAAGTGTACAAGGTTTTCAAGAACGAGATCCTCTTATGAATTCGGCTAGTACTGCACAGTTTATTATTGTTTTGTTCTCGTTCTTCTTTCTCTTATATTCAGTTGGATCATTTTTAAATGTACGAAAGCAACAATTCGGGATACTCACTATTCTTGGTATCTCACAAAGACAATTAAAAAGACTGTTATTTACTGAAAACATGATGATCGGGATACTGTCTATCTTTATCGGTATTCAAGGTGGCCTTGTATTTTCTAACTTCTTCTTATTAGTCACTTCGAAATTAACAGGTGCGAAAGGCCTCTATTTATATTGGCCAACCGAAGCGATTATCGTTACAACCGTAACGTTTATCATTTTATTTTTAATCGTTTCTACATTTACACCGATGTTTATTCGTACTCGTAAAACAGCGAAGCTCATTAAAGGTAACAAAAAAATGAAAGCTGAAAAAAGACCATCTATACTCATTTCTTTATTCGCTTTAATTTGTTTAGGGCTATGCTATTATATCGCCGGTTATCCACAAGGATATGTAACAGAAAAAAATGCCCAAAATGGATCTGTCTTCTTTATTATATTATCTATTTTGCCACTCGTAGTAGTCGGGACATATTTATTCTTTTCACAAACATTTCTTCTTTTCATCTATATTTTAAAGAAACGAAGAAAGTTTTATTTGAAACAAATAAATATGTTATGGATTTCAGATTTAGTTTCTCGTACCCGTAGTAATATTAATGTACTCTTTATTGTTTCTATGCTATCTGCACTTGCATTTACAATTATTATTGGTTTATTCGCTGCTAATAACAATACAACAGCATCGGTACTAGAACGATATCCCGTCCCCTTCACTTATACATCAGAAGGTGACAATTCCCTTGAACAAAAGCATATTACTACAATTGAAACTGAGCTTACAAATAGTAATTTTCAGTACAGAAAATATAAGTTTACAGTAGTAAAAGATACAGCTTCAAAAGAAGACATTATGCTTATGAAGATGAGTGATTATAACGCAATTGCTAAACAATTGAAAAGACCTAAAATAACACTTGATTCTACACAAGTTTATATTATTTCTCGCCACTCACCAGAGCTTTTAAATCTCGTATCTAATCCATTTGTAAAACAAAATACAATTACACTTGGATCTAATAAAAAAGAATTTCATATTAAAGGGTTTATTAATAAGGGAATAGAACCATCCTTTGCATTCCCACATTTAGCTGTCGTACAAGATTATGTATTTAATAATATGATTCCTCATATTGAAACAGCCGTAATCTATAACTACTTCGTAAAAGACTGGGAAAATGCAATCGTTCCAACAAAAAATATGTTACGTGTTATTGGTGATGATGCACGTGCGTTCTACGAAAAACATAGAGAAGAGACCGTGCAAGTTCCTTTCACCATATATACAGCTACTGATGAATTCATTTACGGTAAGAGAGATGCGATTGCTCAATTCTTTATTTGGGCGTTTCTCGGCTTTATTTTCTTTATAGGAGCGGCTAGTGTTTTATATTTCCGTATGTATAACGACTTAACAACTGAAAGACAAAAGTATATTACGATTACAAAACTTGGCTTAACAGAATCAGAAATGTTTCGTTCTGCAACGATTCAATTAGGAATATTATTTTTCGTTCCTTATATTGTCGCTGGTATTCATACAATATTCGCCATTAAGTTTTTACAAAGCATGTTTTCTTTCTCATTACTGAAAGAGACATGTATCGTACTCACTTTATTCGGGATTATTGAGATCATTTTCTTCTTCTTAATCCGTTCTCTGTACATTAATAAATTATCACAGCATATTAAAGTATGAATAAAATAACCTTGTGCAGTATGCACAAGGCTATTTTCAATAGTTTTTAATAATTAGCAGCAATATCCACCATAGCCGCCAGCGTAACCGCCGTAACCACCATAACCACAAGAACCGCCACCGCCGAAGCAGCTAGCACCGATGATGATTAATAAAATAAACAATACGATTAGAAGCGCAAAACCGCCGCCGCACCCATTTCTGCGGTTACAATCATCATGTCTGTGTTCACACTTTTCGCTCATTACTCTATTCCTCCTTTAGTATCATTCATAACAAGTTCACCTTGCTCTAAATGAGGGGATTCCATTTATAGTATGTTTTCAGGGCGAATAGGAAGCTTGGCTTATCTAAAAACGGGCTTGTTTTCAGAAATGGGCTTTATCAAAAAAAAAGATACCAATTAAGGTATCTTCTAAATAAACATATTTAATAAAAGCGCAAAACCAAATGCGATAAATGATAACAATGTCTCGAGTACCGTCCACGTTTTAAACGTTTCCTTCACCGTCAATCCTAAATACTCTTTTACAAGCCAGAACCCTGCATCATTTACGTGAGAAAACATTAATGATCCTGCACCCGTTGCAATAACGAGCAATTCTAAATTTACACCTGACATGTGCTGAATAACTGGTGAAACAATCCCTGCTGCTGTCGTTAATGCTACTGTCGCTGAACCTGTTGCAATTCGAATTAATCCAGCTACCATGAAAGCTAACACAATTGGTGACAACGATATATGTTCTGCCATTTGTGCAATCGCCGTTCCAACGCCGCTTTCAATTAGTATTTGTTTAAATCCACCGCCTGCACCAATAATTAAAATAATGGAACCGACCGGTAGTAAACTTTCATCCGTTAATTTTTTAATGACCTTTTTATTAATTCCTTGTCTAATTCCAAGTAAATAGAATGCTGCGAAACATGAAATAAGTAAAGCAATTACCGGACTCCCTATAAACACGAAAAATTCAGTCAACTTTTTCGGTAATGAAATATATGGTGCAACTACTGATAAAATCATTAAAACGACTGGTAGTAATATAATAAAGAATGAAACTTTACGACTCGGTAAATCAGTTGATACAGTCGTAACTCGAACGAGCTCTGGTTCATTTTCAGGTATAACTCTCTTATGTACCCACTTGGCAAATACCGGTCCTGCGATAATGGCTGTTGGTAACGCGATAATTAATGAATATAAAAGTACCTTTCCTAAGTTCGCGTTATAAATACCGATTGCTGTCATCGCCCCTGGATGTGGTGGCACGAGCCCGTGAACAATAGATAATCCAGCAATAACAGGTAACGCAATTAATAATATATTTTGCTTCGTCGTTTTTCGAATGGAAATAACAAGTGGTAATAAAATGACGATCCCCACTTCAAAAAATACTGGAATCCCTATAACAAATCCTGCAAATAACATAGCCCAAGGTAGTTTCTTCACACCGAAAAATCGAATAAAGAAGTCTGCCACTTGCATGCCGGCCCCTGAATCGGACATCATTTTTCCTAAAATTGTTCCGAGAGCTAAAATACCAACTAAATGCCCTAGTACACTACCAACACCAGTTTCATAGGCAGTCACTATTTTCGTTAAATTCAGTCCAGACATAATGGCTAAAAATAAACTAGCAACTGTTAAACTAATAAATGCATGCCATTTCCACCATGATACCCCTAAAATGACAATTGCGATTGCAAGTAACGTGACGATTAATAAGTATATATCCATATCTCATTCCCCTTACTTTTATCCCGTATTTGCAGACAGTAAACACCTAATTGGTGCGGGATGAATCCAATTAAAGTTTCACTTTATAAAAAAGAGGGCAAATACCCTCTTTTTTATACGTCATAATTCACTACATAATGCTGCATTTCTGTATTGTAGTAGCCTTCGCTATATTCAATTACTTCGCCAACTTCATCGTAAGAATAGCGCATACGTTTTAATAGCGCTGTCCCCTCTTTTTCGCCTAACGCTTCTGCAACGAAACTAGGAGCGGCACCAACTGCGAATTCATCTCTGAAGTTTTCTAAATGTATACCTCGGTCTTCCACTAAATCGTAAAGCGATTGTAAGTCAAAATCCGATAAATCTGTACTTGCCATATGTCCTGAGAAATAGTGCGTATAATGAATGTACGGTGCATCATTTAACGTATATAAACGTTCAATGCGAAAACTCTCTTTACCGAATAATCGAAATGGCACTGTTCCTTCTTCATTATGAACGATTTCTGCTTTTAGCAATTTCTTCTGTACTTTATATCCTTCTTCCACTAACACTTCTGTAAATTTCTTACCTTTTGACAATTTTGTCGCAGAAGTATTACGGATGACTTTCGTTCCTTTACCACTTTTCTTTTCCAAATACCCTTCTTGAGCGAGCTCTTTAATCGCATTACGCACTGTAATTTTACTCACTTTGAACTCTTCTTCTAACTGCGGTTCAGAAGGAATATTCGTATGAATCGCATATACACCATGCAATATTCGATCACGAATAATATTTTTTATTTGTAAATATAATGGTCCTTTTTTTCTCGTTACGTTCACCGTTACACCCACTACCTTTCTACATCACCTACTGATGCCGTCATTGCACGAAGTATATCCTTCTCTGATGACATTGGCGTATCACCGACGATTGTATGTGCAAGCATTCCAGCTGCTGACGCAAATGAAACAGCTTTCTCTGGTGCAAACTCTTCTATCTCGCCATGAATAATCCCGCTCGTATAAGCATCTCCAGCACCTATTCTATCATATACAGAAAACGTAAGTGTTTTTGCAAAAGTGAACGCACCATCTTTACATATAAACCCGCGAAGCGAGTGTGTATTATCGCTATTAATAGAGCGATGTGTACCAGCAATTGTAGCGATATGATATGTTTCAGCAACCTTTGGAATAAGATCAACAAGTTGCGCCTCTCGCTCTGTCTTTTCTGTTTTCATTCCAAGAACAAACATCGCATCTTTTTCGTTCATCATAACGATATCAGCAAGAGCCAGCATTTCTTCATAATGCGGTTTCGCCTGCTCATATCCGTCTTCTCCCCAAAGAGATGGACGATAGTTGCAATCAAAAACGACAGTGCCTCCGTTTTCTTTCACTGCTTTCCCTAAAGATTTCATATGATGGCGCACCGTATCATTCATCGCAAGTGTAATGCCGCAAAAATGAACGATATCAATTTCCTTTGCGATTTCTTCAAATTGATACATTTCTGCACATGCCGTATTGAAACTACTTTCTAATCGATTCGAATATGTAACGCGGCTTGCACGTGCCCCAAATCCATTTTCCAAAAAGTACATGCCGACATATTTACCACCTCTTGAAACAAGTGAGGTTTGCACACCTAACTTTTGAATGTAAGATAATGCCGCATCCCCAACCGAATTTTCCGGTAAAGTTGAAATAAGAAGCCCTTCATGCCCGAGATGAGAAAGTGCTGCTGCCACGTTCACACCTGTACCAGAAAATGAGTAATTTAATGTGTTAGCTTGCGATAACAATTCATATCCTGGTACTTGCAGGCGCATCATTACTTCGCCAAATGCTGCAATTTTCTTACGCATTTTGATCAACTAACTTCTTCACGACTGCTAATAATTCACGAACATCTTCTACTTTCGTATTACCGGTTTCCTTATCAATAATAGAAGAGTATACGTGCGGGATCACTTGCTCTACATTTGCTTCAAGCGCAATACGTACAATTGTTTCAAAGTTTTCTTTATCAATTCCGCCTGTTGGCTCTAATGCAAATCCTTCTTCCGCACAAGCTTTCGCAACTGCGCGATATTCTTCTTCATGAGCTAAACCTTTCATTGGGAAGTATTTCAATGAATTTCCACCCATATCACGTACAAGTGCGATTGCTGTTTTAATTGGAACGATTGCTTTTTCTTCCCCAGCTGCACTAATTGGACCAGTAGAAATATTTACGTACCCTACTTTTCCTGTTGGCGATACTAAACTATTAATCCAGCTATCTTTTCCGCCAAGATTTGCACGTGTCGCTCCAACCGAAGGGAACACTTGATTAATATGGCTACCAGGATAATGCTTCGCAATTTCAGCTACAACTGCTGCTTGGCGATTATCTCCTGCTCCTAGTCCGATTGATACAGCATCATCAATTTCTTTTCCGTATGCTTTCATCGCTGTAACTGCTTCTTCTACAGTTGGATAATCCTTTGATAAAACACCCACTACTACATAACCTTCTGCTACTTCAAAAATATCTTTCGCGTTTTCGATATTGTTCGCTAATACATTTAATGCTACGCGGCCTTTATAAAAACGTTTTTGAATGTTTGTCATTTTAGTTTCCCCCTACAATTTCTCTCAATTTTTCTTCAATCACATGTATATCATCACCTTGAAGTGGACGTGGATCAATATCAAAGAATCCTTGTCTTACTCCGTAATCACGTGTGTAGATTGCAATTTCCCCTTCGCGTAATGCTGTCACAACGTCTTTTGCCGATTTATTTAACTCTTTTTCGTTAATATGAATACGTGCTCTAAAGATCGCTCTTCCTGCTTCATCTTGAACAATTGTTACATTTACACCGTTTAATTCTTTTAGTGGCATAAGTACTTGTAATAACTCTTTTTCTTGTTCACTTTTATCTTCTTTTACTCCGTACTCATCAAGCGCTTGAAGTAAACCGAAAGTTGTTTCTTTCCCAACTTTCATACTTCTTCCGATGCAATGTAATTGCACCTTCAGCCACTCAATATATTTTCGTTTCCCGCCAACAATACCAGAAGTAGGTCCTTCAATTGCCTTTGAACCGCTATAAATGGCAAGGTCTGCATACTTCACATATTTTTGAATATCTTCTTCAGCTGCCGCATCGACGATAAGTGGTACGTTATTTCGCTGCGCAACTTCCCATGCTTCTTCAACAGAAATCATATTTTTTTGCACGGCATGATGGGATTTCACATAAAGAATCGCTGCTGTATTTTCACCAATCGCATCTTCAATATGCTCTGCTTTCCCTTCATTTGCGTAGCCAACTTCTACAAGCTTTCCTCCGCCTAAATAAATCATCGTTTCAACTGGAGCACCGTATTGAACGTTATGACCTTTTAACATGATCACTTCGTTTTTCGCGATTACTTCTTGATGAAGTCTTTCACTTTTACGGCGATTTCCTTCTGTAACGATACCAGCGATAGAAAGTGCAATTCCGCTCGATGCTGAATTTACAACGACTGCTGCCTCTGAATCTAGAATTCTCGCAATATGGTCTCCCGCTTTATCTACTAAATCAGCAATTTCTACATAATTTTGTCCACCATGTTTCATCGCATCCATAACTGTATCTGTAGGAGCGGATACACCTAAAATACTCATTCTACCGCTCGCATTAATCACTCTTTTTAATCCGTACTTAGCATTCAATGAATGACCCATTGATTACAACCCCTTTCGTATCAATTCTTCTTTCAGCAATGCGCTGATCCCCTTCTGAATCAATTAACGTAACCGGTTCATCTTTCACCGTAAATAAAGTTAAGTTTGCAATATCGCCTTCTTGAATACGGCCAAGCTCTGGTTTTTTCAGCCACTCTGCCGCATGTTTCGTCACCGCATCAATTACTTCTCCTAGCGGATAGCCTAAGTAAAGGAATTTCGAAAGAACGTGAGCCATACTATACACGGGACCGTGTATACGATTCTTTCGGTAAATATCTGTACTAATTGTATTAAAAGCAATATCGTGACGCTTCGCCGCTTCTGCTATTTTAAAAGAAAAACTAGCATTACCATGACCAACATCTAAATGAACACCTCGCTTCACTGCATCTAGTAATACAGGTAGCGGTTTGCCTTCTTCATCAAATAAATTATTTTCTTTCCCGTTTAAGTAATGTGTAATCACATCATCTTTTTCTAAAAGAGGTACAACTTCCTCTATGCGAGGAGGGGCTGAACCGATATGTACCATAATCGGTAATGATGTTTCACGGGATAAAGAGCGTGCAACATGAAGCGGTTCAATTCCACTATCACAAACGACACTTTTACTCATTCTCGCCTTTAACCCAACGATTACATCTTTATACTTTTCTACTGCTTCTATTACTTTCTCTTTATCTATCCATTCCATGTTGGATAATTCATCAATTCGTTTCAAACCGATGCGAGAAATATTTAAAAAGGCAAATAAATTCGTTTTTGCCTGCTCTCTACTTTTTACTAAATCTGCAATGCGATCAGCTCCGCAGCTACCCGCATCAACAATTGTCGTTACCCCTTGCTTAACACCAATTTCATCTACCTCATCGCCATACGGATCAAACTCTGGAAAAGCGTGAACGTGTAAATCAATCCAGCCACTCGATACGTAAGTACCAGAGTAATCAAGAACCTTTCCACCCTCACCAGCACCAGCTTTCGTCACCTGTGCGATTTTATTATTTTCAATTACAATGTCAATCTCTTCCCCGTTCACACGTTTCACATTACGTAGTACGAATCGTTCTGTCATTGTATTTCCACCCTTTTCTATAAGAAGCCATAAGAATACGCTTACATTAAAGTTTCATTTTATATCTCTTTCACACGTTTAGCGTAACACAAAAAAAGGGAGAAGTAAATATAACGTTATAATGTTTAAAAGTGAAATAAAAGATGCCCCTCAAAATAATGATAGTTTAGGAAATTATATTAACGATTCGACAAGACATATCGATTTACTGACAAAAAAAACAATCCCTTTCTTATATACGAAAAGGCTGCTCCAAAAGGGAACAGCCTCTTTATCTATTCCTGAACCGTCACAATAACCCCATCCATATTATTCCCTGAAATTTCATACTGCTTATTTACCGGAACACTCACTTTCATGTTTCCGGACACTTTATAATAAGAAACCGTATATTTCTTACCTTCCACATCCGTTGTGATTTCTTTTTTCTCTTTTAAGAAGTCTAAGTATTCCTCTAGTGTAATTTTCTTTTTTTGCATAATCGCACTATGAGGTAAGCCGACATAACGTATATGCCACGGCTCATATTGAATGCCTGTAATATCGCTTTTATTTTTCGGATAGCGTAAAACAAAGCCGTGCTTCCATACATTCTCTTCAATCCACTTTCCTTCAGGCGCTTTCTCCATT
Organism: Bacillus sp. F9_6S_D1_P_5; assembly: GCF_054823925.1. Classification (NCBI taxonomy): domain Bacteria; kingdom Bacillati; phylum Bacillota; class Bacilli; order Caryophanales; family Bacillaceae; genus Bacillus; species Bacillus sp. F9_6S_D1_P_5. The sequence goes on along the minus strand of NZ_JBTREW010000028.1, from coordinate 28,814 downwards.
TTCTTTTGCGTAGATCCAACGTCCAGTGATAATCCTAAATTATGTTCACTGTATCCTGCTGGAAGTGCATAGTCAGAGCCCATTTTTTCATATAACTTTTCTTGCTCTTTAAAATCTCGATATCCGCTATTCATTAAGAAATGCTGCACGCCATCTTTTCCAGCTGCATCGACAACGTTCAAAAACTTGCTCACAACATCCTTTGATAAGCGAAGATTTCTATCAAATATGACGTAACCTCTTACTAATTCACTATTATGATTTACATTTATAATATCGGATCTAATACTATTTTTTTTAACGGGGTAATCTTTATTAACTAATAATAGATTCCCTTTATAAACTTGTTCTTTTGTAATCTCTATATTTTCAGTATTCGCAGCTCTTACCTTATTATCTTTTTCTGCAACTTTAACATCGATCTCTTTTTGAAATAATGGTGATATATAAAAGCCTACGCAGACTGTACATAGTATAAAAAGAGAAATAAATACCCACTTTTTCATCTCTAGTTCCTCCTTAACGTAACTTACGTATAGAATAGAAAAAACTATTAAAATAAAAAGTGGGGTAAAGTTTAAATTTTTATTAAATTGCTTCGCTCTCTTCTTTTGGCAACCTTACCTCAAATATCGTTCTAATCACATTACTTTCAGCAGAAATCGTCCCGTCATGCTGCTCAACAATATTTTTCGCAATAAATAGCCCAAGGCCTGTACCACCTTGTTGCTCTGATCTTGCCTTATCACCTGTATAAAACATATCAAAAAGATACGGTAAATCTTCTTCCGGAATGCTGTCTCCGTAATTAATAATTTGTACGACTACCTCTTCACCTTCAATATATCCGTTCACATCAACAAACTTTCCATCATACCCGTAGCGAATCGCATTCGTTAAAAGATTTTCAAATACCCTCGCTAATAATTTCCCGTCACCGTTAATAGGTAATTGCGGCGTCATATTCAATCTCGCTTCTAATTCCTTCTTTTCTAATAACGGATATAATTCTTCGTCTAACTGAATAAGCAGTTCACCTATATCAATTGGTCTTTTTTCCAGCTTCAGCATCCCATAATTCATTCTTGTGATTTCAAATAATTCATCAATTAAACTTTCCAGCCTTTCAGATTTCGTAAAAGCAATTGTGGAAAAGTGTTTAATTTGTTCCTTCGTCAAATTCTCATCTTTAAGAATTAAATCTAAATAACCTAAAACGGACGTTAACGGCGTTCTCAAATCGTGAGCTAAGTTAACAATGAGCTGGTCTTTACTACTTTCCGCAAAGTCTCCCCGTTCCACTGCTTCCTTTAACTTTTCACTCGCTACATTAATTTCGCTTGCAATATATCCAAACTCATCATTTGATGAAACGCGAACTTCATTTGTAAAATCCCCGTTCGCCAAATGGTGAATCCCGTTTGAAATCTCATCAAAATATTTTACATAAGGCCTAGTAAGAAAGAAGAAAAACATAATGGACAGAGGAATGAAAATAATTAAAAAGAAATTAATATCCCCGATTTGTCTTACCATTGACCGAACTTGGGCTAATGGATCCTCAAAACGAACGACTAATTTATAATAGATCCGTAATCCTTCATAAATGATATATGTTACGCCACCAGCTAATACCATACTTAACGCAAATAGCATAACCATCTTCGAGCGAAAACTTTTCATCTTTTTAGCCATTGAAAGTATAACCTACCCCCCACACTGTTTTTATTAACTTATCTTTTCTTTTATCTTCCCCAAGTTTTTTCCTCAACGTACGAATATGTACCATAACTGTATTTCCACCTTCATAATAATCATCTGCCCATACGTGCTGAAAAATATTTTCCACATTGTACACTTTCTTCGGATGACTCGCTAATAAATATAAAATATCGAACTCTTTCGGTGTTAACTCAATTTGTTCTCCGTACACGTTCACTGTTCTTCGTTCAGGATCAATAATAACTCCGCCTACCTCTAAAGCAGATTTGCTCTCCGCTACTTTCGGTTGATTTAATGTAAGAAATCGGCGTAATTGTGCATTTACACGTGCGACTAATTCAATCGGCGTAAAAGGTTTCGTCATATAATCATCTGCGCCTAATACTAAACCTGTCACCTTATCAAAATCAGACGTTTTCGCACTTAAGAAAATGATTGGCATATGGTGTTTCGCACGAATTTGGCGCGTCACTTCATAGCCATCTATTTTCGGCATCATAATATCTAAAACCACTAGAGCGATTGGCTGCGTTTCAATAATATGAATTGCCTCTTCTCCATCAGCTGCTTTCACAACGTGGTAGCCTTCTTTTTCTAAATGTATCTCAATTAAATCGGCAATTTCTGCCTCATCATCCGCTATTAAAATTGAAATGCGCTTCATTTTACTCCCCCTTTATACGCTCGATTGTAAACTAGTCTATCCAATTTGTACAATACGAAAAAGCTACTCATTTGAGTAGCCTTAGTAAATGAAATTATATCGACGATTTTCCAATTATATCGAACACAACTTGAATTATATCGGCGATTTTCCAATTATATCAACCGTAACTCGAATTATATCAGCGATTATTGAATTATATCGACTTACCGACAATTAAAGACAAAATCCTCTCGCTATTTGCGGACATCCTGATTAAAGATTCAATTCATCGCTCAAAAACAATCCGCCGCTTCGTTATTTCTTCCAATCTTCCGCGGTCAACTTCATACTCAGCATCAACGCTTTGCGGTACAATCACTTTCCCGCCCTCAAGCATCACTGTCGGCGAAATAATATCCTTCTCCCAATGTCTACTAGAAGCAGATATATCGCCTGGAATCGTAAAGTTCGGCAATGAGGCAAGCGCAACATTTTGCGCTCGTGAAATCCCCATCTCTACCATACCACCGCACCAAACTGGTATGTTATGCTCCATACAATAATTATGAATTTGAACCGATTCTGTTAATCCGCCTACTCGCCCTGGTTTAATATTAACGATTTGGCAGCTGCCAAGTGTAATCGCAACGCGCGCGTCTTCTAAACTATGGATGCTTTCGTCTAAACAAATCGGCGTCTCAATTTTCTTTTGTAACTGTGCATGATCAAGAAAATCGTAATCTGCTAGCGGTTGCTCAATCATCATTAATTGGAATTCATCTAGTCGTTTTAGACTCTCCGTATCCGCTAATGTATACGCTGAATTCGCATCAGCCATTAACGGGATATGCGGAAACTCTTTACGTATTTCTTTCAATAATTCGTAATCATGTCCCGGTTTTATTTTCACTTTAAAACGCTCGTATCCTTCTTCTGCGTACTTCTCAATTTGTTTTAACATAACCGGAATCGTATTGATCCCAATTACAACACCGACTTCAATTTCAGTCCTAGTTCCGCCAAGCAATGTCGCTAACGATTTCTTTTGACGCTTCGCATATAAATCCCAAACAGCCCCTTCAATTCCGGCCTTTGCCATTCGGTTTCTTTTTATATGCTGAAACAAACTCGGTATTTCATTCGGATGAGAAATTTCAGCCTTTAATAAATCAGGTAATAAAAAGTCTCGCAGTACATGCAGCGCTGTCTTCACTGTTTCTTCCGTGTACCATGGTTCAGAAAAAGCAACGACTTCACCAAATCCAATGTATCCGTCCGTATCTTCTAATTCAATGACGATACTCTCACGCGTTTCATACGTTCCGTAGCTTGCAGCAAACGGGATTACAAGTGGCATTTCCGTTATATAAAGTGTCGCTTTTTTTATCTCCACCTACATCTCCTCCACTAATTGTCTTAACTCTCGTCTTAACAATTTTTTCGAGGCGTTTCTTGGTAATTCCTCTAAGAAACATGCTTTCTTCGGCACCTTATATTTCGCTAATTTCTCCTCGCAAAAATGAAGAATTTCTTCTTCTGTTACCTCTCCGCTTTTTACAACAAAAGCAGCGGGAACTTGTCCCCATTTATCGTCAGTCATACCGACAACACCAGCTTCCGCTACCATCGGATGAGAAAGTAACACTTCTTCAATTTGGGCCGGGTATATATTCTCTCCACCAGAAATAATTAAATCACTGCGTCGATCTAATACGTATAAAAATCCTTCTTCATCTAAATAACCGAGGTCACCAGTATGAAGCCATCCGTTTTGAATTGTTTCGCGCGTCGCATCTTCACGGTTAAAATAACCACCTGTTACGTTCGGTCCTTTTACTACGATCTCGCCTTCTACTAACGGCGGCACTACTACGCCATCTTTTTCAATACGAAGTTGGCACTGAAATAGTGGTTTTCCAGCTGACCCTACTTTCGTTAACATGTAATCTGCAGATAACGTACAAATTTGGGACGACGTTTCTGTCATACCGTACGTTTGATACACAGGAATTCCTTTATCTACACACGTTTCAAGTAACGGTTTCGGGGCTGGTCCTCCGCCAAGTAACATGCATCGTAAAGAAGATGGATATGTCCCTTCTCCAAGTCTTTTTAATAAATCAGTTAACATTTTTGATACGACAGAAATAATCGTAACGCCTCTCGTTTGAAGTGCAGTATGAATAAAATCTGCATCATATTTCGGAACGAGTAAAATGCGCATTCCGTACATAATGTTTTTCATTAAAAGGGAAAGACCGCCAACGTGGAACATCGGCATACAAGCTAACCAGCAATCATCATCACGAAGACCTAAATTAAGCGAAGAACCAACCGCGCTTGCCCAGTGATTGCCGTACGTTAAAATAACGCCTTTCGGTTTCCCTGTCGTCCCAGACGTATAAATAATTGTCATCGCTTCTTCTAAAGAGAATTCTTCTTGTATAGATGCTTCCGCCTTTGGTCCATTCATCACTTCAGCGAATGAATAGACGGGAACAGCTTTAGCATCAAAATCTTGATCCGTCACTAAACAAATAACTTCAGCATCATCCATTTGCCAAAGTAGCTCTTCTCTTGAAAGACGCGTATTTAAAAGTACAGCTACTGCACCTACGTAAGATAGGGCGTGAATAACTGTAATCATCTCCATACCATTTTTCATCAGAACAGCCACCTTTTGCCCATGCTTCACTCCTACATGCGTGAGGTGTTCACAAACAGATACTACTTTTTCATGCAGCTGCACGAAAGTAACTTTCTCTTCCTCTATTTCAATTGCAGTGCGGTCTGGTGTTAAAAATGCACGTTGCTTTAACCAATTTGGCATAGTTTTCATCATACATTCTCCTTTCATGAAAGAAAGAGACTTGATATGACATCAAGTCTCTTAGTTGTTTTGTTTCCGGTTTGATCTCATTTAGCTACAGCAGCTAGAATGTTCGGCGGCTTCGCTTCCGCTTTTGGTTTCATCCAGCTGCGCCTCCTAGCCCCTTCCGTCTAAGAACCTTCCGCACGAGAAAGTAAAGTACACTTTCTGTGCGAAAGAACCTTAGCCTACGAGGCTAAACAGTCGGCTCCGCTTTTAAAACATCCAGCTACAGTAGCTAGAATGTTCGGTGGCTTCACTTCTTCCTACGAGGCAAAAAGCGCCTCTACGTCAGAAGCTCCATCCCCCTCACATTCTGAACGAGCTACTTTCGCTTTTGATCAAGGGAAACGAGGGAATTGACCGAAGTCCGGACTGCGTTTTTCTTTGAACGCGTCACGACCTTCTTTTGCTTCGTCAGTTGTGTAGTACAATAACGTTGCATCTCCAGCTAATTGTTGAATACCAGCTAGACCGTCTGTGTCTGCGTTGAATGCAGCTTTTAGGAAACGAAGTGCCATTGGGCTGTTTGCTAAGATTTCTTGTGCCCATTGTACTGTTTCTGCTTCAAGTTGTTCTAATGGTACTACTGTATTTACTAAGCCCATATCAAGCGCTTCTTGTGCGTTATATTGACGGCATAGGTACCAAATTTCGCGAGCTTTCTTGTGGCCTACCATACGAGCTAAGTAACCAGCTCCGTATCCACCGTCAAAGCTTCCTACTTTAGGACCTGTTTGTCCGAATACAGCGTTGTCTGCAGCGATTGTTAAGTCACATACGATATGAAGTACGTGTCCACCACCGATTGCATAACCTGCTACCATTGCGATAACTGGTTTAGGAATTGCGCGAATTAGACGTTGTAAGTCTAATACGTTTAAACGAGGGATTTGGTCGTCACCTACATATCCACCATGACCGCGAACTTTTTGGTCGCCGCCAGAACAGAATGCACGTCCACCTTCACCTGTTAAAATGATAACGCCAACATTTGCATCATCACGAGCGTGTGCAAAAGCGTTGATTAACTCCATTACCGTTTTAGGACGGAATGCGTTATGTACTTCAGGGCGGTTAATCGAAATTTTTGCGATACCATTGTATGTTGAATAAATAATATCTTTGTAATTGCCTTCTTTTACCCATTCAATAGCCATTACAACTACCTCCTTGTATATTTCTGATCTCCTCTATAAGTGTAGCTTCCTTCTTAGATGAAAAAGCATCACTGCATAGTTTTTAGAAATCCCTTTACTATTGTATCAAACTTTTCCGGTTGTTCCACATGAATTGCATGGCCAGCACCATCAATTTTGACAAATTTCGCGTCAGAGACGCATTTTTCGATGTTTTTTAATATGCGAAAGAACTTTTCATCGTGCTCCCCGTTCATTAAAAGAACAGGCATTTTTAAGTTTTGTAGCTCGTCCCACCATGAAGGCTGAGCCCCAGTTCCCATGCCGCGCAAACTATTTGCAAGTCCTTTTGTATTGTTAGCAAGTCGTTCTTTTCGCACTGCTTCTTGTACGTTTTTTGCTAAACTTTTTTGCGTTTCAAATAGCGGAATATTTTCCCACATTGATACAAAATTTCCGATGCCTTCTCGCTCAATTTTATCGGCAAGTTGCTCATCTTTTTCACAGCGTTGTTTTTTAGCCCCTTCACTTTCAAGCCCAGCTGTACAATTTTCTAACAAAAGAGAATGTACATATTCTGGATATAGACATGCCATCGTAATTGCCAGTCTACCGCCCATTGAATAGCCGAGTATGTGCGCTTTTTCAATATGAAGATAATCTAGTAGTTCTTTCATTTGCAATGCTACATTTCGAATATCATAATGCGTCACATCTTCAGGACTTTCCGTTTTCCCGTGCCCAACAATGTCTACTAAAATGACTTGAAATTGCTCGCTCCAAGAAGGAACGAAAGAACGCCACGTTTCCATGCTTCCCGTAAAACCATGAAGAAGTAGAAGTGGTTCCCCGCTTCCGACTACTTCATATTCATACGATACACCTTGCAGTGTTACGTTCATTTTGATTCACCTTGCAACGATGTAGTAATTACATCCTGTGTTTTTGCCCATAATTTACGATGCAACGTTAAGTTTTCATCACGGTTCGTACAAATTTCTACAACGTGTAAACCTTCCGCCCTTGTTCCTTTTTGTACCTCTTCTCGGAATTGCTCCCAACCATTTACACGACTAAATGAACCGCCATACATTTTGACAACATGTTCATAATCAAGCCCAATCGGTGTTCCAAATAAAGATTCGAAGTGTTCCTTTTTCTCATATTGTGGTAAGAATGAGAAAATACCGCCACCATCATTATTTACAACAACAATCGTTATATTTAATTCGTGTAATTTTGCTGCTAATAATCCGTTTAAATCGTGATAGAATGATAAATCACCGATCACTAGTACGAGCGGATCGCAAATCATGCTCGCTCCTAAAGCTGTCGAAATGATTCCATCAATCCCATTTACACCGCGGTTTGCCATCACTTGAATATTTTTATCCGATGTGAAGAAGAATGAATCTGTATCACGAATTGGCATACTATTACTCGCAAATAACGTTGCCCCTTCTGGTAATACACGGACAATATCCGTAATAACTTTCCCTTCAAATGCAGTATCATATGTTTCCATTTCACGAAGCGTTTCCTTCGTTTTTTCGTTTATATGTTGCCACATTCCGAACCAATCATTCTTTTTCATAACTGGCATTTTTTCTATTAGTGCCCTGCAAAATGCAATATCACTTGCCTGTACAACTTCTGTCGCAACGAGAGCTGGATCTCTCCATTGTCCAGATTCGTCAACAACGATATGAACAGCTTTCGTTTGTTTTTTGATGAACTGCGTTAATGCTTTTGAAACAGGCATACCACCAAAGCGAATCATAACCTCTGGTTTCCACGTTTCCTTTAACAGTTCGTTTCGTAAAAATGTATCGTAACAATCGATCACCATCGTTTTATCGTGGTGTCCGCTACGGATGTTAGAAAGTGGGTCCGCTAATATTGGATATCCCGTTTTTTCAGCTAGTTGCGTTGCAAACGCTGCGATTTCTGAATGACTATCATCTCCACAAATAATAAGCCCCTTTTCCATATGTGAAAGGCGCCCTACAAGAGAATCTACATATTCACTCGGCATCGTCACGTTCCCTTGCTGAACTACTCCTGTATATTCCCCGCGTCCTTTATCCCATAAACTTTCTAACGAAAAGTCTGGGATAAGCGGTTCACGAACTGGAAAATTAAGATGAACAGGTCCTTGCGGCGCTAAAAGTGCGCTTGCTATCGTGCGCTGCGTCGTCATGCGAGCGTAATGATACATTGCTTCACTCGCTTCTGGAAGTGCCATCTCTGTAAATTGCTTCACAAATGTACCGTATAAATTAATTTGATTCATCGCTTGTGGTGCACCGACGTCTCTTAATTCATGCGGTCTATCTGCCGTTAAGACGATAAGCGGCACTCGTGAATGAAAAGCTTCACATACAGCTGGATAATAGTTCGCTGCAGCCGTTCCTGACGTACATAATAATGCAACTGGACGTTTTTTCGCCTTTGCGATACCGAGCGCAAAAAATCCTGCAGATCTTTCATCTACATGTAAATATGTGTTCATTCCTTCATGTTGTTCCATTAGTAAAGCAATCGGCGTTGACCGTGAGCCTGGACTAATAACAACATCACATACATTTAGACGCGTCAGTTCATCCACGAACGCGCCTAAATAATATGATAATGCTTCTATATGATTATTCATTTCATTAATTCCTCCAAAGCACCAAGCATCGGTCTAAACTTCAAACTTGTTTCTTCATATTCAAGTTGCGGTACTGAATCAATTACAATCCCGCAACCGGCAAATAAGGATGCTTTCTCGCCATTTAATAATCCGCAGCGAAGTGCAACCGCAAATTCACCATTTCCTTCATCATCTATCCAGCCAATTGGTGCACCATATAATCCTCTGTCTAACAATTCAACATCACGAATCAGTTTCATCGCTTCCAAACGAGGCGTCCCGCCAAGAGCTGGTGTTGGATGTAATTCTTCTACCATTGTTAAAAGACTCGCATCGCCTTTTGCTTCTACAGGCGTATATAAATGAATTAAGTTTTTCGTTGTTAATAAGCCCGGACTTTCCGGAATATTAACAGATTCGCAGTGCTCATTTAATACCGATCTAATCATGTTCACAACATAACCGTGTTCAGCTAAATTCTTTTCATCATGAAGAAGCGCATTACTATTTCGTTTACTTTCTTCTATAGATTGACCATGACCAGTTGAACCAGCAAGACACATCGAAGTAAACTTCTCATCTTCTTTGCGAATTAATCTCTCTGGCGTCGCTCCTAAGAAGCATGCTCCTTTATAATCAAAAGAAAATACGTAACAATCCGGTTGCCCAATGCGAAGTGCTTCTAAAACAAGAGCAGAATCAATATGATGATTCATCTCTACTTTTAACTCCCTCGCTAATACAACCTTCTGTACGTTCCCCTGCTTCATTTCATCTTGCACTTTCTCAATGGCCTTCATCCAGCCTTTCGGATCCACTTCTACTTTAGAAGTAACAGTTAATTTCGATCCTTCTAATGCACATTTGCTCTCCACAAAAATTTTCTCTTCTAAAGAAACAATTTCATTATAAAGAGTTTCTGCACAATCTGTTGCTGAAACGAATGTATTCATTGTTAACCATGCTTTTTCATTTTTTACAGTTAATAAAAATGCTGGTAGTGAAAATGTCGTATCCTCAAATTCTTTCCATAAATCCGTTTTCTCTTTTTCTTGGTCAAATGAAAACCCACCAAATAAAAGAGGACCTGTTCCAAACTCGTATCTCTCTCTTTGTACAAATGCTTTCTCTTTTACTTTATCCCACTCATCACGGGCAGTTTGAAAGCGTTTGTGAGAAGCAGTTGCTATAGTGAAAACAGAGCCAATTCCAGCAAATATTACATGCTGAGCTGGGTCTGCAAAATAACATCTATTTTCGAATGCAATCCTTTTTCCTGCTGCATAAAACAGAAGGGGATCCATCCAGTCTATTTGTTTTACAAAACTAACCAATATTTTTTCATCAGTTGCATGCTTAATGGCTGCACTCAGAACTTCTTGCAAGCCTTTTTGTTTCGTTTGAATCACAATTGTCTCCCCCCTATGGGCGAAAAATAGTCATAATTACGCTTGATTTTAAGATACACCTCAAACGAAAGGCCTGTCAACGTTTAGCATTTCTGAGAAATTCACCTTCTCTTCCTAGAAAATAAACGTTGACACTAAATGATGCTTTTTCTACACTTAGTTGTGTACAATATGTGACCAAAGGAGGATTCAACATGGAAATGAACGTCGAAACGAATTCCTCTCCTACGGCGCCAAAGCCAAGCAAGCAAACAGGCTGGCGCATTTGGTGGAGTTTACTACGTCCCCATACATTAACAGCAGCTTTCGTTCCTGTTTTCATCGGAACAGCCTATGCAATGCAGGTCGGAGGTATAAATCAAATACATCTCCCTCTTTTCCTTATAATGCTTCTTGCTTGTCTTCTCATTCAGGCAGCAACAAACATGTTTAATGAATACTTTGATTATAAAAGAGGACTTGATCACGAAGGTTCAGTTGGTATCGGCGGCGCTATCGTTCGCGATGGCATTCAGCCAAAAACAGTGCTTAACTTAGCATTTGGATTTTTCGGCATCGCAATACTATTAGGTGTTTATATTTGTATGAATTCTAGCTGGTGGCTTGCTGCAATCGGTCTTGTTTGTATGGCCGTTGCTTACCTTTATACGGGTGGCCCACTTCCCATTGCCTATACACCATTTGGAGAGCTAACAGCCGGATTATTTATGGGTGTTATCATTATTGGGATTTCATTCTTTATTCAAACTGGAACTGTAACATCAGAAGTCATTTTATTATCTATTCCAAGCTCCATTTTAATTGGTGCCATTTTACTTGCTAATAACATTCGTGACTTAGATGGCGATAAAGAAAATGGCCGTAAAACGTTAGCCATTCTCGTTGGACGTGAAAGAGCGGTTGGTGTACTTGCTTCTATGTTCATCGTTTCCTACATTTGGACAATTGCTTTAATTATCGTGGGCATCGTATCACCATGGATGCTTATCGTATTTTTAAGTGCACCGAAAGCATTTAAAGCGACGAAAGGCTTTATCGGCAAAAGCATTCCAATGGAAATGGTACCTGCAATGATTGCAACAGCAAAAACAAATACAATCTTCGGTCTCTTAATGGGAATCGGATTATTACTTGGATATTTCCTTTAAAAGGAGCTGCTAACGCGGCTCCTTTTTCATATACCAATTTCAGCTCATAATTCCTACTCGCAACGCTCATACTATGTAAAGAAACTGAATTGTAGGAAGGTGGACGACTATGTTAACTCCACAACAAATAAATCAATTTAAATCCGTTTTAGAAAAGCAAAAGCAAGAGCTAGAACAAACGATACAAACACATGAAAATGAAGATCGTGCATCTGAACGCGAGTCTGTTGGAGAATTATCTAGCTATGATAACCATCCGGCTGATATGGCAACAGAGCTATATGAACGCGAAAAAGACTTCGGACTTATTGAACTTTGGCATAAACAGCTTGAGGATACGAAACATGCCCTGCAAAAAATAGAAGCGGGTACGTACGGCATTTGCGAAGTGTCTGGTGAAGAAATTCCGTTTGAAAGATTAGAAGCAATGCCGACTGCTACAACATGCATCCAGCACACGACAAATAAATTAAATATGAATACACGACCAGTCGAAGAAGAAGTGTTATCTCCTTCATTTCACAAACGTGATGAAGATCATTCTGTAGGGTACGATGCTGAGGATTCATGGCAAGATGTTGCCAATTACGGAACATCCGAAACACCAGCAGATTTAGAAAGACGAGATTCGAAAAACTATAATGGCATGTACGTAAATAGTGAGGAAAATGTTGGATACGTAGAGGATTTTGAAAACTTTATCGGTACGGATATGTATGGAAAAAATCCGCAAGTTTTCGCTACGGAAGAGCATGAAGAATATGAACAAATGCTTGATGACTTTGAAGAGCGTACGTTTAAGGGCGAACTATCTTCAAATGAGTCGAGTTCCAAAGAATAAAAAAAAAGCATTCCGAAAATCGGAATGCTTTTTATCGCTAGCTAATTAGTTTTTTGTAACGTTAGCAGCTTGTGGTCCACGGTTACCTTCAACGATTTCGAAAGAAACTTCTTGACCTTCTTCTAAAGTTTTGAATCCGTCACCTTGGATAGCTGAGAAGTGAACGAATACATCGTCTCCACCTTCAACTTCGATGAAACCGAAACCTTTTTCGCTGTTAAACCATTTAACTTTACCTGTTTGCATGTCATGTACCTCCTAAATAAAAATGAAACTATGAATCCACATGAAAAGGTGGATATAAAGGACATGAATGTATAACAAGCTTACAGCCTTTAATTCAACGTGCTTTATTTCCGTACCACATTATGTAGCTCAATAGTGATTTCACTATATCACGCTATATCCAAAACGTCAAATGAGAACACTTTCATTCCACCATTTTTTTATAATTTTAATATAATGTTGAATTTCCATATTCATATTTTATCCCGCCATTTGCAGACAGCTCAATTGGTGGGAGCTGATAATCAGTTTCGATGCTCCCACTTTATTAAAAAATTAACAAAACTAAAGTATTCTAATCCTGTTAAATTCTGTACAATATAAGTATCTATTACATACGAGGTGAAAAAAATGAGAGCACACGAAATCGAGTATAAGTTATACGGCGATGATATGCAGTTTGTTGAAATTGAGTTAGATCCAGAAGAAAGCGTGATTGCAGAAGCTGGCGCAATGATGATGATGGAAGATTACATAGAAATGGAAACAATCTTCGGTGATGGTTCTGGCCCATCTGGAGGTTTATTCGGAAAATTAATGGGCGCTGGTAAGCGTCTCGTTACAGGTGAAAGCATGTTTATGACTGTATTTACAAATACAGGTCACGGCAAGCGCCACGTATCATTTGCTGCCCCTTATCCAGGTAAAATTGTTCCTGTAGATTTAACAGAATATCAAGGAAAAGTAGTTTGTCAAAAAGATGCATTTCTTTGTGCAGCAAAAGGCGTTTCTATCGGAATCGAGTTTACGAAAAAAATCGGAACTGGTTTCTTCGGCGGTGAAGGTTTCATCATGCAGAAACTCGAAGGTGATGGACTTGCTTTCATGCATGCAGGCGGAACTGTATATAAGCGTGAACTAAAACCTGGCGAAAAACTTCGCATCGATACAGGTTGTCTCGTTGCTATGACAAGAGATGTTAACTACGATGTCGAGTTCGTTGGAAAAGTGAAAACAGCTCTATTTGGCGGCGAAGGTTTATTCTTCGCAACGTTAGAAGGACCTGGAACAGTTTGGATTCAGTCCTTAACACTTAGCCGCTTAGCAGCTCGCCTAACAAGCCCAGCAGCTCAAAGCAGCGGTGAAGGTAGCGTTTTAGGTGGACTTGGTCGTTTATTAGATGGAAAAGAGTAAACAGTGCCCTTATGGGGCGCTGTTTTATTTTTGCATGATTCGCCCATAAGTCGATATAGTTTCATCCACTGATTTAAATAAGCATACAAATTATTCCCCTACTCCAAAAGAATGAATCAAGTTCCTCACTGCATATATTGAACTATACCTTTTCGTAAGGAGGGCTTCCTGAATGCGTACTCCTTTATCCTTCGATAAAGATACTGCCATACTGTTAGCTACTTGTTGTGAGTTAACGTATGAACAATATAAACAAAATGGGATTTTTGAAATACCAGATGGTTTTCAATATGTACAAGGCTTTCAAGGAAAAACCATTCAAACGACAGAATGGTTCGGATTCATACTAGAATCTGAGGATACCATTATTGTAGCTTTTCGCGGGACACAAACAGATACAGACTGGATTATCGACTCACTCGTTAACCAAAAACCATACCCATATGCTTTAAATAGCGGAAATGTCCATAACGGCTTTCTTTCCATTTATGAGTCTTGCCGAGATTCTATTATGGATATGCTTGTATCATTACCAGCCCATAAAAAACTTCTTGCAACAGGTCATAGCTTAGGCGGTGCACTCGCTACACTACATATACTCGATGCGCGTATCAACACCGCATTTGCGCAGTACGGTCTTTACACATTTGCCTCTCCAAAAGTAGGAGATATCGCCTTTCGGAATTACTATAAACTACAAGTAGCGAGTAGCTTTCGCTTCGTTAATTTATTTGATGTTGTTCCTCTTCTCCCTCCGCGCAATGTCCATTTTAATGACCAAGACTGGGAATATGCACACGTTCATCACAACATGACATTTACAAAAAACACAAAATCTATTACAAATAATCATGCCATGACAACATACAAAACATGTCTGACTTCTCATTTTTAACCAGGTAATGATTGGAAACCTTATATCCTTATACTATAATAATATATGAAGTTATTTTTGGATGAGGGGACCTTACATGCTAAAATTTATCTTTGCACTTTTTCTCATTGTAATTTTTACGTTTACAGGTTTCTTTACATTTTCATACTTTGCGACAGGAGAATATGGTGGAACAGGTATTATATATACCGCTATCCCATTTCTTTCTTAAGCAAAAAAAGAAAACCGAGCTTAATGAGATTAAGCTCGGTTTTTTAAGTGATTATATTCTTCTTTTAAAAGTGAATACACTTTCGCATCTCTATACGTTTTATTCACTTTTACACTTTGTCTCAATGTACCTTCATATACCATTTTCAACTTTTGCATCACACGTTCAGAAGCTATATTCTCCGCATCACATCTTCCTTCCATACGGTTTATATTCAGCTCCTGAAAGCCTATTTCAATGAGTTCTTCGAAAGCTTCAACAATAAGTCCTTTCCCCCAATACGCTGGGCTAATTACAGCTCCGATCGATGCACTATTATGCGGCATGAGCCATATTCCACACGTCCCAATCACTTTTTGAGTATCCTTCAGCACAATAGACCAGATAATAGCTTTACCTTCCTGTATCGTTGCAAGCATATTTTCTAGTAAACTATGCGTTTCCTCTTTCGTTTTATGTACGTCCCTAGGTACATATATGGCTGCTTCTGGATTCGAATACACTTCAAACAAATCATCTACATGTGAATACTGTATCTTCGTTAATAGTAATCTATCTGTTTTTAAATTAAGTTCCTCACACATATCTCCCATACATCATTCCCCCACTTCAACTTCATAAAGAAAAGCCCCTTCAAAAGGGACTTTCACTTAATACTGTGTAACCGCATTACCAATACCCCAAATCTCATTACTATACTGTAAAATCGTTCGATCGCTCGCAAAATGACCAGATTGTGCAATATTTAAAATTGACATTTCTAGCCACTTCGTTCGGTTCTCATAAGCCCTACCAACAGCTTCTTGCCTTTCCGCATATGGACCAAAATCTCGCAGAACGAAATATTCATCATTTTGAATAACGAGAGAATCGTAAATCGCTTCAAATTCAGCTCCCGAATGTGCAAAGAAACCATTCGTTAACTGATCTACTACTTTTTTAATATGCATATTGTGGTGATAATAATCACTTGCACGATATCCACCATTTTGATAGTAATGAAGAACCTCATCGGCTGTTAAACCGAAAATGAAACAGTTATCATCACCGACCCTGTCTTTTATTTCAATATTAGCTCCGTCTAACGTGCCGAGTGTGATCGCACCATTCATCATAAATTTCATATTACCTGTTCCTGATGCTTCTTTACTCGCAGTTGAAATTTGTTCACTTACATCGGCCGCAGGGAATATATCTTCCGCTAAAGACACTCGATAGTTTTCTAGAAAGATAACTTTCATATATTGGCTTACGTACGGATCATTATTCACTTTTCTTGCGAGTTCATTAATTAATTTAATAATTTTTTTCGCATAGTAATAGCCAGGTGATGCTTTCGCTCCAAAAATAAAAGTACGCGGATAAAATGTAAAACTAGCATCCTCTTTCAAACGGTTATACAAATATAAAATATGAAGAACATTTAATAATTGTCGCTTGTAAGCATGCAGTCTTTTTACTTGTACATCAAAAATAGAATTAGGATCGATTGTGATCCCCATTTTATTATGAATACGCTCCGCTAAAATCTCTTTACGCTCTTGTTTTACCTCTGCAAACTTCTCTTGGAAACTCGCATCGTATTGAACTAATTGTAGCTCTTGAAGCTTAATCGGTTCTTTCTTCCACTCTGTTCCAATCGCCTCTGAAATAAGGTTTGTCAGCTGTGGATTCGCCTTCATTAACCAGCGTCTATGAGCGATTCCATTCGTTTTATTATTAAACTTATCTGGATAAAACTCATAAAACAATCGCATTTCACGTTGCTTTAAAATTTCCGTATGAATTTTTGCAACACCGTTTACGCTATGGCTACCGACAATTGCTAAATGAGCCATTTTCACAAGATCATGCGCAATAATCGCCATCTCTTCAATACGATGCCATTCATACGGATAACGTTCCCAAAGTTCATGACAGAAACGTTCATTAATCTCTTCAATAATCATATAAATTCTCGGTAATAACGGTTTAAAAATGTGAATTGGCCACTTCTCAAGTGCTTCTGATAACGTCGTATGATTCGTATAAGAAATCGTTTGCGTCGTTATGTGCCAAGCTTCTTCCCATGCTAGTTTTTCTTCATCTAATAAAATACGCATCAGTTCTGGAATCGCCAAAACTGGATGTGTATCATTAATATGAATCGCAATTTTCTCATGTAATTGACGAAGGTCACCATATCTTTCTCTATGCATACGAACGATATTTTGCAAACTTGCTGATACGAGGAAATACTGTTGTTTCAAACGAAGTATTTTCCCCTCATCATGCGTATCATCTGGATATAAAAACTCCGATACCGCCTCTGTTTCACGCTTATATTTCAAAATATCTTTGCAATTTTGCGGGAAAGGAACTGGTTCCGCATTCCAAAGTCTAAGTGTATTTACAGTACTCGTCTCATAACCTACTACTGGAACATCATACGGTACTGCCATAATCACTTCTGCATTCGTATGCCTAAACTCTAAACGTCCATCAATGTATAGTGGTTCAACATTGCCGAAATAACTTACTTCCACAGCTTGATCATGTCTTCTTACTTCCCATACGTTTTCATGAAGAAGCCACTGTTCTGGAAATTCAACTTGATAACCATCAACAATCTTTTGATCAAATAAGCCGTGTTTGTATCGAATGCCACACCCATGACCTGGTAAGTTTAAAGATGCAAGTGAATCAAGGAAACAGGCTGCTAATCGTCCAAGTCCACCATTTCCAAGACCTGCATCTGCTTCCACCTCTTCTAATTCTTGCAACGAAATCCCAAGCTCAGAAAGTCCTTGCTCACATACATCCCTGATGCCTAAATTTAATATGTTACTTCCAAGCAAACGCCCAAGTAAAAACTCAATGGATAAGTAATACATTTGCTTTCGCTCTCCAGACCGATAGCTTTCATTCGTTGCAATCCATTGACTATTCATATACTCACGTACCATGTACCCAAGCGTATTGTATTGATCACGAGTTGTAGAATCTTTGAAACTTTTACCATACATCGTCTCTAACTTTTCTAGAAAAGCTGATTTGAAACTTTCAACATGAGTAAACATTTCTTCACCACCTACATGTTATTCCATGAGACTTTTATACAATTTCTTATAAGCAAGAGCTGACTTCTCCCAGCTGTAATCTTCCGTCATCGCTTGTTTTACAAGCTGCTCCCATACCGGTTTATCATGATAAAATTCAATTGCACGAAGAACCGTGTACAACATGTCATGTGCATTAAAGTTCGTGAAACTGAAACCATTTCCTTCTCCAGTTTCTTCTTCATAAGATTGTACAGTATCATTTAATCCGCCTGTCTCTCTTACAATCGGAATTGTACCGTACGCTAATGCGATAAGTTGTCCAAGTCCACACGGTTCAAATAGTGATGGCATTAAGAATAAATCACTTCCCGCATATACTTGATGAGCTAATTCTTCATTAAAGCCGATATATACTTTTACCTTCTCAGGATACTCGTATGCCATCCACTCAAAAAATTGCTCATATTCCGAATCACCTGACCCTAAAATAATACATTGTACATCTTCCTCCATTATTTCTCGGAATACAGTACGTACTAAATCAAGACCTTTTTGCTTCGTTAATCTCGTTACCATTGAAATAATTGGTGTATCTTCTTTTTCTGGCAAACCAAAATAACGCTGCAAGGCGCGTTTATTTTCATTCTTTTCATATAATGAATCCGCATCGTACTGAGCAGTAATATACGAATCCGTTTCTGGATTATATACGCTCGTATCAATTCCATTTACGATGCCGCTAAGCTTATCATTATATTTTCGTAACAATCCATCTAGCTTCTCACCGAAAAACTCATATTGAATTTCTTCTTTGTATGTCGGGCTAACCGCTGTAATTTGATCAGAAGCGATAATTCCACCCTTCATAAAGTTCACATTTCCATAAAACTCTAACTGCTCACTATGGAAATATTCATCACCAAGTTCTAACAAGTCGTACATCACTTCAGGAGGAAATACACCTTGGAACTGCAAGTTATGAATTGTATATACCGTTTTAATATGCTCATATAATGGGTTATCTTGATACTTTTCACGTAGTAAGAAATTAACCATAGCTGTATGCCAATCGTGGCTATGAAGAACATCCACTTCGAAATCAAGATGAGGAATACACTCTAAAACTGCTTTCGAAAAATAAGAAAAACGCTCTCCATCATCATAATGACCATACAGAGAATCCCTCTTAAAATAATACTCATTATCTATTAAGTAATACGTAATCCCGTCTTGCTCACCTTTTAAAATTCCGCAATATTGATTTCTCCACCCAAGTGGGACGTTAATTACTTTATGTAACGTACATCCATCCCTTAATTTTTGCGGAATAAGACTATAATTCGGGAGTATAATGCGAACGTCCACACCTAATTTTTTTAGCTCTTTTGGGAGCGCACCTGCTACATCAGCTAAGCCTCCCGATTTAACAAATGGTACACATTCTGATACTGCAAATAAAATATTCACTTGTTGTCCCACTGCACGAAAAGCTTATACTACTTCCCTTGCAGCTTCCTCCCTTCGAGTTTTCATTTGAATTAAAACTTTAATCAGTGGAGGAAAACCCCCACTGATTCTTTTAGGAATAACTATTAATCGTACTGTTTTGAACGCTTCCTTTTTCAATAACGTATGGCTCATCGGCATTTCCTTTTAGCACAACACCATCACCAATTTTCACATCTTTATCAATAATAACACCGTCTATTATACAGTTATCTCCAATTTGGCTCTTTTGCATAATAATGCTATTACGAACAATTGAACCTTTCCCAATTTTAACAGAACGGGAGACAACACTATTTTCTACTTCACCTTCGATAATACTGCCGTTTGCAATCATCGTATTTTTCACAGCTGCACCCTTTAAGTAGCGAGTTGGTGGTTCATCTTTTACTTTCGTAAAGATCGGTGCTTCTTTCTTAAATAATTGCTTCCAAATAGCAGGTTGCAAAATTTCTAAGCTATGTTTATAGTAACTTTCAATCGAATCAATAATCGCTACATATCCTGTATGCTCATACGTAGCAATATGCAGTGATTTTCCGCGCTTTTCTCTCACTACATCAAATAAGCTATATTGCTCCACATCTTTATATGACTCGAATAAATCTAACAGTAATTGTTTCTTTAACACGTATGTTTGAAGCGAAACCCCTTCATGGCAAACTTCAGTAATATCAGCTGCCGTATGTATATGTCGCTCTAACACCGCCTGGAAGTTTAATGCTGTTACGAGATGGCTATTCGTAATAACGACGTACTCTTCTCTGCTTCTTAGAAAATAATCAATATGTCTTCTAAAATGCGCAAAAGATCCAAATTCATCTTGATCACATTGGCAATTTGGGGGGAATAAAAACAGTCCGTCTCGTTTTCTATCTAAATCCCACTGTTTGCCTGAACCAACGTGGTCCATTAGTGAACGGTTTTTATGGCTTGTAAAAACTGCCACACTATGAATATTAGAATTCACCATATTTGAAAGCATGAAATCAATGAGTCGATAACGGCCCCCAAACGGTAACGCCGCTAGTGAACGATGCCCTGTTACTTTCTTTAAGGAAGGAAAACTTCCCGTTGCATTAATAATTCCTAACATTTTTTCTCCCATTCATTTCATCCCCCTTTTCTATTTCCCTTCAGCAATGAGTACTACATCGTCAACATTCTTTTCTGGACGAATAATTGTTCCATCTTCAATAACCATTTCCGATCCAACAATCGCTCTTTCAATTACAACATTTTTTCCAATCTTCGCTCCTGGCATAACGACAGAATCAATAACCATACTACCTTCTTCCACCGTCACCCCTTGGAATAAGACAGAATGCTTCACGTCCCCTTCAATGACGCATCCTTCGTTAATAAGTGATTCTTCTACTTTTGCCTTTTCAGCAATATATTGAGGTGGTTCGTTTGGATTAACAGAATAAATACGCCAGTCACGGTCGTTTAAATTCAGTGATGTTTCATCGCGCAGTAAATCCATATTCGCTTCCCATAAGCTCTTCACTGTACCAACATCTTTCCAATATCCTTCAAATGGATACGCCATTAGCTTCTTCCCTTCATCTAATAAAAGCGGAAGTACATCTTTTCCGAAATCATTACTAGATTCAGGGTTTCTTGCATCCATTTCTAAATACTCTTTCAAAATTGCCCAGTTAAAAATATAAATTCCCATTGATGCAAGATTGCTTCTTGGAAATTGCGGTTTCTCCTCAAATTCAACAATCTCCATCTCTTCGTTCGTATTCATAATGCCGAAACGACTCGCCTCATCCCAAGGCACTTGAATAACAGAAATCGAAACGTCCGCTTCTTTCTCAATATGGTAATCTAGCATTTTACTGTAATCCATTTTATAAATATGATCGCCTGATAAAATGAGAACATACTCTGGTTCATATTGACTTAAATAGTTTAAGTTTTGATAAATGGCACTTGCCGTACCTGTGTACCACTTCACACCTGAAGACTCCGCATAAGGAGGTAATACTGTGACTCCACCGCTTACTCGGTCTAAATCCCACGCATTGCCAATTCCGATATAATTATGAAGTTCTAGTGGTTGATATTGCGTTAAAATCCCAACCGTTTCAATACCAGAATTCGCGCAGTTACTTAGCGTAAAATCAATAATGCGATATTTACCACCAAATGGAACAGCTGGCTTGGCTAAATTTTTTGTTAATGCACTTAATCGACTACCTTTTCCCCCTGCTAGTAACATTGCTACGCACTTTTGTTTTTGAGCCATCTTGTTTTTTGCTCCCCTTTCTCGTCTTCACTGGTCGTAATATGGATACGCCAAATGGTGGAATTGTAATTTCTACATGTGCTGGTTGATTATGATACGGTTCTTGAATCGCCTTAAGGCGTTTCTTATTTACTTGCCCTGATCCGCCATATTGCTCAGCATCACTATTTAAAATCTCGTTATAAGACTCGAAATCTGGTACACCTACTTTATAGTTTTCATATGTAGCTTTCGTAAAATTACATACGACAACTAACGTATCTTCTTGTTTATCCCCTTGGCGAATAAACGAGAAAATACTTTGCTCATGATTATTAGCATCTATCCACTGAAATCCTTCAGGCGAATGATCAAGCTGCCAAAGTGGTTTGGAGCGCTTATACAATGCTATGAGCTCTTTAAAGTAATCATGCATATAACGATGCATTTCAAAATCATGTAAATTCCAATCTAAATCTTCAAGGTCTTTCCACTCATCAAACTGCCCGAATTCTCCTCCCATGAAAAGTAATTTCTTTCCTGGGTGAGTAAAGAAATATCCATATAATAAACGAAGTTGAGCGAACTTATCCCAGTACTCTCCTGGCATTTTATTTAATAACGACTTTTTCCCATGAACGACTTCATCATGAGAAAGCGGTAATATGAAGTTTTCAGAGTAAGCATATACTAAAGAGAACGTCATTTTCTCATGAATATACTTCCTGTACTCAGGCGCACACTCCATATATTTCAGCACATCATTCATCCAGCCCATATTCCATTTGTAATTGAATCCAAGCCCACCTTCATACGTTGGAGCTGTTACAAGTGGCCAAGCTGTTGAGTCTTCTGCTGTCATAAGAAAATCTTCATCTTCTGCGAACACCGCTTCATTTAACTCTCGTAAAAATGAAACAGCGTGCTCATTACTTTGCTCCTGTCCTTCTTTATTCCAGTACAGCATGTTTGCAACTGCATCCACTCTGAAACCATCAATGTGGAAATATCTCATCCAAAATAACGCATTTGAAATTAAGAAATTACGTACTTCCCTCTTTCCTAAATCAAAATTGACAGTTCCCCATACCGGATTTTCTTGCACATCTTTATCTTTATATTCATAAGTCGGTGTCCCATCAAACAAATATAAACCGTGAGCATCTTTACAAAAATGCCCCGGCACCCAATCTAAAATGACACCGATTCCATATTTATGACATTCATCGACAAAATGCATCAAATCATGTGGCGTGCCGAATCTACTCGTTGCTGCATAATATCCCGTCCCTTGGTATCCCCAAGAACGATCATATGGATGCTCAACAAGCGGCATAATTTCAATATGTGTAAATTGATGTTCTACCACATAAGGAATGAGTTCTTCTGCCATTTCCCTGTAAGAATACAGTGTTCCATCTTCTTTCTTTTTCCAAGAACCGAAATGTAATTCATAAACTGTCATCGCTTCTTTATAAACTGATTTTTTCTTTTTCTTACGACTCCAGTTTTTATCATTCCATTCGTATCCCTTTATATCAAAAACTACAGATGCCGTATTCGGTCTTACTTCTGCATACACAGCATACGGATCCGCCTTAAAAATGACGTCACCAGCCATCGTTTCAATCGCATATTTGTATATTTCCCTTTCTTCAATATGCGGTATAAACAAGGACCAGATTCCTTCTTCTGTCACTTGTAGCATCTTATGTTGCTCATAATCCCATTCATTAAAATCTCCAACAACACTCATTGCTTTCGCATGAGGAGCCCATACTGTAAATCGTACACCTCGCATCTCATCTTCCGTCACAACATGTGCACCAAAGATGTTATAACTGTCATAGTACTTTTCTGTATGAAACTCATCTCGTTTCACTTCTTCACAATTTATTACACTCAATATGCTCACCTCACTAAGATGACAGAATTTTTTATACTTTATCAATTCTGCGAAAAACTGAAATATCCTTGTTATTTTTTTAAAAATATACGTATTTTTCTTTAATTTCGCTTAAAATGTTCACATTAACCATATAAAATATCGAATTTTGACGAATATTCATTGAAAACGCTTCATTTTCTATTAGTCTTTCATCCTATTATTTATTTCTCAACCTTTATTTCATTAGGTTTATCCTATTTTACACGTTATGTATCACTTAAAATCGTAACAAAATAATCTGTCATAAAAAAATGTTTCTCAACATTTTTCGTCACAATTTTATTGAAATGGAAAATTCATAAGCATACACTTGTTCTCAATAAAGAACAGTAAACCTTCGCAAATATAATTCATACTGAAACACTATGTTTACTCTATCCATACTCCGGGCGAAAGTTTGATAAAAAATTAAATTAGGGGGCTTTCTTATATCATTAAAACAAAAGGTTGGAATGGGAGTTGTCACAGCAACGCTCGGCTTATCCCTTACATTCGGCGGTGTATTCGCCTATTTTAGTGATTCTGAAACATCTAGTAACTCATTTCAAGCTGTCCAACAACGAGTTTAAGTACTGAAAAAGACGGTAAGCTACTTGGCCAATATTATTATGCACGCCTTGATGAAAACCTTGCAGGTGATGTAAATGGCGATAAAGTAATTGATATAAAAGATGCTGAAATTATCGCTAGCAATTACGGTAAAAAGGGACTATCTGTAAAAGACGGTGACCTTAACAAAGATGGCATTGTCGACGAAAAAGATATTCGCTTCGTTGAAAAGAACTTCTTGAAGAAAGGTCCTGATGCATCTAAATCACAAACACCTGTTGAAAAATCAAACAGCGGTACACTTGCAGATATTTTAAAGAAATTAGGATTAACGCCTAAAAAATAATCATAAAGAGCACTCTATATAAAATAGAGTGCTCTTTTCTATAAACGACCCTTATCCAGCAAAAGGGGTATATTGGGGATATACAAGGGAAACCGGAAAAGGAATTTATATTAAATTATATAAAAACTCAGAGGTAGGAAGCAGTTTCCCGCCTCTGAATTATTTAGCAATTATTATAGTACTGGTGCCATTGTTTCTTTTAATACTTTTACAGAATGAGCGAATTTCACTTTTTCTTCTTCATTTAACTCAAGTTCTACGATTTCACGTACACCTTGGCGGTTAATAACAGCTGGAACACCTACGTAAGCATCTTTCTCACCATATTGACCTTCAAGGTATGCAGATACAGTTAATACGCTGTTCTCGTTGCTTAAGATTGCTTTAGTTACACGAAGTAGTGACATACCGATTCCGTAGTAAGTTGCACCTTTACGTTCAATGATATGGTAGGCTGCATCACGTACATTTTCAAAGATTTTATCTAAGTCTTCTTGTTTGTACTGCTCGTTGTTAGCTAAAATTGTTTCTAGTTTTTGTACACCTACAGTAGCGTGGCTCCATACTGGAAGTTCAGTGTCACCGTGCTCACCAACGATGTAGGCATGAACGTTACGTGGATCTACATCTAAGTAGTCACCTAACATGTAACGGAAACGAGCAGAGTCTAAAGTAGTACCAGAACCGATTACGCGCTCTTTTGGTAAACCAGATTCTTTCCAAGTTACGTAAGTTAAAATATCAACTGGGTTAGTTGCGATTAAGAAGATTCCATCGAATCCGCTATCCATAATACCGCGAACGATTTGTTTAAAGATCTTTGTATTTTTCTCAACTAAGTCTAAACGAGTTTCACCTGGCTTTTGTGGTAATCCAGCAGTGATAACTACTAAATCTGCATCTTTACAATCTGCATAGCTACCGCTCCAAACTTTTGTTGCTGCTGGAGAGAATGGTACCGCATGGCTTAAGTCCATTGCTTCTCCTTCTGCTTTTGCTTCATTAACATCTACTAGTACGAATTCTTCAGCTACACCTTGGTTGATCATTGAGTAAGCGTAACTACAACCTACAGCTCCTGTTCCTACTAATACTACACGATTGATACCTTTTTTCATGTTAATTTCCCCTCTCTATTGTTCACATATATTTTTTTATGATTGTTTAAGTAATTAATTAAAATACTAATTTAATGTTGTTTAACTTCTTTACATTCATATTGTAGCACGTATTATTGTGAATTACTTCACAAATTATGACCTAATTGTGAACTTTTTCACATAGAGTGTAAAGTTATTAGAATAGGTGTGGAATCCATTTCAATGGAGGCGTTTTCTTTAGATTGTGAAAGGGTTTTTCTATGGTTTTTGTCGGTAAGTGAAATTATATCGGCGATTTTTAGAATATATCGACTGTAACTTCAAATATATCAGCGATTTTTGAAATTTATCGACTTACCGACAAAACTCGACAATAATAACAGCATAAAAAACGCCATCCTTTCTGTATATTTCTACAAAAGAATAGCGTTTTTTGATTATATGGATACAAATTTATCTTAGCTGGATAGTGATATTTTTTCCATACACGTCAAGTTAACATACTATCACTTATTAACATTCAATAGACATGGAAACCTAGCCAAGCTCTTCAATTATTGTAGCAATACAGTCGTTTTCAAATCTTCAGCACCTCCATTTTTTAATGTATCATTTAGACCACTAAGATACACGGGCTCAATTGTTAAGGATTTTGGAGGATTATCCATCGGCGGAAGAGCTAAAACAATATGGTGTCCATATAGTCCCGTACTACCAACTTGCAAGCTGACTCCTTCGTAGATTTTTCCTTTATCATCAGTAACAGTATAATCAAGTGCTGGCCAGCTATCATTAACTTCCATTTCTTTTGGATAATCAAAGGTCAAATCAATCCTCGTTGAAAGTGAAGAAAAGGTTACTTGATCTACGGTTAATGCATACAGATTATCTTTCGTTAATGTTTTTATATTAGGAGTAAATTTACGAATCTCACCTTCAACTTTTGTGAGAGGAAATGCTACGTTCCATGTTCCTGTTTTTCCAAATAAATCTTCCCCATGGACGGAAACATCAATTTTATCACCAAATTCACCGTAATTAGCCAGAGTAAATTCATGCTGCTCGATAATGGTGTTTCCTGCTTTTGATTTCTGTGAAGTAGAACCAATTGCAGATCTGACTTCTTTCCCATTAATGGTTACATAACTAAGTCCAGCTTTCTCTTCATTGGTATTTGAAATAGTATTTTCTCCTTTGTATTCAACTGTAATCACTAAACGTCCACCATCGTAAACAGCTTCTTTCACATTCATCGTTAAACCACTATGGTTATCTTGTCTTTCAATTGATGTAGCAAGCTCATCCTTTTCAATTTTATCAGAAGCAATATCATTAAATTGCGCATAAATGGGGCCTATAACTGGAACACTCGATAATGTCTTTGCCATAGTAGGAGAAATGAATCCAAAACCTAAGAGAGAAACACATATTCCACAAGCAACAAGACTAGAATACTTGATTGTTTTTGTTCTACGGTATTGATTTTTCTTAGCTTGAAGAATGGCTGTTTTTTCTCTTTGAATTAACCTGTTTTCTGGTATAGGAATATCATTGATATGGTGATTAAATTCTTCTTTATTCATAACTATATCCCTCCGTTAAAATGGGGCGTAAAGCTTGCTTTGCTCGATGTAATTGAGATTTTACCGTTCCTTCTGGAGAATTAAGAACCTCAGCAATTTCCTTAATAGATAAATCGTGATAATACCTTAATAAAATAATAGTTTTGTAAGTAGGATCTAAGAAATTAAATGCCTCGGTTAAATCCAATGATTGTTCTAATTTATTCATGCTCTCTTCTGTACATAAATTGGCGAATATTTCATCATCCACAACAAATTGTCTAGAGGATTTTCTTACAAAATCAATGGATTTAAAAACAAGAATTTTGGTAATCCAACTTTGAAATTTCTCGGGCTTTTTTAATTTTTTCAATGAAAGATACGCTTCATAAATTGTTTCTTGGTATATATCCAGTGCATCTTGTTCATTTCTTACATAAGAATAGGCTGTTCGATATAATTTCGGACGAACAAGAGTAATGAGTTGTTCAAATGCTTGATCATTTCCTCTTGTTGCTTGTTTTACTAGATAGGATATGTCCATTTTATTTCTTCCTCCCTTTACTAATATAGTCGAATGAGAGAATAAAAAGGTTGCAAAAATAAGTGCATATACATAAATCTTCTACAATTTATTGCAATGATTAATACTCAGCATAAAAAAAAGACACCAGAAATCCAGATAGAAATATTAGTTAGACGATTCAAATAGAAAAAGTATACAAGAAACCCATAAAAAAAGCAGACTATCTAAAGTCCACTTTTACACAACAAAAAAGAGATAGCAGATTATGCTATCTCTTTTAGTATGACCCGTACGGGATTCGAACCCGTGTTACCGCCGTGAAAGGGCGGTGTCTTAACCACTTGACCAACGGGCCAGTTACTGGCAGAGAAGAAGGGATTCGAACCCTCGCACCGCGTTAGCGATCTACTCCCTTAGCAGGGGAGCCCCTTGAGCCACTTGGGTACTTCTCTATAATATGGCTCCGCAGGTAGGACTCGAACCTACGACCGATCGGTTAACAGCCGATAGCTCTACCACTGAGCTACTGCGGAACAATTATGGTGGGCCTAAATGGACTCGAACCATCGACCTCACGCTTATCAGGCGTGCGCTCTAACCAGCTGAGCTATAGGCCCATAATTGAAAGCGGGTGAAGAGAATCGAACTCTCGACCAGAGCTTGGAAGGCTCTTGTTTTACCACTAAACTACACCCGCATTAAATTGTAAATGGTGAGCCATGAAGGACTCGAACCTTCGACCCTCTGATTAAAAGTCAGATGCTCTACCAACTGAGCTAATGGCTCATTTTGAAAGTGGTGCCGACTAGAGGACTTGAACCCCCAACCTACTGATTACAAGTCAGTTGCTCTACCAATTGAGCTAAGTCGGCTCGTAATTTCAAAATGGTGGCTCGGGACGGAATCGAACCGCCGACACGAGGATTTTCAGTCCTCTGCTCTACCGACTGAGCTACCGAGCCTTTATGTAAAAATGGCGGTCCCGACCGGGGTCGAACCGGCGATCTCCTGCGTGACAGGCAGGCATGTTAACCACTACACCACGGGACCATTTGGTTGCGGGGAC